>JAXDQF010000381.1:0-36071 GCA_034668025.1 Gammaproteobacteria bacterium | reverse complement strand
GAACAGTCGGCCCGCTGCCGTCGCCTGATCGATGATCGGCGTGTCGTTCCACGGCAAGGCATCGAGTTTGAGCCAACATGAAACGCTCCACGGCTGATCCGCGTCCGTCAGACGTGCAATGGGCCGAAGAGTGACTGTTGTTGACAGCCCATCCAGTTGGAGCGCGGTGCCGGTCGGGCTCGGCCGCTCGGAGGCGAGCCCTGTCACGGCGGCTCGTTCACCCGAGACGTTATCGAGAAGCACCTTACCCCGCTCGGTGATGTTGTAATGTGCAACCGTTCCGATCTCGGCATGGACCAGGGCGGCGGGGCTCACGAGAATTCCAAGAGACAGAAGCAGGTTGCGAAGCATCGATCGTATGCTCCGGCATCAGCCAAAAAGATATTCCGGACGACCGGATACGCCCACGTCGAGAGCGAATACAGCGCCTTGATCCGGATGGCTCCGAAGCTCTTGCGACAGGCCAAAGCGCGCTGACGTCACCAGGAGCGTGCGCATGTCTTCCCCGCCAAACGCACAGCTGGTCGGTGCCAGGCACGGCAGCTCCACAACGCGGTCGACGCTGCCATCTGGCGCGAATCGCACGACGCACCCGCCGCCGACGCGGCAGTTCCAGACATATCCTTCGGAATCCAACGCAGATCCGTCGGGCAACCCGGCGGCAAACGGTTGTCCGAAGGCGCGCCGAGAGCTGAGGCCGCCACCTACGCGATCAAACGCGTACAGGCTATTCGCCAATGTGTCGGCACAGACGAACCGACCGTCGTCGGTCCAAATCAGGGTATTGCATATGCCGTAAGTGCGATCCGTCAGCGCTTCTACTTCACCGGATGGGCAGACATGATAGTAGGCGCCGCTGGAACGCGTCATCGCTACAGGTTGTCCGTCAGCAGCAATGTTGTTTTGCATCGTGCCGATCCAGAACGCCCCGTCAGGCCCGACTTTCCCTTCATTGAGGCGGTTGTCGGGTAACTCTGGCTCGACCAGAGCGAGCGTCTCAAAGTGTTCGTTGTAGTCCCAGTAGGCGACAGTACGGCGAAGTCCGACGAGAGCACCTCCGTCTTTGCGCAGACCGATCGAGGTAACCAGGTCGGGAGTCGGCCACGTCCGATGTTCGCCGGAGGCCAGCGTAAACGCATGAACTCGGCGGCCTACAATGTCGACCCAGAGCAGACGACCGGTGCGGGCGCACCACAGCGCGCTCTCGCCCACGATGTCCCCGCATGCAATCAGTCGCTGTATTCGAGCCACGGCACCCCCGGTCCGGTATACCTATAATATAGGATTGTGGTCTGCTATGCTCGCCTGCAAAGGCATTCGGCGCCTGGAGCTTGCGATTGGTGTGACACAAAGTCCCGTTGGACGAACCGTTCTTTTGACAGGCGGGCTCGGGTCACTCGGCCGCGCGCAGGCACGCGCATTCGTATCGAAGGGTGCGCACCTCTTGTTGCTGGATCGGCCGGATCACGCAGATGCCAGCCCGTTCATGGAGGAACTCAATCGCGAAGGACCCGGGACTGCTCGCTACGTGGGTCAGGATCTGGGGGACCTGGAACGGTCGCGCGAAAAAGTCTCTGCGCTGGACCGAGAGGTGGGCGGCATCGACGTGCTCGTCAACAATGCGGCGCTCATCATCAACCGGCCATTCGAGTCCTTTTCTGTGGCGGAGTACGAAGAGCAGATGCGGGTGAATGCCGGTGCGGCGTTTGTGTTGACGCAGGCTGTGGCGCCCGGGATGAAGGCGCGGAGAGCCGGGTCCATCATCAATTTCTGTTCGGTCACCTTGAGTGGGGAGTGGGAAGGTTACGTTCCGTACGTCGCCTCCAAGGGCGCTCTGCTCGGTCTGACACGCTCCTTGGCCCGGGAGCTCGGAGCATACGGTGTGCGCGTGAACGCGATCTCTCCAGGAGCGGTCGTCTCAGAGGCAGAAACGCGCGTCTTCGGCGACCGCGCGGCTGAATATAACGACTGGGTGTTGAAGCGTCAGTGTCTCGCTCGCCGCATCCAGCCGGAGGATGTTGCGGAAGCAGTTTTATTTCTTGTGGGTGATGGAGCACGCATGATCAGCGGACACATGCTCGATGTGAATGGCGGGTGGTAAGCAACGGTGGCTACCGACAGATTACTCTCACGCGGCACGCGGGCCAGGAGAAAGGTTGTGAAGAATCAGGTTGTGAAAGTGGCAGCGGATCTCAACGGTCCCGTCAGCAGGATCAGTGCCGAAGGACTGGTAGGACGCGCCGTGAATGCGATTGTGGATGACATTCGCGCTAACGGATTGCGCAAGGGCGATCTGCTGCCCTCCGAGAGCGCGATGGTGACCAAGTTACAGGTCTCCCGGATCGTGGTCCGCGAAGCGAACCGTTATCTGGCCGCGTTGGGCATACTCGAGATCACAAACGGCCGGGCACCGCGTGTCTCGGTTCCCGACGAACACGTGGTTGGAATGTTACTCGACCACGTGGTGTACACCGGCCACGTGACTATCCAGCAGGTTCTCGCGGTGAGGCGGCCTCTGGAGGTGAGAGCGGCCGCTTTGGCTGCAGTCCGGCGCACGCCGGAGCAGGCCAGGCAGATTGTGGCGCATGCGGCGGGCATGCGCGCAGCGCTGAAGGATCCGAAGACGATGAGCGAGCATGACATCGCGCTGCACGCGGTTATTGCGGATGCATCCCAGAACCCACTCCTCGCGATCATGATCAAGGCGTTTACACCCGTCACGCGCCAGACGTGGCCGGTGGGTTGGAAAAGCCGTACGGAACCGGAAGAGCAGACCGCAATGATCGCCTGTCACGAGGCGATCGCTGACGCGATTTACAGGCAGGACGTGGTCGCAGCGCGCACGACGATGTCTGCTCATTTCGACGAGTCTGTGAAGGCACTGGTGGCTGCCGGCGTCAACTGAGGACTGGCTCGGTCGCGCCGGCGTGCGATGAGGGGGGGCGAACAATCATTGATCGAAGAAGTGTCCTGAAGGCTGGCGCCGCCTTCGCGGGGGCGCTGACGTTGGGCAAGACTCGCGCCGCTGCGCTACGACCTGACGCCACTGTGTTCGTGCGGCGAGAGTGTCCCGATACGCTCAAATCCCGCCTTGCGGTCAAAGAGCTGCGAGCCGGCTGTGTTGCACTGGGGCTGGCTGCCGAAGTGCGCGAAACACAGGAGCTGCCGCGCGGGGCAAGATCGTTCGTGTTGCGTCTGGACCCTGCAGTGTCGGAGCCAGAGTCCTACGCGATCACCTCTGACGGAAACACTACCGTATTACGTGCCGGGGAGGAGCAGGGTCTCCTCTATTCAGTCTTTGAGCTGCTCGAACGCCAGGGAGTGTTGTTCGGGATCGATGGCACTGTTGTTCCGATTGATCTGCCGCGCGAGTGGGTGCTTCCAGCCAAGGATGCAACGTGGCAAGCAAAGCCTATCCTCGCAACGCGCGGGCTGTTGCCGTGGCCGGACTTCCTGAATTGCGTGAGCATCTATAACCAGGAGGATTTCCGCGCCTATTTCGCAGCGATGCTGCGGATGCGTTTCAACACCTTCGGCCTGCATGTATACACTGACAATGAGCAACCGACAGAATCCTACTTGTCGGTCGACTTCGCCGGCGTGGGTCATCAGGCGGTACTGGAGACAACCGCCATGCGTGGCTGGGGATATCTTCCGCAGCGCACTTCGACCTACCGCATGGGATCCGCACAGTACTTTGATCGGGACACGTTCGGGTCGGATGCAGTCCGGCTGTCAGCGGATACCTGGGAGATCGCGGATCGGACGACTGCTTTACTGCGGGACGGCCTCGATTTCGCGCGCGATCTGGGCATTCGCACCGGCATCGGTTTCGAGCCCTACAAGGTCCCTGTCGCAATTTCAGATGCCTTGCCGCCGGAGGCACTGACTCATCCAGACGGCTTCGCAGAATCTGCAACCGCCAGGCGACTGTTGGAACGACGTCTCGCCGATCTGCTCGAGCGGTATCCGGGTGTCGACTACGTGTGGCTCTGGGAAGATGAGACGTCCAACTGGCAGAGCCGCGGTAAAGATGTACCGATCTCACCGACGGCGTTTCTGCAGGCCCACGATTTCCTGCGCCGGCATGCGCCCGGAAAGCGTCTCGTGGCGGCAGGGTGGGGTGGCTTCACGCGCCATTTTGCTCACCTGCATCGGGCTCTCCCGGGTGATGTCATCTTTTCGGCGTTGGGAAATTCACTCGGCTGGGATCCCGTCGCAGAGGAGTTCGCCGGGCTCGGGGACCGCGAGCGCTGGCCGATACCCTGGCTCGAAGATGATCCCTCGATGTGGTTCCCGCAGTTCCGCGCCTCACATCTGCAGGACGATCTGCAACGGGCGGCCCAATTGCAGTGCCAGGGAATGCTCGGCATCCATTGGCGGCATCGCATCGTCGATCCAACTGCAACCTACTTTGCGCGAGCCGCCTGGGACCGGAAACTGACGGCCAAGGATCACTACGCGCGCTACGCCCGCTCGCAAGCATCCGGCTCGCGCGCCGCGCAGCTGTCGAGCCTGTTGGTCGACTGCGATATGGGGCATGCGATCGCCTCTACCAACACCGGTCGCAAGGACGCCAGTGGGTTTACCGCCCACATTGAGCTCACAGCGGACTACCAGGAAGCGTTCAAGTATCGGGAGAATGAGCCCGATCCTGCAGTGTTGGCGCAGCAACGGAAGATTGCCGAGCGTTTTGCCGGGCTGGCGAACGGCGCGGCCACGCCCGCTGAGCGCGAGCGGCTGGCGTATCTTGCCGGCTACGTCGGATTCATGGTTCCTTATTGCGATGCCTACCGGAACGCGCATGCTCTGAATGCTGTGTTGGTCAAAGCGGCCGAGCAGCGCAAGAACGGTAACGCGACTGCCGCTGCGGCACTCGTAAGAAGCGACGGCGTACCTCTGTGGACTACTCTTGCACCCCAGGTGCGGTCCGCATTGCTCGAGTTCCAGGCGGTGATAGCGACTCGCAATGATCTCGGCCAACTCGCATCCATGCAGAACAAGTTGGTGCGGATTGCGCTCGAGCGCCTGCGCCTGTCGCTCCAGGAGTTTGAGAACGATCTACCGACCACCGTGGAGACGGTTTACGCGCGCGCCATCGCACCAGAGACAGCCCCCGTGTCACGTGTGTTTTTGCCGACACGGCCGTCGCTGCTGCGCGCGGGAGAGTCCCTGCGCCTGTATGCCCTGGCGGTCGGATTCGAAACGGCACCCGATTTGAGCCTGTTGGTCAGGCCGATCGGTGAACGTGAGTGGAGCTCGCAGCCCGCGCGGCACGAGGGGCGAAGCGTGTTCAGCGTGATGTTGGGTCCATTCGCGGCCCAAGTGCCTGCCGTTGAATATCGGCTGGAAGCCCGTGGGGCCAACGGGAAGCTATCAGACCCGGCCGGTGAGGGTTCGCACATCGCGACAGTCCTCTCATGACCGGTCACTCGTCCGTCAATCCCAACGGCACCATTGGACGGGTCGTGATTGTCGGCGGCGGCACAGCCGGTTGGATGGCCGCGGCCGCATTCTCGAAAGTGCTGGGACCTGCCGGAATCCGGATCGAGCTGGTCGAGTCCGAGGAGATCGGTACGGTCGGCGTGGGAGAGGCGACCATTCCGCAACTGCTGCACTTCAATGCGTTGCTGGAGCTCGATGAGAATGAATTCGTGCGGGCAACCCAGGGAACGTACAAGCTCGGCATCGAGTTTGTGGACTGGCACCGCCTGGGTCATCGCTACATTCATCCCTTCGGCTCGTATGGCATTCCAATGCTGGGCGTCGACTTCCAGCATTTCTGGTTGAAGGGCCGCCTTCTGGGCGAGAGCACCTCGCTGGATGCCTATTCGATCGCCGCGGTGGCGGCGCGGCAGTCGCGGTTTCTGCGCCCGTTGCCCGAGCAAACCCGGTCGCCGTTGTCGAAGATTTCATACGCCTTCCAGTTTGATGCTTCTTTGTATGCACGTTACCTGCGGCACTGGGCCGAAGCGCGGGGAGTCATCCGCACCGAGGGACGGATTGCAACAGTTGATCTGCATACGGAGCGCGAGCTCGTCAAAGCCGTAAAGCTGAGTGACGGCCGCACTGTAGAGGCCGACCTGTTCATCGACTGTTCGGGTTTTCGGGGCCTTCTCATCGAACAGACTCTGCATTCAGGGTATGAGGACTGGACCCGTTGGTTGCCATGTGATCGCGCGGTGGCCGTCCCATGCGCTCGCATCGAGGACCCTGCTCCCTACACTCGTTCAACCGCCCGCGCGGCAGGTTGGCAATGGCGTATTCCGCTTCAGCATCGCACTGGCAACGGCTACGTATATTCGAGCCGCCACATTTCCGATGACGAAGCCGCTGCTACTCTATTGCGTAATCTCGATGGCGAGCCGCTCGCCGAACCACGCCTGTTGCGTTTCACGGGCGGACACCGACGTCGTCCCTGGATCGGCAATGTGGTCTCGATGGGGCTGGCCAGCGGGTTCCTGGAGCCGCTCGAGTCCACGAGCATCCACATGGTGCAATCGGCGATCGCCCGACTGATGACGCTGTTCCCCTCGGCTCGTTTTGAGCAGGCCGAGATCGACGAATACAACCGACAGACGATTCAGGAATACATCCACGTCCGGGACTTCCTGGTACTGCATTACAGAGCAACCGAGCGCAGCGACTCCCCGTTCTGGAATGAATGTCGGATGCTGCCACCCCCTCCCGGTCTCGCGCGCAAATTGGATCTCTTCCGTACGAACGGGCGCATTCTCCGCGACAAGGATGAGTTGTTCACCGAGACCAGTTGGCTGGCCGTCATGGTGGGGCAGGGTATCGAAGCGGCTGGATATCACCCGGTTGTCGACCTGATCGACAACGAGGAGACATTGCGCCGATTGGCTGACATCCGCGCTGTCAATCAGCGGGCAGCGACCCTCATGCCGCGTCACGTTGATTTCCTGGCCGGGAGACAGGCGCCACTGGCTGTTTCCTGATGGCACTGCTTTCAACTCGCTGCTCTGCGAGTCGCTTGCTGTGGCTCACAGTCTCGCTCCTGGCGGCGATGCAGATACACACCGCAGCTGGCGCATGATCCGGCAGCTCGTCAGCCAGGTAGGCGGGGGCGGAGGACCTCCTGTCGGGGAAGGCAATCCGGACGGGCCAGCGGGTCGAAATAGAACCGTGGGACCTGCTGATTGCCCGGGAAAAATCGGCCCCTGTGACCGAGGTTCGAAAAAAGAGGTAGCGCTATCATATAGGTTGGACTAAGCTCTATCTCAAGTTGGCCAGCGCCTAAGATATAGTGCATATGCCGCTGGACCGTTCTGAGTGGGAGGGGGCAGCAATGGGTTCGAAGCACCGCGGTCACGCTATTCCGGCAACACCCTGTCATGCGGGGTCACAGATGAGACCTCTGCAAACGACGGTCTCGGCTGCGGTGGCGCTCATTTTGGCCACCACGGCTTACGGCCAGTCTTCAGACACCAAGCCATCGCAACCAACAGAACCGCCTGCCCTGCAGGAGGTCGTGGTCACCGGCATTCGCGCTTCCCTGGCGAATTCGCAGACGATCAAACAACTCTCACCCACCGTCGTAGATGCCATCACTGCGGAAGATATCGGCGCATTGCCCGATAGATCCGTAGTCGAGTCGCTTCAACGCATTCCTGGCGTATCCATCAGTAAGTTTGAAGGTGGCAACGACCCGGATCATTTCTCCGCGGAAGGCACAACGATCCAGATCCGCGGGCTCAGCCAGGTCCAGACCCAGGTGAATGGCCGCGATACCTTCACGGCAGGATTTGGACGCTCAATCAATCTCGCGGATTTTCCTTCCGAGTTGCTGAGCTCGATCGAGGTCTTCAAGGAGCCGACCGCCGACATGATCGAGGGTGGCTTGGGCGGGACCGTCAATCTCAACACGCTCAAGCCCCTCGATCACATGGGGTTCCACGGTGCCGTTGACATCGAAGGGAACTACAGTGATTTTGCGAAGAAAGCCACGCCTGTCGGGTCGGCGCTCATCAGCAATACCTGGGAAACGGGTGCCGGCAATTTCGGAGTGCTGGCGGATCTGTCCTACTCGCAGCTGAAAGTTCGCTCGGATGGCATTCAGGCGACCAACTTTCAGACTCGTGACGGGCAGACCGTCAACGGCGTGTTGCGCAATCAACTGCCGGGGCAGGATGTTGCCTATGCGCCCATCGGCGCCAGCTTCCGCACGCAGGACACGGATCGCAAGCGCATCGGCGCGGATCTCGCCGCCCAGTGGGAGAGTCCCGATAAGACGATGCTCCTCACCGGGCAGTTCCTGCGCACCCAGGCCACGCGGTCCTGGACCGAGCATACCTTCGAAACGGAGAGCGGCTCATCGGAGTACAACACGTATCCGGCCGGTTGCGAGCCAAACGCGGCCTCGGCAGCCGTGTGCCCGCCAGGCTTTGCTGATTATCAGTACAACGCGAACAACGTTTTCGAGAAAGGGTATATCACGCTGCCCGGTACGGGCTGGCGTACCGCCAGCTCCGGGCAGCCCAACTCGCCGACACCCACCGGCGGAATGCAGATGAACCTGTCGCGTCGTGACCGGTACGAGCGCGCCGTAACCAATGATGCGTCCCTCGGCTTCAAGTGGACCCCCACCTCACGCATCACAGCGGAAGTGGACGGCCAATACATCAAGACGAGCAGCTGGGATTTCGACTTCACGTCGTACACCGATTCTTTTGCGGACATGCAGTTGGACCTCACGGGTAATTTGCCTGTTGCGATCCCTCATAAACCGCTCAACAATGCGTCTCCCAACGCGCGCATTGCCGGCGAGACCGATGCGCAGTACTTCGCTGATCCGGCCAACTACTTCACGCGCGCAGCCATGGATCACGTCGATGAAAGTGATGGTCACGAGTGGGCGTTCAAAGGCGACCTCACATACGACATCGACAACGACGTTCCATTCATCCAAGCTATTAAGGCAGGGGCGCGCTACGCTGACCGCGAGCAGACGGTGAAATACACTCCCTACAACTGGGGATACGTGAGCGAGGTCTGGGACGGAACGGGTAATGCCGTATACCTGGATCAGGCCGGCCAGAATCAGAATCAACTGTTCAGTTTCAACAACTACTTCAGGGGCAAGGCGAGCGCGCCTCCCGGGTGGTTCTACAGCGGGCAGCAATTGAGCACGTATGCGCAGACCGCGGCCTACTTCAAGAGCATCGAGCAGGTCTGGATCACACAAAACGGCGGTTTTCCCGGCGGCTGGACGCCGCTGGCCGAGCGCAATGGCGTAATTCCGGGCACGCCGTACCTTCCCGGGGAAATCGATGACTCGGGCGAGAAGACCGGCGCGGCCTACGTGATGCTCAACTTCGGCTCCAAGGATCCGATCGTGGGCCAGGTGAGGGTCCATGGAAACGTCGGGGTGCGCTATGTCCGGACCGAAGACCGGTCCATCGGGTCGACCCAATTCCCGGCCAACACGTTGGGGGGTACGTTCGCCCAGATCTGCCAGAGCGGTGCCGCGCCCCCGCCGATTTGCGGTCGTGGCGAGGACTACTACAACAACCTCGTGGCGTTCAGTGACCAGGGTTCCTTCGCCTCGACCGCCAAGCACAGCGTCAACAACTGGCTGCCGAGCTTCAACCTGATCGTGAGTCCCGTGGACAACGTGCAACTGCGCGTATCGGCCTCGAAGCAGATCCAACGTCCGGACTTCGGTTTCCTGCGAAACTACACGACTCTGACAGACAGCACCGGTGACTTGCCGCTGACCGCATCCGCGGGGAACCCGTATCTGAAACCGGCCGTGTCCACTCAGTTCGATCTCGGCGCGGAATGGTACTTCGCGCGCGTCGGCTCCGTGACCATCGACTACTTTCAGAAGCGGATCAAGGACTTCTTCTATCAGAGCGTCCTACCTCAGGACTTCACGCACAACGGCGTGACGCAGACCGCCTATATCACCCAGCCGGCAAACTATTCCGGAACGGGAAAAATCAACGGTGTCGAGTTCGGCTATCAGCAGACCTTCGATTTTCTGCCGGGATTGCTGAGCGGGCTCGGCCTGGCGACGACCTATACGTTTCTAGACAGCCAGGGCTTGCCGAACTCACTGCTGTCCAACGTGTCGGATGCGCCCGCGGCGAGCCCGTCGACCGGAAGAGGCAATTTGCCATTTGAAGGGCTCTCGAAGCACAACGCCAACGTCGCGGCCTTTTACGAGAGAGGCCCTGTTTCACTGCGCGTAGCCTATAACTGGCGTTCCAGATTCCTGGAGACGGCGGTCGATGAGATCTATCCTTACTTCCCCGTCTACCAGACCGCGACAGGCCAGTTGGACGCCTCGTTGTTCTATAACATCACTGATCGCATCAAGGTCGGCGTTCAAGGCGTGAACCTGACGGATACCGTGACGAAGACGGAACAGCAATTCACGTCTACCGGGATGCTCGGGCCGCGCTCGTATTTCATCACCGACCGTCGCTATTCATTGATCCTTCGAGGCAATTTTTGATGCAGTGGAGTCACAGGCGGAAGCGTCGATGCGAATAACAGGTGTGAGCACACGGATCGTGAACGCGGAGATGCGCAATTGGATCTTCGTGCGGGTCGATACGGACGTCGAGGGGCTCTATGGGTGGGGTGAAGCGACATTGGAGTGGAAGACCCGGGCGGTGGATGGCGCCGTCAAGGACCTCGAACCGCTCATTATCGGCCGCGATCCCCGCGACATCGAGCAGTTGGTTCGGTTGATGACGAAGCAGAGCTTTTGGCGGCTCGGCGTCATCGGTACCTCGGCAATCTCGGGCATCGAGATCGCATTGTGGGACATATTCGGTAAATCGGTCGGTTTGCCGGTATGGCGCCTGTTGGGCGGCCAGGTGCGTGACCGCGTCAAGGTGTACACCCATCTTGGTATGGGAGACATGCGCGCCGTGTATGAGTCGATGCAGATCGATCTCCTGACCGATCGTGCGCGGGCGGTCGTTGCGGCCGGCTATCGCGCCCTCAAGACCGTGTTCATCCCGTACACCCATTACACGGCCACGATCAAAGACGTCGACCATGCCGCCCGAATGATGCAGTCATTGCGCGAAGCCGTTGGACCGGATATCGAGATCATGGTGGACTTCCATGGCCGTCCAGCCTCTGCCAGCGCAGCGCTCGCCTACATCGATGCCATCGCGCCTTGCTCGCCGATGTTTGTCGAAGAGCCCATACCGCCCGGTGACTACCTGGCGCTGAAGGAGGTTGCCTCAAAAAGCCGCGTGCCTATCGCCTCAGGCGAGCGACTCGTAGATCGTCACGAGTTTGATGAGTTGCTTCGCTCGCGGGCGGTCAACATCGTGCAACCGGACATCTGTCATTGCGGCGGGCTGCTCGAGGCGAAGAAGATTGCAGCGATGGCTGAGGCTGCCTCTGCCGGCGTCGCGCCTCACAATCCCCTGGGGCCCATCGCGGGAGTCGCTGCGCTGCACTTCGCTATTTCCACCCCGAACCACGTGATTCAGGAAGAGATGGTGGGAGCGGTTCCCTGGTATGACGAAGTCGTGCGCGGTCCCATCCGCATGGTCGAAGGACATTGGCAGCTTCCGGAGGCTCCAGGACTCGGCGTCGAAGTGGATGAACGCGTGTGCGAAGCGCACCCGTTCAAACAGGAAGTCATTCATTCGCAGAATGCAGTACTGCCAGACGGCACCATCGTAGGTTGGTAGTGCGGCTTCGCGACAAGGTCGCGCACGTCATCCTCTTCGCTTGGCAAAGGAGTCCAGTGCCACCGCCAGCACGATGATCAATCCGATGACAATCTCCTGGTAGTACGAATTGACGCCCATCATCACCAGTCCGTTGCTCAGCACGCCGATGAGCAGCGCGCCGACGATGGTGCCGCCAACCCCACCCGTACCGCCCGAGAGACTCGCTCCGCCGATGACGACCGACGCAATGACACGGAGCTCATAGCCGGTTCCGGCCGTGGCTTCAGCAGATCCGAGTCGTGCCGAGAGTAGAAATCCTGCGAGGCCCGCCAGGGTTCCAACGATCACATATACGCTGCTCGTGAGCGCCTTTACATTCAAGCCGGAGAGACGGGCAGCCTCGACATTGCCACCGACGGCGTAGATGTGCCGCCCGTAACGGGTATACCGTTGAATGACCCAACCCACCGAGGCGACAATTGAGAAAATCATGACCGGCACCGGGATGCCGAGAACAGATCCATTCCCCCACCAGCGGTAACCTGTATCGAGGTCATGGATCGGGCCGCCGTGGTTGATGAGCAGTGTCGCTCCGCGCCAGGCCGACAGCCCGCCCAGCGTCGTGATAAAGGGAGGGACCTTCAACACCGTGGTGATTTTTCCGTGGGCGTAACCGGCCATCGCGCCAAGGCCCACGGCCGTTACCAAGGCGAAGAACCAGGCCGGATGAAGATTGAAACCGGAGAGCTTGATCACCCAAGCGGCTCCCATAGCCGCAAATCCCAGCACCGAGCCAACGGCCAGGTCCACGCCGGCGGAGATGATGACAAAGGTCATTCCGACCGCGACAATCCCGCAGATCGACACATCAGTGAGAATGTAGCCGAGGTTCCGGAACGACAGAAAGCGGTTGTTCTGGGATGTAAACACGATGGCCAACAGGAGCAGGACGAGGCCTGTGCCGTAGCGCTGCACCAGCGCGGACGCGGAACGCCGAGGTTTGACCGCGTTCGTGAGTGCCTCCACTCAGGCCGCCGCGCCCATGGCCATGAGCGACATCACTCGTTGCTCCGTGGCAGTTTCTCCATCGACCTCCGCGACGAGTTGTCCTTCACGGAATACTCCGATCCGGTCGCTTATTGCGAGCAGCTCGAGCAGTTCCGAGGAGATGACAATCAGGGCGACGCCGGAATCCGCCGTCTGCCGAATCAACTCGTGCACTTCAGCCTTGGCACCAACGTCGATCCCGCGCGTGGGCTCATCCAGAATCAGCACTTTAGGGGCGAGCGCCAGGCAGCGTGCCAGCAGCACCTTCTGTTGATTGCCGCCGGACAAATGCCCGATCGGCGTGAGGTCACTCGACATGGCGATTCCGAGCGCTCGCCTGTACTTCTCCACGAACTGCATCGCGCGTCGGTCGCTCACGAACAGCTTCCAGCGGGTGAGTTGCTTCAAACTCGGGAGCGTCATGTTCTGCCGGATGGACTGATCCAGGAAGCATCCATCGCGCTTGCGATGCTCCGGCAGGAGCGAGATGCCATGGTGGATGGCTTCTGCCGGCGACCGCGGCATGTGAATGCGGTCGCGGCTCAGCCACAAGGTGCCCGCGGTGCAGCTGTCTGCTCCGAACAGGATGCGAGCAAAATCGGTCCGACCGGCGCCCATCAACCCGGCGAGGCCCAGAATTTCGCCGGACTGAACCCTCATGCAGATGTCCTTGAGCGATGTCGTACGAGCCCGCTTTCCTGGGTCTGAGCTGACTCCTTCCACGCGCAGCGCTTCATCGCTCGGTGGACGGTGTCGCCGATGCCTGAGGAGATCGACGTTGCGGCCGACCATCAGACGTATGAGATCGTCTGTCGAATGTTCACAGACTCGTCCGTCGGCAATGTATCGGCCGTCCCGCAGAACCGTGAATCGATCGCACAGGGTGCTCACTTCATTCAACCTGTGCGTCACATAGATGATGCTGACGCCCCGTCCTCGTAGCTCGCGCACGATCCGATGCAATGTGTCGACTTCGCGCGAACTGAGCGCGGCTGTCGGTTCGTCCATGATGATCAACCGCGCCTCAAAGGTCATTGCCCGGGCGATTTCGACCATCTGCTGTTCGCCGACGGTCAGTGTTCGTACTGCGGCGCGCGGATCAATTTGAAGTCCCAGGATGGCAAGAATCCCGGCTGCCTGCCGATGGAGTGTGGACCAGTCAATCAGGCCGTAGCGCACCGGCTCGCGGCCCACATACATGTTTTCGGCCACCGAAATATCAGGCAGCAGGTTGAACTCCTGGTAGATCGTGACAATCCCGGCTTGCTGCCGCTCGAGCGGTGTTTGCGCAACATCGAGTGACACGCCGTTCAGCAGAATCTCGCCGGCGTCCGGTTGTTGCGCGCCTGACAGAATCTTCAGGAGAGTAGACTTTCCAGCGCCGTTTTCTCCGAGCAGCGCATGAACCTCGCCGCGGTCGACCTGGAGGTTCACGCCATCGAGCGCGCGGACGCCGGGGAACGCTTTCGCAATTCCACGAGCCTCCAGCATCGCGCTCATCGCTTCATGATCCATGCATGCGCGGGGTCATTGTAAAAGATCCATTTGCGCACGGGACCAGCCATGACATTCAGGTAATACAGCTCGTATCCATGCGGTGTTCCAACGGGGTGATAGCCTCGCGGCACCAGCACGACGTCACCATCCTCCACGCAGATCGTCTCATCGAGGCTGCGGTCGTCGGTGTAGACGCGCTGAAATGCAAAGCCTTGTGACGGGTTGAGTCGGTGATAGTAGGTTTCTTCCAGCGCAGTAAGCTTCGGCTCAGCGTTCTCGTCGTGTCGGTGGGGCGGATAACTCGACCAGTGGCCTCCCGGTGTGATCACCTCCGTAATCAGCAGGCTCTCAGCGGCTTCCGTCTCCGGGAGGATGTTGCGCACATGCCGCGTATTGGTGCCCTGACCACGCGTCTCGACCGACATCCTCTCGGGTGCAATTACACGTATCTCACCAGTCCGAGTCGCCGGAGCGGTGCACACAGCTAGTTCGCAGTCGTGCTGAGCTACGACCACCGAAGGAGTGGATGCCGGCAGGTAAACGGCGCCGGGAGCGATATCCTCAAACACGCTCGTCCGTCCTCCAATGATGCCGAGAGACTGGCCGTCGGCCGTCACATCCGCAGTACCCGTGAGAACCATAATGCAGGCTTCACGGTCAGGCATCAGGATTGTCGTGCTGCATCCGGCGGCCAAACGTCGTACTTCGAATCCGACGTATTGCCATCCTGCCGAGCGCGGTGTGATGTTGATAATCCTCCCGTGGTCATCGGGCGTCGTCGGTCGAATGCGCAGACGCGACACGATTCAGAGTTTCCGCGGCGTGCTGGAAATACCGGCTGATTCGGCATCCCGCCTGAGTGTCTTCAAGCCGAGCGTCGCGTAAGTACGTGGGTCTGCGAGTGCCGGATCTTGTTCAGCCTCGACGACAATCCAGCCCGCATAGTTGATCTTCGCCAGTGCTTTCATGACCAGTGCGAAGTCGATGGTGCCGTCGCCAGGCGTCGTGAACATCCCGGCGAGCACGCCATCCAGAAAGCTACGTTTAGTCGCTGTGATGTCCGCGAATACGTGGCTCCTGATGTCCTTGCAATGGACGTGCATTACGCGTTGAGGGTGATTGAGTATCAGCCGCACGGCGTCGACCTCGCCGAGGGCCGCATGTCCCGTATCGATCGTGAAACCTACACTCGTGCCGGTAGCCGCTATGAATGATTCGACATCCTCGTCAGTCTGGATGACAGTTCCCAAGTGGTGGTGGTACGCGAACCGCATGCCACGTCCCTGGACGTAGTCCGCCAGGCGAGTCAGTCGCTCACCAAACTGTGCCCAGTTCGAAACCGCCGGCTGTTGGGTCAGCGGCACGCTGCGTTGGCCATGAATCGCGTTCGAGCACTCCGCCGCAATGAACACATTCGAGCCCATCGCTTCCAACAGAAGCAGATGGCTTTGGAGTGCCTCGATCTCGGCTTCGGCAGATCGTGTCAGCAGGTGAGTCGAATACCAACCCCCGATGAGCGCGAGATCGTAGTCCGCAAGGAGCGCCCGCAGCCGCTGCGGTTCCCTTGGAAATCGGCCCCCGAGCTCGATGCCTTCAAAACCAACCTCATGGGCGTCGGCGAGCACCTGCTCCAACGGAGTGTCCGCGCCCAAGTCGGGCATGTCGTCGTTGATCCAGGCGATCGGACTGACTCCGAACCGGATGGTCATTTTTGTCCTCCCATGCGCGCTGCCAGATGCCGGGCATACTCTGCGCTGGCGGCTACGACTTCGTCTCGTTGAGATACCTCCGGGACCGCAACGTCCCACCAGGCACCACCCGCGGTCGTGGCGATCGTCGGATCTGTCTCGATCACAATACATTCCACCCCGCCGACCCGGTTGGCGAGCGCATATTCCAAATCCGCAACTCCGCGGGCCTGTCGAGCACGTGCGCCCAGACTGGATGCGTGGGATACAAAGTCGACGACGGGAGGGGCTGCGTAGCCGCAATCGGCAAGCAGATTGTTGAAGGGCGCGCTGCCACACGCCTGTTGCAGGCGGTTGATGCAGCCAAAGCCGCTGTTGTTCAAGACCACTATGGTCAGATCCAACTGCGCAGCTGCGGCAGTCGCGATCTCGCTATTGGCCATGAGATAGCTTCCGTCACCCACCATAACGATGACGTCGCGGTCCGGATCGGCGAGCTTGACGCCGATTCCGCCTGCAATTTCGTAGCCCATGCAGGAGAAGCCGTACTCAACGTGGTAGCCACCAGGCCTTTGAGTGCGCCAGTGGCGGTGCAACTCGCCTGGAAGGCCGCCCGCGGCGCACACGATCACCGTGTCGGCCGTCGAGTTGCGCAGAATAGCACCGATCACCTGTGCATCGGAGGGACGGGGTGCATCTGTTGGAGCGGCCATCGCAGAGTCGGACTCCCTCAGCCAGGCCGCTGCCAGGTCGCGATGACGGTTCTCAAACTGTTTCTGCGGTAGGCGAGCGAGCAGTGCGGCGATAGTTGCGCGTGCGTCACCAACCACTGATACCGCATCGTGCTTACCCGCGTCGTAGGGCTCTACGTTGACTTGAAATAACACCCGGGCATTCCCGGACGTGTTGATCAATTGGCGCGAGCCGGTCGTGAAATCCTGAAGACGAGTACCGATCCCAATGATGAGATCCGCCTCGCGTGCCAGTTCATTGGCGGCAGATGTACCCGTCACCCCGATGGCACCGACGGCCTGAGGATGGTCCCATGGCAAAGCGCCTTTGCCGGCTTGGGTTTCCGCGACGGGAATGCCGGTTGCTTGCGCAAGACGAGCCAACTCGTTCTCGGCCTGGCTGTACAACACACCGCCTCCGGCAATGATCAGGGGCTGCTTCGACGCCAGGATGGCATCGCAAAGCGCACCGATCTCGCTTGGATCCGGTGCCGCTCGTCTGATCCGCCACAGGCGTTGATGAAAGAAGGAAGCGGCCCAGTCGAATGCCTGCGCCTGCACGTCCTGACACAATGCCAGCGTGACCGGCCCGCAACCGGCTGGATCGATCAGAGTGCTCATGGCGCGGGGTAGTGCCACCAACAACTGCTCGGGCCGCGTGATTCGATCGAAGTAGCGTGATACGGGGCGAAAACAGTCGTTCGCGCTCACAGTCCCGTCAGCGAAGTCCTCGATCTGCTGCAGGACCGGATCGGGACCGCGGCCCGCGAAAACATCGCCCGGGAGCAACAGGACTGGCAGACGATTGACGTGCGCAACCGCCGCCGCCGTCACCATGTTGAGGGCACCTGGACCGATCGAGGTCGTACACACCATCGCTCGGCGCCGTCGCGCTTGCTTGGCAAACGCAATAGCCGCATGTGCCATGGTTTGTTCATTGTGCGCACGCCAGGTGGGAAGACTGGATCGCGCTGCATACAGCGCTTCGCCGAGCGCGGCCACGTTGCCGTGTCCAAAGATTGCCCAAACGCCAGCGAAATAGGGCTGGGCGCCCTCAGGCCCATCGATCATCTGCGCCTGCAGCCAGCGCACCAACGCTTGCGCGGCAGTCAGGCGCACGGTGGTCATTCACCCTCCGCCGTCATCACCAGGCTGTTTCGAGCCGCCCGCCAACCTCGCGCCAGCGTTGCGAGCCGCTCGGAAATCATTTTCTCGGCTGCTGCATCGTCGATCGTGCCGGAGAGCCATTGGCGTGCCGCCTCCCACCAGATCGTGCGACCGACGGCGAAGCCTTTTACAATGGGATACGCAGCCGAGGCGGCAAAGGATTTCAGCAACGCCTTCTCACTGGCAGCCAATCCCAACACGACGACGCCGCGGCAGTGAGGGTCGAACTGGGAAACGACCCGCTGGATATCCGCCCAGGTTGCGGAGTCGGCCGCGGGCTCGAGCTTCCACCAGTCGGGCCGCAGGCCGATGCTGTACAGGCGCTCCATCAGCCGGGCGACTCGAAATTCAACACTGGACTGTTTGCCGCCGATGATCTCCAGGAGAAACTCGTGGCGCGTGTGGCGGCACGCATCGAATAAGCGCAGCAACTGCTGCTCCTGTCGTTCCCGGATTCCTTCCGCCTGGCCGCGCGGGTCCTGGATCAGACACTTCACCACGTGCCGCAGCGGCCACTCCCGCAGCTCGATCCCGACATCAGGTGAGCCGATAAATGCCACGGGACAGGAGCCGGGCTGCTCAATGGGACGGCCGATCCAGTAAGGCAGGTCACTCGCCCGCTCGAGTGCGCGCCGGCCGAACTGCCCGTCCATGAGGATGCCAAATGAGGGATCGCCATCGGCGACCCGATGAACGGCTTCCAGCGCCAATGATTTGAACTCCTCAATCTTCGAATGCGGCACTCCCAGCTCATCGGCCAGTTGGATGAGCTGGCTGCGGTGATCGATGGCGAGCACCATGAGCTCCGGCCGCTCCATGATCCGGGCGGTGGACCAGTGGAGATTTTCGAGTGGTTTGTCCTCGCGCAAACGATACGGGCGGTGGGGGTCGCCGAGAAAGTGCCGCAGCTCCTGCGATGTGGGCATCGCGGGCGCGCAGCCGTGACGAGATACAACCAATGCTCCACAGGCATTGCCCAATTCACAACATTCCGGCAGGGGAGCGCCTTTGAGCCAGCCGCTCAAAAAACCGGCCATGAAGCCATCCCCGGCTCCCAGGATGTTGAACACGTCCACTTTGAAAGCCGGCCCGCACAGCCCGTCCAGCAAATCGTCGGGGATGGTGCCTTCGTAGCAGATGCAGCCGTCGGCTCCGCGCTTGAGCACAATCACCGCCCGACTGGCAGAGCGGATTGCGCGCAATGCTGAGAGCGTGTCGGTGCTGCCACCGAGAATGTGAATCTCCTCCTGCGTTCCGACAATCAAATCGCACAGGGGCAGTACTTGCTGGAGTTTCTCGGTGACGCGAGCGCTTTCGACAAAGCGGTTCTCGCCCATGTCGCGCGACGTGAGTCCCCACAGCACCGGTCTATAGTCAATGTCGAAAACAACGCGGCCGCCCGTGGCACGCACGATTTCACAGGCACGTTTGCTCGCGTCCGCAACTGACGGCGTGGACAGGTGAGTGCCATTGATGAGTACCGCTCGGGTCGACCGGAAGAGATCCGCATCGACATCGAAAACCGAGAGCGCCATGTCGGCGCAGTTCTCGCGATAGAAGATCAGCGGGAAGTCGACCTGATTGCGAATTCCCAGGATGGCCAGAGCGGTCAGGCGCTGCGGATCCGTTTTGACGCCCCGGGTATCGACGCCCTCACGCTCGAGCTCCTCTCGAATGAAGCGCCCGAAATGGTCATTGCCAACACCCGTCAACAGGCCCGCACGCAGTCCGAGCCGCGCCAACCCGATCGCCGTATTTGTCGGGCTGCCTCCGATGTACTTCGCAAAGGAGGCCATGTCTTCGAGCCGTCCGCCAATCTGCTCGCCATAGAGGTCTACACAAGACCTGCCGATGGTGATGATATCCAGCGTAATTCCTCGTGATTCCACTTCATTCCCCCATGCACCCACGAGAAATAATCTATGCCACCAGATAACTAGAAGCTATCATATAGGTTGGCAAAGCGATACGGGGCGCGGATATCAAGTGATCGTAACAGCGCTGTTCGGGGTCGGGCGGATTGGGGTACTGCACGGCCGAGCGCTCGCCGCGCATCGAGATTTCGAGCTGAAATACATTGTCGATCCCCGGCCCGAGGCCGCTCGCGCGTTTGCGGACGAGGTGGGCGCATCGGTCTCATCTGCAGCGGATGTGCTTGCCGATCCGTCAATCGATGCTGTTGTCATCGCAAGCTCCACCGACACCCACCTGGATCTGTGCGTGGCCGCAGCGCGTGCCGGCAAGGCAATCTGGTGCGAGAAGCCACTCGACCTGGACCTGAACCGACTGAAGGCCGCCCGTGCGGTGCTCGAGCCGGTCAGGAACCGGCTCCTGGTGGGGTTTCAGCGCCGCTTCGATCCGAACTTTCGCGCTCTGCACGGGCGGCTCGTCGCAGGGGAGATCGGTGCGCTCGAGTCGATGCACGTGTTCAGTCATGACCCGGGTCCGCCACCCGTCGAATACATCAAAACCTCGGGCGGCCTGTTCAAGGATATGGCCATACACGACTTCGACGTCGCACGTTGGATGCTTCGCGAACCCGTGTGTGAGGTCTTCGCGATGGCAGCCAATCTGATCGATCCGGCGATTGGCGCTGCGGGTGATGTGGACATGGCGAAGATCCTGCTACGCACGGCCTCGGGTCGTGTGTGCCTCATTTCAAACACCCGGCGCAGCGGGTACGGGTACGACCAGCGCATCGAGCTCTATGGCGCGCAGGGCCGGCTGGCCGCTGCAAACCAACTCGAGACGACCGTGGAGCGCTGGGGTGCAGCGGGCGCCTCAGCCGATCGCTTCGAAAACTTCTTCCTGACACGGTATCGCGCGGCCTATGCGGCCGAAATCGATCATTTTGCAGATGTGGTTGCGGGGCGTGCTGAGCCGTTGGTAGGCCTGGATGATGCGCAAGCGGCTCTGGTACTTGCGGAAGCCGCAGCCGAGTCCGTTCGAAGTGGGGAGTTGGTACGGGTTTGATGGAGGGGGACGTATGGTAACAGTCGGACGCTTGCTTGCCGCCGCGCTTCTCGGGCTTGCAATGACAGCCTGCCAAAGAGGGGCTGGTGAGGAACAGATAGTCGTTAGCATCAGCAACCTGTCCGCGCCCTACATGGTCATGATGGGGCGTTATTTCGAGCAGGTAGCAAAATCCGAAGGACTCTCAGTCGTCATCATGGATGGACAGGGTGACTCAGCCAAACAAACCGCCGATCTGCGCGCGGCAGATGTGCGGGGCGCTAAAGCCATCATCGTGGCACCAAACGACAGTAGGGCGCTCGCGTCCGCGGTCGACACCCTCCAATCCGATGGCATCACGGTAATCGCTGTCGATCGGCGCCTCGAGGGGACGCAGAAGCCCGTTGCCTATGTTGGTGCTGACAATGTGGAGGGTGGGCGGTTGCTCGGCCAGTGGGTGGTCCAGAACTTTCCCCGCGGCGCCCGGGTCGTTCTGATCACCAACGACCCCGGTAGCAGCTCGCAGATCGATCGCTCGGAGGGCGTTCACTCGGGTCTGGAGAAAGGCGGCACTGCATTTCAGATCGTTGCCGAGCAGACGGGTAACAGCTCGCGTGACCAGGCGCTCACGGTCACACAAAACATTCTGACTGCATTGGGTCCCAACCCCCCGGATGTGATCATCTGCCTCAACGACGATATGGCGATGGGGTCACTGGAGGCTATTCGCGCGGCGCGCATTCCCAACGGCACCATCAAGGTCCTCGGGTTCGATGCGACACCGGAGGCATTGTCGCGAATCCGATCGGGTGAGATGGCCGCGACCGTAGAGCAGAATCCTGCCAAGCAGGTGCGTGCAGCGATCGAGCAGGCGTTGGTGGCGCTTCGAGGCCATGGTGTGGCCCGGTCCGCCTCGCTGCAGCCCACCCTCATCACCGCGGCCAATCTGCAGGTCGCCGAACGGGTCGCGGAAGCGAAGTGACGCGGCAGGCAACTCACCTGCGCGATTACAGTCTGCTCGGCCCGGAAGGGCGCGCAGCGGCGGAATCCGGGCTCGTCAGTGCTGTCTGGTACAGCCCGCCGATTTCCCGCAAACGCCTCGGCGAGCTGATGAAAAAGCGCAATGGGCCGGCTTTGCGCGATACTGCGATCTGGATTGCGCTGTTGATTCTGTCGGGGTCGGCAGGCGTTTGGTTGTGGGGCAGTTGGCTCGCGATAATTCCGTTCACCATCTATGGGCTGTTGTACGGCTCAGCAGGTGACTCGCGCTGGCACGAGTGCGGCCACGGGACAGCCTTCAAGACACGTTGGATGAATGACGCTGTCTATCAGATCGCGTGTTTCATGATGCTGCGCGAGCCTCGCGTCTGGCGTGCGAGTCACGGGCGGCACCATGCGGATACCATCATCGTGGGCCGCGATCCCGAGATCAACTCCATGCGGCCACCCGACTTCCTGGCGCTGGCCCTCAATCTGTTCGCATTGAAAGGGGGTCTGACGGCACTCGGCCACATCATGCTGCACGCGACCGGCCGCCTGACGGCAGCAGAAGAAACCTTCATTGCCGAGCGATGGTGGCCGCAGGTGTACCGGATCGCCCGTATCTGGGTTGCCATCTTTGCCGGCGTCATTACGGTGTGCGTTGCCCTGCACAACATCCTGCCCGCGATGTTGGTCGGCTTACCGACTTTCTACGGCGGCTCCCTGACATTGATTTTTGGGCTGACTCAACACGCCGGTCTGGCTGAGGACGTGTTGGATCATCGCCTGAACAGCCGTACCGTGTACATGAATCCCATTTCACGGTTCATTTACTGGAACATGAACTACCACCTGGAGCATCATCTCTTTCCCATGGTGCCCTATCACGCATTGCCCCAGTTGCATGCGCTGCTGAAGCCGCATTGTCCACCTCCCTATCCCAGCCTCGCTGCGGCCTATCGGGAGATCATCCCGACGTTGTGGCGGCAGAGCCGGGATCCGCGATATTGCGTTGTGAGGACGCTGCCGCCGGGGGTACACGAAAGGCTTCCGGGGTTTGCGGCATCACGTCCTGGACTTCAACGCTGAGCCGCGCGCGCCGCAGCGTCGCGCGTCGTGTCGGGATTAGATGTTTGAGACATAGAGAGCTCCAAAACGAATGTGAGGTGGCCGCGCCCGATTTGGTCTGCGGGCGCGGCTTGGACGGGTCAGTCCCCTGGGAATGCACACCGAGGTGGGCGAGCGCTTTTCACGCAATCGTCAGCCGCACGTCGACGTTATTGCGGGTGGCGTTGGAGTAAGGGCAGATCTGGTGTGCGGTATCGACCAGCCGCTGCGCGTCCTCGCGCCCGATACCCGGCAGGCTGATCACGAGATCCGCTGTGATGCCAAAGCCGCCCTCTGCGCGTGGACCTATGCCAACCGTGGCTGTGATCGAGGTGTCCGCCGGAACCCGGGTCTTCAACTGTTGACCGGCCACCTTGAGGGCACCAATGAAACACGCGGCATAACCTGCCGCGAATAGCTGCTCTGGATTAGTGCCCGAACCACCCGAGCCACCCAGTTCCTTCGGTGTCGAAAGTTGAACGTCTACTTTCCCGTCTTCCGAACGGGCGTGCCCATCGCGACCGCCGGTGGCGGTCGCCTTAGTGCTGTACAAAACGGTGACTGACATGCTCATGCTCCGAGTTATTACGATAAACATTATCGCGATAACGATACTATCGAGCAGGATTTGCGTTGTCTAGCGATTTCCTTATCGCGATATCAATTAGCGTGGTATGCTACGCTATATGGCATTCATCCCGACGCTCGACGACTTGTTGTGTTTTTCGCTTTACGCAGCGTCTATGGCGATCAACCGCACGTACAAGCCGCTGCTCGACAAGCTCGGCATCACGTATCCCCAGTACCTGGTACTCAGTGCGCTGTGGGAGGAGGACGGCCGAACTGTAGGCTCAATTGCCGAGCGGCTGTCGCTCGAGTCGAGCACCATTACGCCGCTGGTGAAGCGGCTCGAGACTGCCTCGCTGGTAACGCGGACGCGAAACCGTGAAGACGAGCGGCGGGTGCTGGTGGCGCTCACGCGGCGCGGACGCGAGCTGCGAGAAAAAAGCCGCTGCCTCGGCGAGACGCTGCTTGCGCGTTCTGGAATGGAGCCGAAGGAACTGATTGCGCTCAACCATGAGCTGCGGCGCTTGCGTGAGCACTTGGCGCGCGCGGAAGAATCTCCCGCCGTTGACGCGGTCAGATGATCAAGTCCTGCACCACCTGTTCGAGCGTTTGAGCCATCCAGCGATGTCCGGCATCGCTGTCGTTCCGCCTGTGCCAGTACAGCCTCTCCTCGAGAATCGGCATCTCAAACGGGACTGGAAGCGATCTCACATTGTACCGCTCGCCCTGTAGCACGACGAGGAGTGAGGGAAGGATCGCCGCCATGTCGGTCTGGCCGACGGTATGGAGTGTCAGTTGGAAGTTGGGCAGCCAGCCGCAGATGTGCGGCTGCTTGGGCTGCTGGCGCCAGAGCTGCTCGCTCACGCCGGCAATGACACCGCCGAACCGGGTCTCGATATAACCCATCTCACACAGTCGATCGAAGGTGATTGTGTCCTCGGTGTAGGCGTTGTTCTTAGCGATCGCGACGACAAACTGGTCGGTGAACAGCTTCTGGGAGCGCAGGAATTCGCCATGGGTCTGCATCTTGTCGAGCAGCCGCGCGGAGATCGTGATCGCGAAGTCGATCTGGCCATCGAGGATGCGATCGGCCGTGTCCGCCGATAGCTCCTCGAACTGCACGCTGATCCTGGGGGCGGATTCCCGCAGGCGAGATATGAGCGGCGTGGCCAGGAGCTCGCAGCAATAGGTTGTGGCGGAGATCCGGAAGACCTGGCGCGCGATGGCCGGATCAAACGTGTGCGACGGGTCGTTCAGCTCGCGAATCTGCGACAGGATCGTTTTGACTGGATCTGCCAGGGCCCGTCCGCGGGCCGTGAGCTCCATGTTTCGCCCGATGCGCTCGAGGAGCTGGTCCGAAAAGTGCTGCCGCAGCTTATCGAGCGCCGCGCTCATGCCCGACTGCGAGATGTGGATGCGCTCCGCGGCTCGGGTGACGTTGCGTTCGGCCAGGAGCGCGTCGAGCGCTATCAGCAGGTTCAGGTCGAGTCCGTGTAAATTCATCGTTCTATTCTTGCCGCAGCGACCGGGTTGTTCAACTGTCTTTTCGCTGCAGGCGCTTTCGCTCACCCGCTGAGAACCAACAGAGTGCCCGGTTGCTACGGTTCTGTGGCGATGCACCGGGCGAGCGACAACATCTGCGACTGATTGTTGGTATTTTCAGAAACGATTTCCCCTGCGCCGCCCCGGTATCGATGATGGACTGAGAACATCGGATCTCATCGGGGAAGCGACAATGAATAGCAACGCGCAGCGGCTGGTTGACAGGGACCGTGATGTCGTCAGCCGCCGAATCTTCCACGATCCCGCGATTTACGAGCAGGAGATGGAGCTGATCTTCCGCAAGTCCTGGTTGCTCGTGGGCCACGAGAGCCAGATCCCGAATGTCGGCGACTTCTCCCTGTCGCGCATGGGCGAGGACCAGGTCATTCTCTCGCGCAGCAAGGACGGCAAGGCGAACGTCTTTCTCAACACGTGCCGACACAAGGGCATGCGTCTATGCCGCTACGATGAGGGCAACACGAAGCTGTTCTACTGCCCGTACCACGCCTGGTCGTACGACCTGAACGGCGACCTGAAGGGCGTTCCCGAAAAGGAGAGTTACCCCGAGTCCTTCGACCGCAAAGACTGGGGCCTGATCAAGGTCGCGAAGGTCGCCTCATTCCGTGGAACGATTTGGGCGACCTGGAACCCTGACGCACCCGGGTTCGAGGACTATCTCGGCGATGCGAAGGAGGGGCTCTGGTACGGCCTCGGCCCGTGGGACGGCGGCGACGGTGAGGTTGAGATCTACGGGGGCATCCAGAAGTGGAATATCCCGTGCAACTGGAAGTTCGTGTCCGAAAATTCGGGCGGCGATCCGCTTCACAACGTCAGCCACAGGTCGACCGACCTCTCGAAGATCGGGCCACGCGAGGGCGTTGGTCGGCGTGATCCGTTCGGCGAGCTCTTTTTGACGGCGACCGGGCACGGTCACGGCCTGATCTTCGAGAAGGTTCCGATCGATACGCCCCGTGAGCACTACCAACTGTCAAAGATCACTTCCGAGTATTTCGAAGACTGTTGGCGCCGCCGTGTCGCCCGGCTCGGGCAGAAGGCTGGCTCGCCACTGGTGTTGGCCAACATTTTCCCGAACGCCGGATTTCACACGCAGCAGCCGCGCGTGATGCTGATGGCACATCCCAACGGCCCGCGCGCCTGTCAGGCGTGGCGCATGTTCTTTGTTGACAAGGATGCGCCCCAAGAGGCCAAGGATTTCCTGCGTTCCTACTACATCTCCTACAGCGGACCTGGCGGCATGACCGAACAGGACGACATGGAGAACTGGAACTACGCGTCCGAGGGCGCGCGCGTGCGTACTGCGCAGGCTGCGCCCTTTAGTTATGTCGCGAATTCCGGCAGCTACTCGGACCCCTTTATTCCCGGGAAGGTAAGCAAGTGGTGGATGACCGAGCGCAACAACGTCGCGTTCTACCACGCATGGGCGGACCGCTTGGGCTATTGAGGGGGACCAACCAATGGACATGTTGAAAGAGCGGTCGAGCACCACACTGACTGTCGAGGACCTGCTGCTGGCGCGTGAGGTCGAGGAGTTCCTCTACCGGGAGGCCGACACGATTGACTCCCGCCACTTCGAGGAGTGGCTCGGCTTCTTTACCGACGACATCCGCTACTGGGTGCCGATCCGCAAGAACCTGCCTTTCAACCAGCGGTTCACCGACGCCACGGACGATCACCAGACGGCTTGGATCGATGACAACCGCATGACGCTCACGGCACGCGTCTACCAAATTATGACGAAGATCCACTGGGCCGAGGAGCCGCTCTCGCGGGTGTCCCACTTGGTCACCAACGTCTTCGTCGAGCGGGTCGAGGACGGCAAGCGAGGTCAGGAGATCGTGGTGAAGAGCAAGCTTCTGGTACACCGCTCGCGAATGGAGGAAGCCGGCGAAATGATCGTCGGCAAGCGCGAGGACAGGATCCGCAGGACCGACGACGGCCTCCAGATCTGCTGGCGCAAGATCCTGATCGATCAGGCGACCCTGAGCGCGAAGAACCTCTCGTTCTTTCTCTGACAGCGCTCGGGACAACAAGAAATGACACAGAGGGGGTATTCGTGTTCAAGGGCATCAATCTAAAGCTCGGTCTTCTTCTCGGCGCCTCGACTGTCCCATTCGCGGCGTCTGCCCAGACAGCGCCTGACGCACAGCCCGTCGGCAGTTTGACGACCAACACCGAGCCGCACAACACGGCGCCGGGGGCGGCCACCGATTTGCAGGAGATCGTCGTGACCGCCCTGCGCAGGGACACGACGCTCCAACGCACGCCCGCGGCCGTCACCGCGCTCTCCGGCGAAGATATGAGCGCGCGCGGCATCTCGACGGTTGAAGACCTCGCGGCTATCGTTCCGGACGTAAGCTTCGGCAAGAATATTGGCCAAGCGCACATCGCGATCCGCGGCATCGGTGCCGACAGCGTGGTCGCTGGGCAAGACCCACGCGTCGCCTTCTATCAAGACGGCGTCTACATCGCTCGTCCTGACGCGCAGGTCACCGGCATGTTCGATGTCGGCACCGTCCAAGTGTTGAAGGGACCGCAAGGTACACTCTACGGTCGCAACGCAACGGGCGGCGCAGTGGTCGTCACCAGCGCCGCACCGACCGACAATCTGGAGGGCTACGTCCACCTCGGCTACGGTAACTACAACGCCGTGAAGCTCGAGACGGCCGCCTCGGGACCGATCGCACCGACACTCTCGGCCCGATTCGCGGTGCACTACGACCACCGCGACGGGTATGGCAAGAATATCGTGACGGGCACCGACATCGACGACCGCAGCGAGGTTGGTGCGCGCGCGTCGCTCCTCTGGAAGCCGGTGGATGGCCTCGACTTTCTGACAATTGCGGATTACTCCCGCGAGGACGATCGCGCTAACGGTCTGCACTACTTCGGCGCGGCCCAGCCTGGCGTTGTGCCCCTGGGTCTCGCCTTGGGCGGTACCGCGCTGCTCAACAGCCGCGACATCGCGAGCGACATCGATCCCAGAGTCGATATCACGACCTGGGGCATCGCCGAGCAGGCCAGCTACAACACCGGCTGGGCAAAGCTCAGGTCGATCACCGCTTTCCGTAAGGTCGACTCTGTCAACCTGACCGACGTTGATGGGACCAGTGTGCAAATCGCGTTCGACAGGCTGTTCGACGAGGCCAACCAGTTCAGCCAGGAACTGACGGCCGACGGCAACGTTGGGCAGCTCTCATGGCTGGCCGGTGGCCAGTATTTCTACGAGGACATCGGACCGGCGGGCGCCCAGATCCCCATAAGTTCGGCCGTGACGGGCGGCCCGCTGAGCCTGCGCGACGCCTTCTTTTCCCTGGGCTACCAGAAGACCTACGGCTTGGCGGGGTACGGGCAGCTGTCCTACGAGTTGGTTGACGGGCTGAAGCTTACCGCGGGCGGCCGGTACAGTACCGAGAAGAAGAAGTTGAACGACACGTTCCAACTCGACTTCTCGCGCCCCTACGAGCCGGGCGATGCGCTGGTGCCCGTCGCGGGATTCCCTCGGCACCTCGAGGACCGCTTCTCGCGCTTCACGCCGACTTCGACGCTCGAGTATCAGGTCACCAGGAATGTATTCGCGTATTTCACATACGGGCAGGGCTTCAAGAGCGGCGGCTACACCTTCGGAGTAAACCAACCCGCCTACCAGCCCGAAAAGATCACGAGTTATGAGGCCGGTATCAAGAGTACCTTGGCTGACGGCGCGGTTACCGCGAATTTCATCGGGTTCCACTACGACTACACCGACCTGCAGGTAACGCAGGTGCGCCAAAACACCAGCGTCACAGAGAACGCAGCGACGGCGAAGGTCAACGGCGTCGAGGTGGAGCTCGCAGTCCGTCCGGTCCGCAGTCTCACCCTCGGCGGTAACTTCGCCTACCTCAATGCAAAATTCGACTCGTTCACGAGCGTGGACCCAAGCAACGTAGCCGCGGGCATGCAGGACCTCTCGGGCAACCGGCTGCCCCAGGCGCCGAAGGTGTCTTTCAACCTCTATGCGCAGAACAGCTGGAAACTCTACGACTATGAGCTTACCGCCCGAGCGGACTACAACTACACAGGCAGTCAGTACTTCACGCCGTTCGAGAACCCGCTGATCGCACAGAAGGCCTATGACGTCGGATCCGCTAGCCTGACGCTCAAAAGCGTCAGCAACTGGTCGATCGAGGGTTACGTCCGCAACGTTGGGAACACCAAGGCCATCGCGCAGACGTACGTGTCGTCCACGCTCTTCCGCATTCCGGTACTGGGGACACTTATCGCTCCCCGGACTTACGGGGCGACGCTCGGCTACAGCTTCTGAACACAGGGACCTCCGTCAACAATGCGTGTTGGTTTCATTGGTTTGGGATTTCAGGGTGCGCCTCTGGCGCGCAACATCGTCGGTGCAGGGTATGCACTCACTGTTTACGACGTGCGCGAGGATCCCGTGCAGGAATTGGTACGCGCCGGCGCTAGAGCCGCCGCGTCTCCAGCCGAGGTCGCCGCGGCGAGCGACCTCGTTATTGTCTGCGTCCTCGACGACGCCCAGGTGATGTCGGTTCTCGAAGGACCACAGGGAGTGCTTGCGAGGGCCGCACCCGGGATGATCGTCGCCGTTCACAGCACGGTCCTTCCCGAGACCATGATCAGGGCCGCCGAGATCGCCGCAGCACGCGGAGTTGCGCTTGTTGACGCCCCGGTCAGCGGCAGCGCTAAGGGCGCCGAGGAGAGGTCGATGTCCTACATGGTGGGCGGCCCAGCGGCGGCGGTGGAGGACTGCCTGCCAGTCTTCCGCGTATCGGGTGACAGCGTGACTAACACGGGTGCCGTGGGAACAGCGACCGTCGCGAAGATCGCGCACCAACTCGTTTGCTGCGTCAACATGATGGCCGTCTCCGAGGGCCTCAGGTTGGGCGTGGCCGCCGGCGTCTCGCGCCAAGTTCTGCTCGAGGTTTTCCACGCCGGGTTCGCGCAGAGCGAGGCCGCCGACATGTGGCCCGAGCTGGACCTGCACCCCCGCGCCACACCGATTTTTCACAAGGACCTCAAGGCTGCGATGAGCCTTGGCCACGATGTCGGTGTTGCGCTGCCCGGCGCCGCGCTGTGCCAGCAGATGCTTCCCGAGATCCTGCCGCGCATCAGGAAGGGTGACTAAATGGGGAAGGTTATAATCACCTGCGCGGTGACCGGCTCCGCCCATACGCCAACAATGTCGGACGCGCTTCCGATCACGCCCGAGCAAATCGCCGAGCAGTCGATCGAGGCATCAATGGCCGGCGCGGCGATCCTCCATCTCCATGCACGCGTGCCGGAGGACGGCAGGCCGACGGGTGACCCGCACGTCTACGCGCGCTTCCTCCCGGTTATCAAGCAGCGCACAGACGCAGTGGTCAATGTCACTACGGGTGGCGCTGCAACGATGCCGGTGGAGGAGCGCCTCGCCGCGGCCGCGAGGTTCAAGCCGGAACTCTGCTCGCTCAACATGGGCTCAATCAACTTCGCGTTTTTCCCGGCGGCTAAGCGGATCAACACGTGGAAGCACGGTTGGGAGAGGGACTACGTAGTCAATTCCGATGACTATATCTTCCGCAACACGTTTCGTGACATCGAGAAGATACTCGCAACCATGGACGAGGCGGGCACCAAGTTCGAGCACGAATGCTACGACCTCGGACACCTTTACAATCTCGCCCATTTCGTCGACCGCGGCCTGGTGCGGCAGCCTTTCTTCATTCAGATGATCTTCGGAATTCTGGGCGGTATTGGTGCCGACCTCGAGAACCTCTTCGTGATGAAGGAGGCGGCCGACCGATTGTTCGGCCGCGGTAGCTACCAGTGGTCGGTGCTGGCTGCCGGGCGCCACCAGATGCCGTTCCTGACGCAGGCCGCGCTCATGGGCGGCCATGTCCGTGTTGGGTTGGAGGATAGCCTGTTCATTGAACGCGGTGTGCTTGCAGTCTCGAACGCCCAGCAGGTCCAAAAGATCGTGCGCATCCTCGAGGAGATGGGGCACGAGCCCGCAACCCCGTCAGAGGCTCGTGAGATGTTGGGCCTCAAGGGGCGCGACCGCGTCGAGTTCTGACGATGTATGAACCCTTTCCCGGAAACTACGTCTGGAACCTGTCGGTCAACATCTGCCTGAACATGGGCGGGGTTATGGGCGAGATCGACCCGGCAAACGACCGGGTTCGCGCCGTCGCCGGTGGCAACGCGAATGATGGGACCGCGGCGTTCTTTTCCGCTTGGGGAGAGCTCGCGGATCGTGTCCGTGGCCTTGCGGCGCAGGATGATGCGGCCGGGCACGATTTCAGCGCGGCGGAGAAGTATGCCCGCGCTGCCGCTTATTACATCACCGCGGAGCGCATGCAGAGCCGCGATTTCACCCCGCGCAAAGCAATGTACGCGACCATGCTCGACACGATGGAGCGGTTTTACGCCAACAGTGATTTGGGCGCGACACGGATCGAGTTTCCCTACGAGGGAGCCAACTTGTCCGGAGTCTTCATTCCCGGCCGCGGCGAGGGTCCGCGGCCGTGCATGATTTTCTGCAATGGGCTCGACAGCACCAAGGAGATGGTCACACTCGTGCTGCGTGATCGCTTTGCCAAGCGCGGCATCTCCACTCTGGTCATAGACCAGCCGGGTGTGGGCGAGGCTCTGCGTTTGAACGGCATCACTGCGGTCTACGACACCGAGCGCTGGGCGAGCGCGGCGGTCAACTATGTCGAGACTCGCGACGGTGTTGATCCGAGAAGGATTGGCATGATGGGCTGGTCTATGGGCGGATACTATGCGCCGCGCGCGCTCGCCTACGAGCGTCGCTTCGCGATCGGCGCGGTGTGGGGCGGCAATCATGACTGGGGCGGGCATCAGAGGGCGCGGCTCGAGCGCGAGGGCGACATGCCGGTTCCCCACTATTGGGACCATGTTATGTGGGTATGGGGCCAGCCCGATCTCGACAGCTTTATGGCGCTCATGCAGAAGGTCAACCTCAACGGGCACCTCGACAACATACGCGTGCCGTTCCTCGTGACCCATGGCAGAAACGATCGTCAGATCCCGATCAAGTACGCCGAACAGACTTACGAGCAGGCGGTCAACAGCCCCGACCGCGAGCTGAAGATCTTCACCGAACGGGAGGGAGGCATCGAGCATTGCGGTGCGGACAACATGGAGCCGGTGCAGAGCTTCATCGGCGATTGGCTTGCGCTGCGGTTCGAACGGATGGTGCAGGCATGACCCTGATCCGGTCGGGACGCGGTCCCAATTCGCTGACCGGTTTCAAGGTCGATCCGGCCGCAATCCGCACCGTCGGACACAACTTGCAACGGCCCGAATGCATCCTCGCAGAGCGGGACGGTACACTGTGGAGTGCCGACGCGAGGGGCGGTGTCATGCGTATCGACACGGACGGAACGCAAACGCTGGTTGCGCAGACTCCAGATCCGCATTTCGATCTATCCGCGTCCGCTGCGAACAGCCTGCTTTCGGGGACGCTGCCAAACGGGCTTGCTTTCGCAGCGAACGGCGACATCCTGATCTCGAACTTCGGCACCGACCGACTGGAGCGCATGACCCGCACCGGCGAGACGAGCGTGCTGCTCGACAGCCTCGGCGGCGCACCGCTCGGAAAGGTCAACTTCGTGCTCCGCGACAGAAAGGGTCGGATCTGGGTCACGGTCTCCACGATGATCAATCCTTGGAGCGACGCCATCCGCACAGCTCTGGCCGATGGCTCTGTGATCCTCATCGACGCCAACGGGGCGCGGGTGGTGGCTGATGGCTTCCATTTCACGAATGAGATCCGCCTCGATGCCGACGAGCAGTGGCTCTACGTCGCCGAGACGACCGCGAAGCGAGTGACTCGGCTCCGCGTTCTGTCGGATGGATCGTTGACTGACCGAGAGGTGTTCGGACCGTCCACGCTGGGGAAGGGGCTGATCGATGGCATCTGCTTCGACGCTTACGGCAACTTGTGGGCCACGATGATCTTCGCCGACCGCTTGGTGGCGATTACTCCCGATGGCGAGCTGCTCGAGTTGCTCAGCGACGGCAACCCTGGGACAACTGATGCTGTCGAGCGCGCCTTTGCAACCGGCAACCCCGTGCCCTTCGAGGTGCTCATGCGTTCGGGCGGGACGATCTGCCCATGGTTGGCCAGTGTGACCTTCGGAGGGCCGGACCTCAGGACGGTCTATTTGGGGGGACTGCGAGCTACGAACATTCCTGCATTCGAGAGCCCGATTGCCGGCCTTCCCATGGTGCACTGGTGAGCGACGCGATCGGAACGCTCCCGCTTCTGGCAGGCAAGCGGATCCTGGTGACAGGCGCTGCGAGCGGTATCGGCCGCGGTGCCGCGCAGGCGTTCGAGCAACTCGGTGCGAAAGTTCTCGTGTCGGATCTCGATCGATCTGCCCTGGCGGCCGCCTGGCCCGGGCTGTCGGCGGATCGGCGGGCGGTACTCAACGTGACCGACGAGGCACAGTGCGATGCGTGCGTCGGTCAGATAGTCGACGTACTTGGCGGAATCGATGGCATCTTCAACAGTGCTGGCATCGCCGATCCGGTGCAACCTGCGCTCGAGGTCGACATCGAGACCTGGCAGCGTACGGTCGACGTGCATTTGCGTGGCAGCTTCTGCGTGGCGCGGGCGGCGGGGCGCCTGATGGTAGAGCAGGGTGCCGGCTCGATCGTGCTCGTTTCCTCGGTCAACGGAGTCAACGGTATCCCACGCCGTCACGCATATGGCCCGGCGAAGGCGGCAATCGCGCAGCTCGCTCGCACTCTGACCTGCGAATGGGCGAGCAGGAACGTTCGGGTCAACGCAATCGCGCCGACATACATCAACACGCCGATGATCGAGCGCCTCGCGCGGGAGGGCAAGATCGATATCGGCCGTCTCGAGCGACGCACGCCCATGGGCCGCATTGGTACCGTGGAGGACGTGGCGCACGCTGCCGCCTACCTTCTGTCGGACCTCAGCGCGTATGTCAGCGGCGTGAACCTGCCTGTGGATGGCGGCTGGCTCGCTTATGGTGGGCCTGGCGACGTTCTGACGGCGTGATCTGCGATCCATTGCTGAACCTGATTGTTGATATCGCTACAAAGGATTTCCTGCGCCCGCGCACCGGACCTATCGTGTCAGTTCATGAAGACGCGATGCTGGAGGTAAGTGGGAATGGCGATCATTGGAATCGAGCGCCTCGTATACGGGGTTGAAGATGTCCAGGAGTCCGCGCGTTTTTTCCGTGACTTCGGCCTCATCGAGTTGACTGAAGGCGTCGAGGGCGTCGAGTTCGGACTGGTGAACGGCTCCCGTGTGGTGATACTCCCGCTGGGCCATCCCTCGCTGCCGCAGGAGGGCAGGATCGTCGGACAGGGGGTCCAGGAGGTCATCTGGGCCGTCGATAGCGAGTCCGCACTCGAAGATCTTCGCACACGCCTCAGGCAGGTCGTCGAAGTAGCTCACGACGGCGACAGCGTTAGGTTCGTCACTCCCTTCGGCGTCCCCATGGGCCTGCGTGTCTGGACACCCAAGCCGATCGTTTGCGCGCCCGATCCCTCCAATGCGCCAGGTCGAGTCGAGCGACTAAACAGGCCCCGCAGGTGGCGGCTCCGAGCCACGCCCCGCCTCATCACTCACGTCGTGTTCGCCGTGCCCAACTATGACAGCGTCTACCAGTTCATGGTTGACGTGCTGAGCTTCCGATTGACGGACAGTCAGCCGGGGTTCGGCAATTACTTGCGCGCGGATGGGACGAATAACCATCACAACATTCTGCTCCTCAACGCGAATGCGCCCTTGCCGGGCATCGACGGCAAACTGCGCTTCCACCATGCGAACTTCGCTCTGGAGGACCTCGACGAAATCATGATTTCGGTCAACAACATGATCCGGAAGGGTTGGACGCCATCGGAGCAGGGTCTCGGTCGACACCGGGTCGATTCGGCGCTGTTCTACTATTTCCCCTGTCCGGCGGGTGGCGAGGCGGAGTTTGGGGCCGACGCCGACTATGTCGACGACAACTGGGTGCCACGCGAATGGACGAACCCGTTGTTCGCTTACGCGCACTTTGTGCACAACCTTCCGCCCTTTCTGATGAACGAGCCTGAATGGCGCTTCCGGTACCTCACCGGGATTGAATCCGTCAGCTCGTTGTGAAGGAGCTCGATATGTTTGGAATCTCACCGCTCGGCTGGATTCATACGCTCGGCAGCCTGCCGGCCATTCCGGTCGCCGCATATATGTTTGCCCGTTACGGCCGGATCGTACCGCGCTCGACGGCCGGCGCCGTCTACTTTGTCTCGATGCTGATCGGCGCAGTCACGATCGTTCTGATCGCGCATGAGCCGGTTAGTTACGTCATTGCCGGCGTAACACTCCTGCTGCTGCTTGTTGGGTATGGGATCGCGCGACGTCCCGCGCAGGCGGGTGCAAGGAGGTACGTCGAGACGATTAGCCTGACACTGACTGCATTTCTACTCATGCTGCCGACCATCACCGAGACCCTGCGTCGTGTTCCGGACGGTCATCCGCTGGTGACAGATCTGAAATCACCCATTCTTCTGGGCGCTCAGGGCACCCTTCTTGTCCTTCTCATCGTTGGCCTGACGGCGCAAATCATCTACTTGCGCAGGCAGGGACGTGTGCCCCGGGGCGGTACGGGCACCGTGGCGACCAGCTAATCGGGAATGCGAACCGCAAGTCGCGCGCCAAGTGAACTAGAATTCGCAGGTCGAGCGGCGGCGGTGTCCCTTGGAATTTCTCCGGGCGGGCCAGACATTGGGACTCGGGTCGGGGACTGGGGGCTGGACATGTACCAAAAAGGTGGCTTAGTTGAGTGATGTAAGTATCGGAGAAATAAGCAAAAGACGCACGTTTGCCATTATCTCGCACCCCGACGCCGGCAAGACCACCCTGACCGAAAAGCTGCTGCTGTTCGGGGGTGCGATCCAGATGGCCGGAACCGTCAAAGGGCGCAAGGCGGCGCGGCACGCGACCTCTGACTGGATGCGCCTGGAGCAGCAGCGCGGAATCTCCGTGACCTCTTCGGTCATGCAGTTCCCTTATCGGGACTGCATCGTCAATCTGCTCGACACGCCGGGTCACGAAGACTTCTCCGAAGACA
>JAXDQF010000380.1:0-8119 GCA_034668025.1 Gammaproteobacteria bacterium | reverse complement strand
GGGAAATGCAGCGCCTGCCGCCTCAATGGCCCGCCGCGTCTCGGCGGCTCCCATGTCGGGCACAGTGCCGAGTTTTTCACGGGTGGCCGGGTTCAGAACTTCGTGGGTTGCGTGACTGGTCGCGTTGACCCATTCGCCATTGATGTAGGCCTGGGAGCGCAACAGGGTGGGGTCTTTCAATTGCATGGATTCAAGCCTTCTTGCCGGCCAGGTAGCGGCCGAAAAATTCCACTGTGCGCTGGCGGGCCAGCGCAGCAGCCTCCGGATTGAAGCTGGCGCGCTGGTCGCAGCTGAAACCGTGGCCCGCCTCGTACTCGTAGAACACGCCTTTCGGATCGGCGGCCTTCACCTTCTCAACGTCTGCCATCGGAATGCTCGTGTCCTGCGTTCCGAAGTGATACAGAACAGGGACTCGCGGTTTCTTGTCCGCAAAGGTAGAGGCCTTTCCGTAGTAGACGACCGCACAGGCAATCGGCAGCTCAGCAGCCGCGACGTATGACATCGCTCCGCCCCAACAGTAGCCGATCATGCCCACGCGACCCGAATGCCTCACAACCGCCACGGCAGCGTTCAAATCCTTCAGTGTTTCGTCCAGTTTGAGCTGCTTCATGTACCCGACGCCTTCTTCCATGTCGGGCTGCGAGTACCCAAGTTCAATCCCTCTTCGGATCCGGTCGAACATCGAGGGGGCAATGGCCGTGTAGCCCTCGTGAGCAAACCCATCCGTGATCGCCCGGATGTGACTATTGACGCCGAAGATCTCCTGGATGACCACCACCGCGCCATGTGGCTTGCCCGCCGCCGCCGCCAGGTAGGCCTGAAATTCATGGCCATCACGCGCCATTATCGTGGTGAGTTCACCCATGGGAGGTATCCATACGGCGGGGGGAGGGGTCGAGGAGGATAGCCTCCCGGGTCGTGGAAGGGAAAGCCTGGGGCGCCCAGCGCGCGCAGGTTGAAGGCTGTGCACGTGCCCACACTATGGAAATAGTCGATAATCCCTTGAATTATTCAGGTAAACCCCGTTCCGGGAGGGTCAATGCTCGTCGGCTCAGCAGTGAGACGCGTCGCCATCATCGGTGGCGTACGAATTCCCTTCGCCCGGGCGCATGGCGCTTACGCCAAGGCCAGCAACGAAGACATGCTCACCGCCGCCTTCCGCGGCGTGGTGGACCGCTTCAATCTGGCTGGCGTGCGGCTCGGTGACGTGGCGGCTGGCGCAGTCATCAAGCACACAAAAGACTACAACCTGACGCGCGAGTCCCTGCTATCTGCCGGATTGCATCCGCAAACACCCGGTGTTGACCTGCAGCGCGCCTGCGGCACGAGTCTCGAGGCCGCGATCCTCATCGGCAACAAGATCGCGCTGGGGCAAATCGACTCAGGATTGGCGGGCGGGACTGACTCTATCAGCGATGCGCCTATTGTGTATCCGCGCTCCTATCAGCAGTTGCTGTTGCAGAGCTTTCGCGGCCGTTCGGCGTGGCAACGGATCTCGCCATTCCTCGGCCTGCGGCCGCATCACTTCAAACCCGTACTGCCGGCTGTTGTTGAGCCGCGCACGGGGTTGTCGATGGGCCAGAGCACCGAGCTCATGGTCAAGCGGTGGAAGATCACCCGCGAGGACCAGGACCAACTCGCCTACGAGAGTCACATGAAGGCCGCCGCCGCGTGGAGCGATGGCTTTTACAGCGACCTCGTTGTTGATTATGCGGGTTTGAAGATCGACAACAACATTCGCCAGGATACGACGCTGGAGAAGCTCGCCAAGCTGCGGCCGACATTTGATCCCCAGGGCGGGACAATGTCGGCAGGCAACAGCACACCGCTCACGGACGGCGCGAGCTCGGTGTTGCTTGCGAGTGAGGAGTGGGCGGCCGAGCGCAATCTACCCGTGCTCGCGTACCTGACTTTCGGTAAGGCGTGGGCTGTTGATTTTGCGAGCGGCGATGAAGGTCTGCTGATGGCGCCGGCGCATGCTGTGCCGGCGATGCTGCGGGACGCCGGTCTCACGCTGCAGGACTTTGACTACTACGAGATTCACGAGGCGTTTGCAGGCCAGGTCCTGAGCACGCTGAAGGCCTGGGAGTCACCCGAGTATTGTCGCGAAGTTCTGGGGTTGTCGGCTCCGCTGGGCAGCATCGATCGCTCAAAACTCAATGTGAAAGGCGGCAGCATCGCTATCGGGCATCCATTCGCGGCCACGGGTACACGCATCGTCAGCTCGTTGGCCAAGATCCTCGCCAGTGATCCCAACGCGAGGCGCGGGCTGATTTCTGCGTGCACCGCAGGAGGCATGGGCGTCACAGCGATCGTGGAACGCTGACGCGTCTGTGACCCCGGTCTAACAATCGACGCGCGCGACTAACGTCGTACCCTCCCGCAGCGCCTATCATGCGGGATGGAGGGAGACATTCCCGAAGAGACCGTGATGCTACGCTCGGACTTGGGCGTGGTCTTGAGCGGGCTGCCCCTCTTCGTCGGCCTGGAGCCACTGGTTCTCAAACAGATTGCCGAGGCGGCTGAATGGCTGTCTTTACCCGGCGGTTCCACGCTGTTTGCGGCTGGCGAGACCTCCGACGCCCTGTATGTCGTGCTCAGTGGATGCCTGGGCGTGTTTTCCCCGGATAGCCGTGATCGGCGGCGCTTCATGGGCCGGGTCCTCGCCGGCGACACCGTCGGCGAGATGGGCCTGATTTCCGGGCGGGCGCGCTCCGCTCATGTTGTTGCACTGCGGGATACCGAGCTGGCCCGTATTTCCAGTGAGTCATTCAATAGTGTCTTTGGACGGCATCCGGAAGCGATGCTGCGCATTGCTCGGCTCACCGTTGATCGTCTGGAGTTTTCGCAATCAAAGCCGCGGGGTCCGCGGCACAGCGCTCGTACCTTTACTCTTCTGCCGCAGAGCGTCGAAGTCGATGTAGGTGGCTTCGCGAGTGAGTTCGTCAAAGCACTGAGTCGCTTCGGACGGACCGAGCTGGTCTGGAGCGTCCGCGCTGAATCTCACACGAGCCATTGGTTTCATAAGATAGAGACGGCCAATGACTTCGTGGTGTATGTGGGTGATGCCGCCCCCGGTCGCTGGAGCAGCTTGTGCGTCCGGCAGGCAGACGCATTGTTGTTGTTGGCTCGTGCCGAGGGCAATGTTGGACCGTGGCAGGCGCTCGCCGGGTCGCGGGAATCGAGCATGGCTCCGCAAAGGGCCGAGCTCATTCTCCTGCACGATGGCAGCATTGCGCGCGGCGCGGCCGCCCGCTGGCTGGCTGTTCAGCCGGGGATTCCACATCATCACATCACGGGCTCAGCAGACATCTCGCGAGTGGCCAGAATGCTCACCGGGCGGGGTGTTGGGTTGGTCCTGTCCGGCGGTGGCGCTCGTGGGTTCGCGCACATCGGCATAGTCAAGGCGCTGCGCGAAGCGCGGGTACCGATAGATCTCGTCGGCGGCACGAGTATGGGGGCGATCCTGGGAGCCGGGGTCGCGCAAGGCTGGAGCGTGGAGGAGTTGAAAGAGCGGTTCCACGCTGCCTTTGTTATCGGCAAGCCGCTTCGTGATTACACGCTTCCGTTTGTGTCGCTCGTGTCCGGCCGCAAGGTGAGCCGGCTGTTGCGCAAGGATTGCGGTGACATTCACATTGAGGATCTGCCGCTGACGTTCTTCTGTGTCTCTTCCAACCTCACAACCGGTCACTGCATGGTCCATCGGCGCGGACTGTTGTGGTTGTGGCTGCGCGCCTCTGTCGCGATTCCCGGAGTCCTCCCGCCGGTCGTTCACAAAGGCGAGGTGCTGGTGGATGGCGGCACCATGAATAATCTCCCGGTGGACGCCATGCGCGAGCTGGGTCGCGGCCCGGTCATCGGGGTCGATGTAGGTGCGGATCGAGCCTTTACAACAGACAGTGAAGAAGTGGATGTGCCCTTACCCTGGCAGCTCATGAGTTGGTTGCGCGTGCGGCGGCATCGGCCCAATATTTTCCAGATTCTGTGGCGCGCGGGCATGGTGAACAGCAGTGCGATGACCGCGGCCCACCGCGAGAAAACCGACCTGCTGTTGCAGCCGCCCCTCGCCCAGATCGACATGCTCAACTGGTCGGCATTCGACCGCGCCATTGCGGCGGGCTATGAATATGCGGTGCGCCGGCTCGAAGCGCTGCCGGTCGACTCGCTGTTGCGGCAGGGCGCGGAGGAGTTGGTTCCCGCTACACCGTCAAGAAACTCACGAGCGACCGTTGATCTGCCGTCATACGTTCCCGCGGAGTCATGATCGCCCCTTTGAGCGTATTGCGACAGGCTCGCGCCTCGTCCTCCTGATTTTCCACCACAACATTCGCGAGCAACTGTTGCACGCGTTCGAGGTTGCCACGAAATAACTTGGCGACCTCGACGGCGGACGCGTGATGCTGGGGGTCATCCAACCAGCTGTCATAATCCGTCGCCACGCCGATCGTGCAGTAGCCGAGCTGGGCTTCGGCGGCGAGGAACACTTCCGGAACGTTGGTCATGCCGACCAGGTCGGCGCCGCTGGTGCGTAAAAAGAGGCTTTCGGCCCGGGTGCCGAACCGGGGACCTTCGATGACGGCATGTGTCTTGTCTTCGTGGATGGTCAGTTCCAACGCCCGCGCCGCTTTCGCGACCAGCGCCGCCGTGATGCTGCAAGTGGGATTCGCCGTCGAAACATGCGCAACCAGCCCGCGGCCGAAGAAGGTCGACGCGCGCAGACCTTTCGTAAAATCAAGATACTGTGACGACAGGGCCAGGTCTCCGGGACGGATCTGCTCCCGCAGGCTGCCAACGGCGGAGACGCCGAGGAGGGTGCGTACACCCAGGCTCTTGAGTGCCCAGATGTTGCCCCGATAGTTGACCTCACTCGGCAACAGGTCGTGGTGCAGCCCGTGACGTGCAAGAAAGGCGACATTGCGTCCCTGAAGCATCCCCAGCACGATCGGTGCGGACGGAGCGCCGAAGGGCGTCGTGACTTCGCGGACCTCTGTGACCTGCAGCTCGTCCATCTGGTACAGGCCTGTGCCGCCGATGATGCCGATCATTGATTCGGGCTCCTTTCAGGCACAAGATGCCGGGCCGTTCGTATAACACGCTAAAATATCAGGCAAATACCCCATGCTGGCCAAGGTCAATCCCTCTGAATACGTACGTCTGGTGCGCAGCCGCGGCTGTAAGGTAGCCGCACCATGAGCAGGCCAGGAATCGATCGAGTCTTTGAGCGCCGTTTGTCCGCGCTCGTCAACGGGGGCCAGCCACAGATCCTGCAGGGTGGCCGCAAGGGTGTCGAGAAGGAATCGTTGCGCGTTCGGCCCGACGGCATCCTGGCCACCACCCCGCACCCGCGCGACCTCGGGTCGGCGCTGACAAATGTACACATCACGACGGACTTTTCCGAATCGCTCATTGAGCTGGTGACACCGGCGTTCACGCATAGCTGGGAGCTGCTGCAGTACCTGCTGGATCTGCACCAGTTCGTCTACCGTCACCTGGGTGACGAGCTGCTGTGGGCCACCAGCATGCCCTGCGCGATCCAGCGCGATGAGGATATTCCCATCGCCGAGTTCGGCACGTCCCACGTCGGGAAAATGAAGAACGTCTACCGTCGTGGGCTCTCGCTGCGTTACGGGCGGATGATGCAGGCCATCTCGGGCGTGCATTTCAACTATTCGTTTCCGCTGCCGTTCTGGGAGATGTACGCGGACATCCGCGAATCCCGCGAACGGGGCCAGGATTTCATCTCGGCGAGCTACTTCGACCTGCTGCGCAACTACCGGCGGTATGGCTGGATCGTCCTCTACCTGTTCGGAGTGTCGCCCGTCGTTTGCAAGTCGTTCCTGCGGGGACGCAACGCGGGCCTGGAAGACTTCACCAACAATACGGCCTATGAGCCGTATGCAACCAGCTTGCGCATGAGCGATGTCGGCTACAGCAACCGCAACCAGTCCGGACTCAATGTGTCAGTCAACAGTCTGGATGAGTATGTTCGCGATCTGCAGCGCGCCATCTCGACCGTGCATCCGGCGTACGAGGCGCTGGGTATCAAAGATGCCAGGGGCGAATATCAGCAGGTCAACGCCAACATCCTGCAGATCGAGAACGAATACTACAGTTTCATCCGCCCGAAGCGCGTGGCGCGCTCGGGCGAGCGTCCCACCAAGGCACTGCGGCGGGCGGGAGTTGAGTATGTTGAGGTTCGCGCGCTGGATGTGAGTGCCTTCGATCCGGTGGGCGTCAACCAGAACAAGTTACGCTTTCTGGAAGCGTTCCTGGCGCTGTGCCTGATGAAGGACAGTCCGCCCATTGGGGATTCCGAGCAGGCTTCCCTCGACCAGAATCATGTAACTGTGGCGCGACGGGGCCGCGAGCCGGACCTGATGTTGTGGCGGGATGGACGCACCGTGCCGATGCAGTCCTGGGGCCAGGAGCTGCTCGATTCGATGACGGGCATCTGCGAAGTACTGGATCGGGGCGATACCTCGCGCCCGTACTCACAGGCCCTGGCGGTGCAGGCAGCCAAGCTCGCCAACGTTGCGCTGACACCGTCGGCCCGACTGATGGAGGAGCTCACGACCACGGACGAATCCTTTTTCGATCTGGCCTTGCGCATGTCCAAGGCGCACAAGGACTATTTCCTGGACCTGTACCCGCCCAACGGGGAGCGCCTCGCGGAATTCTCCGCCCAGGCACAGGAATCGCTGGCGAAACAGGCCTCCATTGAGGCGAGTGACAAGGGCACTTTCGAAGAGTACGTGCACCGGTATTTTGCGAACTGATGGCTACCAATCCAACAAATGCACTCTCCGTCCGTCATCTCACGAAGACGTACAAGAATGGCGTCCAGGCTCTGAAGGGCGTCGATCTCGACGTCGAGCAAGGTGACTTCTTCGCGCTTCTCGGTCCCAACGGCGCGGGTAAGACGACGCTCATCGGCATTGTGACGTCGCTCGTCAACAAGTCGGCCGGCACCGCTGCCGTCTTCGGACACGACATCGACTCGGATCTCGAGGCCGCCAAGGCCTGCATCGGCGTCGTGCCGCAAGAGGTCAACTTCAACATGTTCGAGACCCCGCTCACGATCGTCGTGAACCAGGCGGGGTTCTATGGGATTCCGCGCTCGGTAGCGCGGGAGCGGGCCGAGCGGTACCTGAAGCAGCTGCAGCTGTGGGACAAGCGCGGCAATATTTCCCGCGGCCTGTCCGGGGGCATGAAGCGCCGGCTGATGATTGCCCGGGCGCTGATGCACGAGCCGCGGCTGTTGATTCTCGATGAGCCGACGGCGGGCGTGGATATCGAGATCCGCCGCTCCATGTGGGATTTTCTGCGCGAAATCAACGAGCGCGGCACGACCATCATTCTCACGACGCACTATCTCGAGGAAGCCGAGACGCTGTGCCGGAACATTGCGATCATCGACGGCGGGAAGATTGTGGAGCGCGACCGGATGAGCAGCCTGTTGCGCCGGTTGAATACGGAGGTGTTCGTGCTCAACCTGCGGAACACCCTGCAGCGGGCTCCACAGCTGGGCAGCTCGCTTGCGACCACACTGCCGGATGACCATACGCTCGAAGTCGAGATCACCAAGGAGCAGAATCTCAACGAGGTGTTCGCCGAGTTGTCGGCGGCCGGCATCGAGGTGCTGAGCATGCGCAACAAGGTGAATCGTCTCGAGGAGATCTTCATGCGATTGGTGGAACGGGGTGCCGCTCCGGCGGCGGGGCAGGGCTGATGGATGTGGCAGTGAACACGGCCGCCGCGCCGCAGATGAGCCTCGGGGCGGTCCGCTGGATCGGATTCAAGACGATCGTGATCCGTGAATACGGGCGGATCATTCGTATCTGGGGGCAGACGATTGTGCCGTCGGCAGTGACGGCGACGCTGTATTTCGTCATTTTCGGCAGTTTGATCGGCAAGCGTGTTGGCGCCATGGGCGGCTTCGACTACATGCAGTACATCGCGCCGGGCCTGATCATGATGTCGGTCATCACGAATTCGTACGGCAATGTGGTCTCGTCGTTTTTTGGCGCGAAGTTCGGCAAACACATTGAAGAGCTGCTGGTCTCGCCGTTGCCGAACTGGTTGATTGTTGCAGGCTACTCGGCGGGAGGGCTCGTCAGAG
>JAXDQF010000379.1:0-20372 GCA_034668025.1 Gammaproteobacteria bacterium | reverse complement strand
ACGACGCCATCCTGGATCCAGAAACGGCGGCCGGACTTGGAGATCCGCAGGCCGCTGTAGCCCGTCACACACCCGTTTTGCGCAACGCTTTCCAGCACGCGCTGCCGCTCGAAGCGATTCGGTGGCTCGGCGGATGAGCGCGAGTGCAGTTGGGTGAATTCGGCCCACGGGTATTCGAAGCAGGTCTGAGCGGTTTTGTTTGCGTAGATGAAGCGGGGATCCGCGTCGGTGTTATGTGCGACCACGGCAAACGGGGCTTCGTGGTAGAGCCATGCGGCACCACGCCCTTCCGGCACCAGCGGGCGGCCCACGAGACGGGCATAGCTTCTCGTCAGCAGAGCGAAGAATTCCGGGTCCTCGGCGAGGCCCGCTTGAGTGGTTGGCGGTGTTGAGTGCATGAACGAGTTTGTGCAAGGGGCACGTCCCTGTGCACCTTTGTATGATGCCGGACGGATTCGCGCAACGGGTGTTAAGACTTGTTGCGGGACCATGCGGCCCCAGGGCGTCCGCCGACGCCCGGGGCGTTGTGCGCGCTAGAGGACGCTCAGTTCGCGACCGTCGCAGTCGTCGCGGCTGACGACCCTACATTGCCATCGTTATCCGTCGCCACAGCTGTGATAGAAACGCTGCCATTCGCCACGGTAGTGGTATCCCACTGAACCGTATATGGAGAAGCCGCTGCCGTGCCCAGCAAAGTGCTGGTATTCGCAAAGAACTGAACCTTGCTCACTGCAAGCGCGTCTTGCACCGTTGCCGTCAGAGCGACCGTGCCAGTTAGATTGCCCGTCGGGACCGTCAGTGTCACGACCGGTGCGGCATTCAAGCTGGGTGGTCCGCCCAGGTCGATTCGGCCGTAGCTGCCGTTCTCCTCGTCATTGATACCCGCTGCAAAAAACAGCGTGTTATGCGGCTGGTTGGCGGCATCATTGCCAAACGCAATTCCCCACAGTCCCGGCATTGCGAAGGGATGGCCCGCAGAGTCCATGATCGCGCCCATGAAAGTGCCGGAGGCGGGATCGTACCCATTGATCTTGCCGTCGCCGAAGTTGCCGACCAGGAGCGTCTTGCTGAGTGTTCCAAAGTCCGCTGGCGCCAGTGCCATTCCCCACGGGCCGTTCAACGCGCCGCCAGGTGGTACCAGCTGTTTGATAAACGCGCCGGTGGCATCGTAAATATCAACCATGCCGAGGCCGTCCCCGGAGACATTGTCTTCCGCGTTCGAGTCCTGTTTGGCGTACGACACATAGATCTGCACCGCCCCACCCGTTCCATTGGCAATTGCCTGAATCCCGTACGGGGCATAGCCCGCCGGCAACTTGGGATCGACGAAGGCGCCGGCAGCCAATGTTTGCTTCGCGAAGGTCGTGTCAAAGACATCCACCTTGTTGTTGTGAAAGTCGGTGGCGTACAGGAAGCTCGCACCCGTAGCGTTCTTGGCGATGGCCAGTCCTTTATAGATCGCGCCCCCGGAATCGCCGCCGGCGGCCGGGTACATGGTCACACTGTGCGTCGTGTCAACTGTCGGCGACCAGCCGGCAATCATTCCGCCTTCGCCGGAGAATATGAACCGCGCCGGCCCGGATTTGCCCGCAGCGGTGACCATGAAGTCCGTTGCCGAGCCGTTGAATACGATCCCGGTCGGAGCAAATGTGACTGCGCCGGCAGGTGGCGTATTCACAATCAATGGCGTTGCTGCCGGTTGCGGCTTCCCGTTGCCGTCGTAGAGCGTCGAAGTCCCGGTGTGGTTGTTGGCAACCCAAACCGGGGTTGTCGGACCGAACACCACACCCCAGGGGTTCTTCAGATTGGGGTCTACAATCAACGCTCCGTTGCTGGCCGTATCGGATACGAGCGTCGTGAATGAGAATGCGCTGGCCGGATTGATTGTGAGCGTGGCGGACATTGAAGCCTGTCCGCCGCCTCCACCGGAATACGCACTGCCAGTTGGCGCGGTGCAGCTCAACGTGTAGGTGACGCTACCGGTCCCGGTCGGTGTCACCGTTTGTGTTCCGCTCGTTGCCTCGTTCCCGGTCCAACCACTGCTCGCAGAGCACGTGCTGGCATTCATCGTAGACCAGGTCAACGTCGCGCTCTGACCGAGAGTGATCGTTGTCGGCGCAATAGCGATTGTCACCGTTGGAGCCAGCGGCGGCCCCATGTTCCCGCTGCCGTTGTAGCCGCCACCGCCGCAGGCGGCGAGCAACAGTGTCAGAAGTTTTGTCGCCAGGCGTATTGGCCGGCTGTTGTTTCCATACAATGGACCACGCGAACGGCTGGTAATCGAAACCATTTGAACCTCCCATGACGCACCGGGCGTTTGGCCCGCTTGCGTTGAATGCACCCCGCCACCGTAAGCACCGGTTTAGAGGTTGGAAGTTCTATGGGGAACAACTATGTCGCCGGGAACGGACAGCCTATGGTTTAGGGCGCAGGATGCGAATCTCTCGCATACGTGATCGAACGAGGTAGCTCTGCCCTACTACCCGCGCCATCCGCTTGATGACGCCACCCGGTGCCACTCCCGCAGGCGGTGTGCCGCAACTTTGCGTTGCGCGATAAGACAGCGCTGAATATAACAGGCTCTCGTTCTGGTCACCGAGCGCGTGCGTGAAATCATCCTCCACGGTGCAACCCGGGAATGTGGCGTCGATGCCGGTACTCGCAGTCATTCCCGGCTTGGGGGAAAAGCCGTCGGAATAGCCGCCGAAGTTGCGCGCATTGATGCCTTGGAACTCGATGCTGAAATACGTCGTGCCGCAATTATCCTGCGGGTAGAAGCCATAGGGTTTGCCGCAGGTGGTCGTGCCGACCTGAATGACCTGCACGCCGACTCCTTGCAGGCTGTTCATCACCGACTCACTGGCTGAGCAAGTGCCCGAAGCCGTGAGTACATACACCTTCTGCAGGTTCAGTGATGGCAACGCCTGGCCCCGAGTGACTGACAGGCCGAGCGTCGTGGTGAAGAACGGCGTCGGTGCTAGGGCGTTACCGGTCACCGGGTCCGTCGTCGGGTGCTTGGAATTAAACTGGATCAGCTCGAAGGTCTGTCCGGCCGTCATCTGCGGACCCGCGATCATGTACGCGAGCTCGCTGGCGATATCCAGGTAGCCGCCGCCGTTGTAGCGCAGGTCGAGCACGAGGTCGGTTACACCGGCCGACTTCAACGTGTTGATTGCGGTAACCAGCTCCGTTTCTGCCTGTGCGAGCTGGTTGTTGAACAGCAGGTAGCCCACAGTGCCCGTCGCAGTGGCAAATGTCTGGGTCATGCCTACCGAATGAGTGATTACACTGGCGGCCTGCAGAGTGACCGATCGCGAAGTGGTGGAGCCGATATCCTGGATCTGGAACGTGTGCTTCTCGCCCACCGCAACCGGCGAGAGTCCAGCGTTCAGGGCGTCCACTCCCGCCTGGGTAGTGGTGTTGATGTCGTTCCCGTCGATCGCGAGGACGACCGCGCCGCGCGCAAGACTCAAAGGGGGTTGACTCACCGCCGATCCAGCTTCGGTGTAGGCGACCACGATGTGGCGCGGCACCTTCGGCGCGATGACATCAAATTGCACGCCGTAGCCCACATCGATGTTGGACTGTGACAGCGACTCCCACTCCTGGGTGGTTTCCGTGAAGTGAAATTTGTCCTTCGCAGACCCTGATGGCGTCGTGGCGGGGGTCTTCAGCAGATTGAAGTAGTCCGTTGTGGCGGAGGATGCGGGATCGAGATCCGGCACTTCGCTGTACCAGAGGTACAGGTCATTGGTCCAGGAACGCAGCCAGTTGTTCTCATCGGTGCTGGTGCCCTTTGAGTCCGGAAAAGTGGCATGGGTGACGGGGTCCGTTCCGCTGCGGGGTGCGGCGCACTTGGCTGCGAAAGTGGCTGCCGGCAGGAACACCCCTTTGGTGTAGGTCGATGTGGACTGGGCAGCGTTGCTGAAACTGCCGGAATCGCCACCCCCGCCGCAGGCGCTGAGGCCAAGCAGCGTTGCCAGTAAGGTAACCAGGAGGCTTGCGTCGAGACGCCGGATAATCATCGTTCGTGTCCTTGGCCTTGCGCCGATTTATGTTGCAGCGTGCGTTGCCGGGCCCTGTTCCCTCGTGGATTTTCGTCTCATCCGCAGATTTCTCGAGCCGGCGGCCTTCCGAAAGTGTGACTTCCGTCACTCAGTCCAGGCGCTGTGTGGCACGGCGAACGACGCCTCTACTCGACGTGCACCTGGTCCATGAAGTCCTTGGCCTGCCGCGTGAGGATGGTGGCGAACAGGGACTGCAGCTGCTCCAGTTGCTCGGGCGGGATCGCCTTGGGGTCGGCCGGGACCGTGTAGCTCTGCCATTGATAGTTATAACTGCCGCCCCACTGGCGGGCGCGCAGGGTGACGCCTTCCGGCGAAACAGCGATCAACAACAATTCGACCTCACTGAACAGGGTCGGCCGGTCTTTGGCGCCACCGCGTTCGTGCGTGACGAATCCCCAACCGCGCAGCATTTCACTCTCTTCCAGCTTCGCCCCATCGTTGTGATCCGTATTGTTGAGGCCCGGGGCCATGACAATCAGGTAGTTGACATTCGCGCTGGCCGCCAGCTCGAGCAGGCCGGCTGCGCAATTCTTGGGCAACCCTTTCGCCTTCACGAGGGGCGCATTGACAAAGCAACTCTCGCGAGCGCGCACGAGTGTGTCAGTCGGCGCCAACGGTGTCAGCGTGAGCCCCGCCGTCGCGGGCTGCTCCTGCAGTGCCGCATTCAACATGTCATCCACATTCCAGGTGACCGCCTGGATCTTCAGGAAGCTGTTGAAGGTCTGCTTGGCGGAGTGATAGTGCATCACCTCCGGATCCAGCAGATTGACCACGCCGATCTGGGTGCCCTTGGCGATTGCCGCAGGCGCCTTGTCTTTGGCCGTTACAGTCGCGCCCGCCATCAGGAGGCTGGTCAGCGCAATGGCTAGCAGTCTCTTCATAGGTCTGAAACCCTTTGGTTGGCCCGGCGCGGTCCTGGCGCCGGCTCCATTTCTTATGTAGTACGCGCAATCCGCCGCGCGCTCAGGCTCGACACAGCCCGATTCCCCCTGGACCTGCAGTCTAGCCTGCCACCGCGCGTGTCATACAGCGCGCAGGGGCTTCTTTCCATGCATTATGCGAACCCGCGACGCAACTACTTCACAGTTCTGCGGGGGATGGGGTGTCGGAGCAACAGCGAGCGTTCCCCGGGGCAACTCAACGTGTCAGTCAGGTGTAACCACGGTGACCGACTTGGCTGCGGAAACCGCTAAAATTGCGGGTTACCCCTGCTATTGATAACTCAACGTCCAGCCGAGTCTCAAAGGACCCTGGAGGGTGAGGGACGGATTTTCACAGACTACGCGGGTAGCGAACGGACCGGTGGGGGTGTGATAGGCGACATCATCTTGAACGCGCGCGACGTCGCACCGCTCAAAGCCGACAGCCGAGAACTTGCGCACGGCGCCCCGGCCAAAGGTGGTGGTTGTGCCACGGAGGACGGGTCGGTCCGAGTACGTGGCGAATTCGATTCGGACGCTTTTGAGCGGCACCGCGCTTCGGGGGGTGTACACATCGCTGCGGGTGATCCGCCCCGGCTCCAACGTGTAGGTGGAAGTCAGTGAGAAACGGTCATCGGCGACAGGGCTTTCCGTGCCCAGTTTGTCGAGCTGTGGCTGTTGGAATGTGATGACGGTCTGGTGAGTCCGCTCCAGCACGCTCACGTGTTGAAAATAAGCCAGGGGCGCCAATACCGAGCCGTCGGCCAGGGTGAGTTGCGGGATCAATTGCGGCGTGCTGCCGTCCGCCACACTGTCGAGCATTCCCGGTGAGTAGGGAATCGGGAAATACGGATTGTGCATGTGTTGGCTCGTACCGCCATTGATGAGCGGCAAGCCGAGCACGTGGCCACGATCCCGCAGTGTCAGCAGCATCCGGTCATACTCGCCGCGCGCGAACCACGTTACTGTTCGCTTGGGAAGGTGCTGCAGCGCCGCGGCGAAATCGGGCATCGGTGGCCGGTCCTGGAAACCGAGCTGATTCCAGAAGGCGTTCGTATAGACGAACTGGTGCGCCAGCGACAGGTTTTCGCCCAGGATACGAAACTTGCCGCGATAGGCATCGGTCCGCCTGCCCTGGTCCCACATGTCAACGGAGCCCGTTTTCGGATTCAGCCAGAACTCGACGTAGTGTTGTCCCGCGCGAGAAATGAAGGCGTACGCGAGCGCTTTCTCCTGCTCGTTCAACACTCCGAGAACGGCCGCGGCGGTGAGCACCTCTATCATTGCGGTGAGGCCGTAGGGGCCCAGGCTGCGCCCATACTCGAATCCGTCGCCGTTGAGGTTGAGGCGCTGGAGCATGACGTCGGCCGATTTGCGCACCCAACCGATGACCTCGGCGGGCGGCTGCGCGCCGGTCTCAATAAACTTCTGTGCGATCTCGGCGCTCAGCAACACGCTGTAACGGTCAAACCGGCCGTCGCCGTCCGTTTCGTCAGCGAATCCATACTCGCCGGAGAACTGCCGATAGTGCTCGAGCATTTTCTGCAGCAGCCGTTCCGAACCGGCGGCCTCTTCCCACCCCATCTGCACACGCAGGCGCGCGATTCCAAATGCCACGCAATAGTAGTTGTTGGGGTGGTCAATCAGCGCAAAGGTGTCGACGTCTACGAAGCTGCGCCAATCGAGTCGGACTCGCAGCTTCGCCAGTGTCAGTCGATCCACTGCCGCACTCAACATCCCGGCCTTGCGCAGCTTGTTGAGGCCCGACATGTAGTAGTAGATGCCCCAGGAATCGTTGGCATCATCTACCGTGAGCTTGGAAATGCGGCGGAAACCCGCAAGGTACTCGGCTCGTCGGGGATCATCTGCGGGGACCGAAACGAGAAACTCGGCGAGGCCCAGGGCAATCTTGCCTGGCAGGAACTTGTCGTCGCCATTGAAGACGGGTACGCCATCCAGTGAGAGCGCCCGGCCCTCTTTGGCCAGGCGCACGAGCAGTTCCCGCGACATTGGCAGAATGCGTCCACTGACCGTCGCGTTATACGGCGGGATGGAAGCCGTTGCGGCCATCGCGGCGGCCGTGACTACCGGCACGGGGGTGAGGCCGGGCGCCGGGTTGGACGGCGCGGCTGCGGCGGCCGCCGCGATGATTGTTGCAATGGCGCCAGCCCGCGCCGGTAGCGAATCCCGCCGCCCCACTACGCCCGTGCTCAGAAATTCGCCCCTACGCGAATTCCAAAGTAGCGCACGCTGTCGCGCGCCGGCGTCCAGTTGATTGCATCCGTGGGCGGATTTGTCGTCTGGCTGATGTTGAACACTCCGTTGCGGCCGCGTGTGAGCGCGTAGCTCTTGTCAAACACGTTGTTGCAGAACACGGTCAGTTTCCAGTGCTCGTCCTGCGCACCCACGGCCATGTCGAACAGGCTGTAGGCTTTCTGTATCGAGTCGGGGTCCTGCAACAGGTTGAACACCACCTGTGATTGCCACCGGACACTGCCCGTCACAAACGGCTTCCAGTCGTGAAAAGTGAACGGCACGTCATACTGACCATTGGCACTGACGTTCCACTTCGGTGCGTTGAACAGGGGTTTGCCCGACAGGTCCTGTTGACTTCCTACGCAGCCCTGCGCAACAGTCTGCAGCGGGAAGCACGTCGCGTTCGGGAATCGCTCCATCACCGCACGATCGTAGGCGCCGCCGCTACTGAACGTGAAGTCCCCAACGACCGCCGCGAGCTCAGTCTCAACACCCCGAGACGTCACCTTGCCAATGCTGTTCAGGAGATTCTGACCCGTGATCTGATCGCGACTCTGCGCCTGGAAGCCCTGGAACTCCTCATCGAACGCCGTGACATTCCAGGTCAACCGGCGCTCGAAGAAGGTGCTCTTGAACCCGAGCTCGTAGCTGTTCACCGTTTCGGCCGGAATGGGCTGCCTGGCTGCGACGGCATCGGCTACGGGAATACCCTTGAGCGGTCCGGTGGTGAGCAGCGATCGCGTCGTCAGTGTGCTGGTCAGGTCATACGCCAGGCCCTTGTAGCCCCGGGCGTAGCCACCGAAAACCATCACATCCTCGGTCAGGTGGTACTGGAGGCTCGCCCGGCCGGTCACCGAGGTCGATTGATTGCAGGTCGAAACCGGCAATGTGGGCGACTGTGTGGAGCACTCCGGGGAGCCGTAGCTCACGTGGTTGCCACGATCGATGAAGTTGTAGCTGATCTTCTCCCGGTTCACCCGCAGGCCGGTCGTCAAACCGAGCTTTTCGAGAATGTCGTAGGTCGACTGACCATACACGGCGAAGTTCTGCGAAACCGCGTTGGCGACATAGCTCGAGTAGGCCGTGCTGTTGGTCGAAGGCAGCGAGGTGAGATTGTTGAACGTGCCGAGTGAGTTCGAGCCGCGCACGAAATCGCGCTGCGAACCGGTGCGGCTGTAGTACAGGCCTGTCACGTAGCGGAAGGGGCCGCTGTCGCCTGAAGTCAGGCGCAGCTCATCGGTCACGGAACTGATCTTGAAGAAGCCGCCGTTGGCGGATCCGCCCGGTGGCGCCGTGGGAGCCACTGTCTGGAAGTTGAAGTCCGATGAGTCCGTGTCCTGGATATCGTGCAGCTCGTAATGGTCATACGAGGAGATAAACGCCAGGTTCAGGCTACCCAGCTCACGCTCGATCTTCAGTCCGCTGCCATAGTCCTGGCCATCACCGCGGGCGGCGACGTCCATACGGGTGGTCCGGTTGTCGGGTCCGACCGTGATGCCCCGCAGAATCGTTGATTGGGGCACGTTGGTCTTGCCGAACGTGACACCCGGACTGATGAACAACGGCGCACCCGCGCAACACCCCGCCGGTGTATGCGTGAAGTAAGGTGACAAGGTCACCTTCCAGGAATCCCCGGGTTCCCATAGCAACTTGCCGCGGACAGTGGAATCCTGCTCGCCATTCAGCCAGGTCCCGGTCGAAAGGTCATAGACGTTGCCCTGGTATTCGCTGTGGTTGACGGACAGGCGGAACTTCAGCGAATCGACAATGGGGCCCGATAGGGTCGCCTGGTAGCGCGACTCGTCATCGAACGTGTGCATGACTTCCGCGCGACCGGTGAATGTCGACGTCGGAGATTCTGTCGTGATGTTGACGACACCGGCTGAAGCAGACTTGCCAAACAGCGTGTTCTGCGGTCCACGCAGAACTTCAACCTGCTTGACGTCCACAAATGAGGAGAAAGCCTCAGCCTGAAACGCCTGGGGAATATCGTCGACTACGACCGCCACGCTGGACTCGGTCGCGATCGAGTAGGCGTAGGTGCCGATGCCGCGAATGTTGATACTGTTGTTGGCCGGCTGGCTCGTCTTCGTTATCGTGAGCGAGGGTGCGATCTTCACGAGATCATCGAAGTCACGGATGTTGGCGCGCTCCATGCTTATGGCAGTCGCGACAAACACTGAGCTCGGGACTGACTGAATGTTCTCCGCTCGCTTGGTGCCGGTGACGATGACTTCCTCCAGGGCAGGTGGCGCCGCTGGAGGTGCCGCTGCGATTCGCGTTGGCGGCGCGGGAGCGGCATCAGACGCGCCGGTTGCTTCCGCCGCATAGGCCGCGGTATTGACCTGCAGTGCACCCGCTGAAGCGGTCCTGCCGAAAGTCATCGGCGCTCGTACGTCAGCACCTGTTTCCCGCAAGCGGCGCCGAATCATGATGGCACCAGAGGAGGAGCGCTCGGCCACCAGGTCGGTCCCCTGCAACAGCCGGTTCAGAGCTGCCTCGGCCGTGTATTCGCCCCTGAGCGAGGTTGCCTGGCCGGCAACCATGTCCTCGGTGAAGACGACTTCCTGGCCGCAGACGTGTGCGAAATTGCGCAAGGCCTGCGACAAGGATTGATTGGCTATATCAAAGCGAAAGCTGCGATCCGCTGCCTGGGCGACGGCGGTGCCGAGTACGCCCAGCGCGCAAACAGTGGCGAGACCAGATGCTGTGCGCATCCGTTGCGTCCGAATGACCATTCGACCCCCTCGTTAGTCATCGTCGAAAGCCCGCAGTTTTCGGGGCTCACACTGGATACAGACGCCGGCTTTTCAAAAATCCTCCGCGCGGACGGCCTTGGAGGATCGGCTGACAGCCGTGCCGCGAGCATCAGCGCTGTGCCAGGTGAGTCGTCCCGTCGCCGGATTTGTCCGCGCGTACAGGCAGATACGCCACGATCGTACTCACGAACCCATCGACGTCGCCTGTGTGAAACACCCCGCTGATGCGTAGCTGAGAGGTCTGCGTGTCAGCAATAACTACGCCATGGCGGGCATAACGGTTGATTCGGGCCACCACGGTTGACAGGCTGTCGTTCTCAAAGATGATCTCCCCGTTTTCCCAGGCCGTGGCTTGACCCAGGTTGACGCGAGCAACACTGGGAGGTGTTTCGGGAGAGAAAACGACCTGCTCGCCCGCATCGAGGTTGATTGGGGAAATCACGGTGTCTATTTGCGCGGGTACCGTGTTAGCGCTAACAGCTGCGATGACGACATGACCTTCAATCAATGTAACCAGCAGGCTCGGACCAAACAGGTCCATGTTGAACGCCGTGCCGATCGCAATGACCTTGTGATCGGCAGCGGTGACCGTAAACGGCCGCTCAACATCATGTGCAACATCAAACCTGGCTTGACCTTTGGCGAGGGTCAGCTCACGAGCGTGCGCAGAGTAGCGGACCCGCACTTCACTCCTCGAGTCGAGTGCAATCTGCGACCCGTCTGCCAGTGTTACGACCCGGCGCTCACCGGCGCGAGTGCTGTAAACATCGGGTTGTTGCATCCACAGAAATAACGCGCCCACCGCAGCCACGAGAATGCCCGCGGCAATCCCCAAGCTGTGTGCAACGGCGAATCGCTTCGAGCGAACCCATCGACCCCGACCCGCTTCATGCGCGTGCGCCAGGGCCTGGCGCCTGAGATTGATCACCTCGGGCGCTGTGGCGTGCTCTGCAAAAAGGGACCAGCGGTCCTGCACCTGCCGCCAGGCGGAAAAGTTACGCTCATCCGCGGCCAGCCATGCGCACAGCTCCGGACTGGACTCCAGATCCTGCTCGGCCAGGCGCACGCGCCAGGCGGCCGCTTCTTCCAGTCTGCCGATCTCGACGTCACTCGACTCAATGCCGCTCATCGCTCGGTCCCGTAGCGGTTCGCGAGATGCAGCACGGCTTTCACCACGTGCTTCTCGACAGTGCTCTGCCCGATTCCATACAGGGCGGCGATGTCCTTCTGCTTCATATTCTCGAGCCGGAACAAGATAAAGATATTACGGGTGAGCTCGCCGAGCTCTTCCAGGGAACGCAGCACATCGGCGAGCGAGTCCTCACTGAGTAAGACGCGCTCGGGGGAGATTGCCTCCACCAGCTGACTTTCCAGCCGGCCGTCGCGGTCCTCGTCAATCGGCACAAAGATGGCAGGTCCCGCCCGCTGGGCCCGCCGCCGCTGATCGCGCAGGAGATTGATTGCGACTTTAAAGACGTAGCTGTCGGCCCGTTCGATCTGGCCCTTCTCGGCGGCCCGTACGACCTTCAGGAGGACGTCCTGGGTCAGGTCCTCGGCCAGGGGGCGATCCTTGATCCGGCGCAGGAAGAAGCTCATCAGCGGCCGGTAGAAGCGCGCTCCCAGCTCGTTGCGCAGCTGCTCAACCGACGCTTTGTTGGGTGCTGTGGACATGGGTTTCGACTGTATCCGCAGCACGGTAGCACGCGGCACAGCCGAATCGAAGCAGCGGAGGATTTAGGAAAATCCAGCGTCTTACTTTACTAATGGCCTACTAGCGGGCACCGCCGGTAGGCTTTGCAGCGTTATTGCGCGGTCACGGGCGGAAGGTAACGCGCCAGGAAGTCGCCGACGCGACGCTCGTACTGCGCCTTGGCGAATTCGTGCAGATTCACGTGCCCTGCTCCTTCAACCGCCCACAGTTCCTTCGGTGGAGCGGCGGCAGCAAGCTCGGCACGCGCTTCTTCGATAGTGGTGTGATTGTCCTCGGTGCCGTTTACGATCAGAACGGGTGCGCCGATCTTCCCCAGCCGGTCGATAGCGCTGAGCCGGTCGGCTGGAATCTCCATCCGCGACTGCATTTCCACCATCACCAGGGATGAAAACAGTGGCGCGAACGGACCGATGTTGGAACGCACCCGGCTGGCTATGGCCCGATTGATTGTCGGATACATCTGTTCGAGAACCACCGCATCTACCGGCGGGCGGCCATCGGCCAGGACGAACGCATCTGCCCCCATCGACACGCCGATGACGGCAACCTTCTCACCGGGCAGCTTGTGATGCAGGTACTGAATGGCGCCCGTGACGTCCATCGATTCGAGATAACCGTAGGTGATGCGCCGACCGCGATTCTCCCCATGGGACTGAAAGTCGATGAGCAACACGGCGTAGCCCTTGGTGCGCAGGAATTTGGCACGCGAGATCATGTCGCGGCGATCGCCGCGCACCGCGTGCAGGAGCAATACCACGCCCTGCTTCGGCTTGCCGGGTACGAGCCACCCGTGAATGAGCACGCCAGCCCCGCTTGCGAATGTGATGTTGGATGCCTGCAGATCCAGGGGCGGCCGTCCGACGAAGTGGTTCGCCGGATCCTGCAGCCCGCTGGAGGCCAGCCAGGTGGCACCGATGACGAGGATCACCACTCCGGCCGCGGCGACGAATAAATTGATCAGCCAGGGTTTCATGGGGCCGGGAGTTTATAAAGCGCCGTTGAGGAATTATATACCCTGGGCGTGATTACCTTTTGGACACGGGCCCCTTTTGCGGAAGAACGATTTGAAGATTCTGATTGTCCTGACCTCCGTCAGCGCCGTACCCGGCACGGACCAACGGACCGGCACCTGGCTCGAAGAGCTCGCAGCGCCCTATTACACCTTTCAGGACGCGGGTGCGAAGGTGACGCTCGCCTCGGTGAGCGGGGGCGTGGCGCCCATTGATCCCACCAGCGAGTCTGCCGCGGCGCAGACCGACGACACGCGCCGGTTTCTAGCTGATTCGGTTGCCCGGCAGGCGCTGGCGAGCACGGTCGCGTTGGCCAGCATCAATCCCGCTGACTACGACGCGGTGTTCTATAGCGGCGGATTGGGTCCGGTGTTTGATCTCACCGATGATCCGAAATCCATCGCGATCATTGAGGCGATGGACCGGGCGAAGAAGCCGATCGCGGCGGTTTGCCACGGGGTGGCCGCGCTCCGCAAGCCACGCAAGGCGGACGGTGCGCCGCTGATCGAGGGCCGCGCCGTGTCCGGCTTTTCAAACACCGAGGAGCTTGCGGTCAACGGTCCGGATCTCGTGCCCTGGTTCGTCGAAGACGAGCTGCGCCGCTTGGGCGGTCAGTATTCGCGCGCGGCGGACTGGAGTGCGCATGTGGTTGTGGACGGCAACCTGATTACGGGCCAGAACCCGGCTTCCTCCACTACAGCTGCGCAGGAAGTGCTGAACGCTCTGCAGTGAGCGTTCAGCGCAGGAGCTCGACGGGTCTGACTACTCGTCGTCTTCGCCGATCTGGGACTGACAGTAGTTCTCGATTCCGATACGGGTGATGAGGTCGAGCTGCGTCTCGAGGAAGTCGATGTGCTCCTCCTCCGACTCGAGGATGGTCTCGAACAGCTCCCGCGAGACGTAATCCTTCAGTGTCTCGCTGTCGGCAATGGCCGCCTTCAGGTCAACCCGGGCCGCCATTTCGAGCTTGAGGTCACACTCGAGTGCTTCCTTCACGTTCTCGCCAATGAGCAGCTTGCCCAGGTCCTGCAGATTGGGCAGCCCGTCCAGAAACAGGATGCGCTCAATCAGCTTGTCCGCGTGCTTCATCTCATCAATGGACTCGTGCTTTTCCTTCTCCTCCAACCGGTCGAGTCCCCAATGGCCGAACATCCGGGCATGAAGGAAATACTGGTTGATGGCGGTGAGCTCATTCTTCAGCACCACGTTCAGGTGCTGCACGATCTTCGGGTCGCCCTTCATTGCCGTTGCTCCGCTTCAAATGACAGCCCGCGATCTTGGCGGAGCGGCGCGCGAGGCGCAATGACAGTTGCTGAACGGGAATGAGAACGATTACCGGCCTAGAGCGCAGGTTGGGCAATCAACTGAGTTGCTGCGTCACGTCGGCACTTGCTCAAGTACTCGTCGACGACGCTTTTGGCGGTGTCTTCGCAGCGGCCGCAACAGGCTCCAACGGGCAGTTCGTTCTGTACGTCGAAGAGCGAGCAAGCGCCGCGATCGACAGCCTTGCGGATGTCTTTATCGGTCACGGCATGGCATACGCAGACGTACATCAGGGCCCCTCGGTCGGTGGTGCGGCTCAACAATTCCTTCGAGTGAGGCTATGGTAATTGGGAATGAGAATGATTGTCAATTACAGCGGCGGCTGCGGGAGCGCAGCTATATTGCGCCTTCTAAATCAAATACTTAAAGTCCGCAGGCGCGGTAGATCGACGCCACGGAACAGGTTTTTGAGCCCGCGGGGAAGGCACGCGCGAGCGCGGCATGCGCCCGGCCGGCGTCGCCGTCGCACAGCCTGCCAATGAGTTCGATGCCCTCTTCCAGCGTGAGTGAGCGCGTCTGCACCGTTGCGAAGCAGCGGCCTGGCCGCAACAGGGCTTCGTCGATGTCATGAACGTTCGGCAGGTTGGTTGTGAACAGGATCTTGCGCCCCTGTGCGCTGACAACTCCATCGGCGATGGCGAGGAAGCGATGGATGTCCTGGTTACCGCTGGAGCGTGCTGTCAGAAGATGGTCGGCATCTTCAACTACAAAGGCGTCGTGTGACCCGGTGATGAAGCTGACAAAGATCTCGTCGCTCTCGAATGCACGCTTGTCGCCGGTATACATGACCTCGGCGCTCTGTCCCTTCCGTCGTGACATTTCGCCGAGGATGGCGCGGACGAAGCGAGTTTTGCCGCTGCCGGGCTGTCCCAGCAATATCAATACGGTATCCTTCGCATCCAGATAGCGGGTTATGAAGTCTTTAACGGGCGCCCCGAGTCCGGGGTACGCCTCGTCGTGTACCACGTCACATGCAACCTCTTCAAAGGAGGTGCTGGAAATGCCGCCGCGCGTGTTGGCGAAGTGCCAATCGAGCACGAACATCTGCTCCTGGATGCGTCGCTCGCCGACGATCCGGAAGATGTTTACGCTGGTCTCGTCTGCCCGCGCCGGGCTCGACGCCCAGATGCGGAAATGACACGAGCTGTAATCTGACTTCCGCGTTCCTTCGGCATAGATGAACACGCCAGTGCCGTCCAGCAGCAACTCGCCCTCGCCGAGCCGCTGCGCGGTGAGATTCATGTTCAACGCGAGATCGTCAAAGACCTCCTCGACCTTGCCGCGCGCGGCGCAGCGCACGGTTCGATGGATGGGAAGGTTGGTCACGGCCATCTCGAACGCCTGCAATGCACGCGTGTTGACGACCGTGTCGACGAGTGTGTAGAGCTCTTGCTGAAACGACACCCCGACGCTGATCTGCCGCGGCTCTGGCGGCTGTCGCTCGGGATTCAATTTGTGAATAGTCATGGCCCAATTCTTCCGATCAATGTCAGGGATTGGCAGCACCAACCCTCCGCATTGAACGGCTGGGTCAATCTGTCAAATGCATCCAAACGCGGGCGCCCTGCGGAGGGGCCGCGCCTACGAACAGTTGTGAGAGGTTTGTCTGCATGGGGGGCGCATGGTACGCACGGTGTTGGTGTTGTCAAGGTCTCGCAACGTTCGGTTGGGCTCGCAACGTGTCGATTTTGTCTGACACGCAGGGGTGGTGGATTCCTACAGTCGCGACCGGGGACAGTGGACAATGATCCTGCGGTCACCAATCGAGGGGCGATTCATGGCACGCAAGTACAGCAAGGCGGCTGGGCGCAAGGTCGAGAGGGCGATGGACGAGATGAAGCACGGCACGCTGCGCAGCGGCCGTTCCGGGAAGAAAGTGACGAACCGCAAGCAGGCCATCGCGATCGGGCTGTCCGAGGCGCGCAGCGAAGGGAAGAAGGTGCCGCGCAAGAAGGCGACCAAGTCCGCCAAGCGGACGAAGAGGACCAAGCGCAAGTCGAGCTGACGGCTCCCGCAATTCGCGGCGCAGCGGTCGATGATGGGCCGGGCTGCCCGAGCCACCAGGCACCAGCGACTCGCCGGCGGCTTTCGCAGTATCCTGCGTGCCCCGCCCTCGGGCGCCCTGCACCAATAACCCCCGCAATGAAACATCACAGGGTCCGCCGGCCGCTGACCTCAATGGCGGCTGCAACATTACTGACACTTGCTGGCATTCCGTTCTCCTACTCAGCAGCCGATGTGGGTTCGCCCGACCCTGGTCATCCGGCAGCGGCGGGTTTCTCGGCCGTTCGTGGCGATCGCACCAGCGGTTGGCTTTCGCAGACGCGCTCTGAAGTGTTAGCGCGTAACGGCGTGGTTGCCACCAGTCAGCCACTGGCAGCTCAGGCGGGCCTTCAGATATTGAAGTCGGGCGGTAATGCGTTCGACGCGGCCGTGGCTACCGCCGCGGTCCTCAACCTGGTGGAGCCGGGCAGCGCGGGCATGGGTGGGGATGTGTTTGTCCTCGCCTGGGTCGCGAAAGAGAAGAAACTGATCGCACTGAACGCCAGCGGCCGTTCGCCCACAGGCGCTACGCCCAGCCGCATGGCGGAACGTGGCTTCACAAAGCAAATGCCCGTTCATGGCATTGACTCTGCAACCGTTCCCGGCGCCGTCGACGGCTGGGACGCACTACTGAAACGCGCCGGTACCATGACGTTCAAACAAACTCTGGAACCCGCGGCCGTGTTGGCCGAGCAGGGATTCGGGGTGACCGAGCGCATCCGCAATGACTGGATCTACGGAGCCGACGTTCTGAAGGACGACCCCGACTCGGTCAAAACCTACCTCGTGAACGGCAAACTGCCGGACAACTACGCCATCTTCCGCAACCCTGATCTTGCCAAGGCTTTTCGCGTCCTGGAGTCGCAGGGACGGGACGCCTTCTACAAAGGAGAGATCGCGCGGGCGATCGTCGCGAAGTCAAAGTCTCTCGGCGGGACGATGACGATGGAGGATCTGGCTGCGACGCACGCCACGTGGGAAACACCGATCAGCACGAACTATCACGGCTATGACATCTACGAGATGCCGCCCAACACGCAGGGGTTCGCGGTCCTCGAGATGATGAACATCCTGGAAGTATGCGCTCCCAGGTTGGGTATGAACCTGGCAGCGCTGGGGCCGCGCTCACCGGCGTATTGGCACATGCTCGTGGAGGCCAAGAAGCTGGCCTACGCCGACTTGTATGCATTCAATGCAGATCCGGGATTCTCCAGGATACCGGTGGAGAAGCTGCTTTCGAAGTCCCATGCGGCGGAGCTTTGCGGCCGCATCGATCCGAAGAAGGCCCGCACGCCTGAGCCCATGGGAGATCCTGCCGGTGGCACGGTGTATCTCGCTGCCGCCGATCGATGGGGCAACATGGTGTCGTTCATCTACAGTGTCTACGACACGTTTGGCTCTGGAGTCACCGTACCTGGATACGGCTTCGTCCTGAATGACCGAGGCGCCCTTTTCTCTCTGAACCCGAAGAGTCCCAATGTTATCGCGCCTCACAAGCGGCCGTTTCACACGCTGATCCCGGGATTCCTGATGAAGGACGGTAAGCCGGTGATGGCATTCGGGCTGATGGGCGGCAGCATGCAGGCGCAAGGTCACGCGCAGGTGTTGGTAGACATGATCGACCTGGGAGCCAATCCGCAAGCGGCGACGGACGCCGCACGGTTCAGCCATTCTCAGGAATCCAACACGCTGAGCCTGGAATCCAACCTGTATGACCTGGTTGGGGCGAAGCTGCAGGCGATGGGGCACAAGGTTGAGTCCACCAACGGGGAGGACATGGGCGGGTACCAGTCGATCTGGTTTGTGCCAGAGGTTACGGGTGTTGGTGCCAATGCGGCGGCCCACAAGGGCCCGCCGGCCAGCAGCGCGGCAGAGCAGCCCGTTGCCGGCGTGTATCGAGCAGCGTCAGACCACCGTAAGGACGGCCAAGCCGTCGGCTGGTGAGTCACAACTCCCGCTGCACCGCCACCACATTCAACCACCCCTCCCGCAACCGCCCCACTTCGCGGAACGTCCCCACCATCTTGAACCCCAATTTCTCGTGCAACCGAAGAGATGCCGTAGCAGCTGAATCGATGTGACCGATCATGGTGTGCATACCCAACTCCACTGCGCGTGGAAACAACACCTCGATCAGCTTGCGACCGAAGCCCTTCCCACGGCAATCGGCACGCACGTGGACCGAATGCTCTACGGTATATCGATAACCCCAGCGCGAACGCCACTCGCCGAAGGTGGAGAACCCCACTACTTCGCCGTTCAACTCGCCCACCAACACCGGAAAATTTTTACTGCGGCGGCCGTCGAACCACGCCTGGCGTTCCTCGAGGGTTGAAGGACGCTCATCGTAGATAGCAGTCGTGTTCGTCACTACATCGTTGTAGATGGTGAGAATCGCCGGTACGTCGGCATCGGTGGCGTCGCGAATACGCATGGTCACTCCCCAGGTTGCGCGGAACGGCGTCGTCTCCTATAGTAGTATAATGTCCACTATAGTCAACGACCCCGCTCAGCCACTGGCGACCCGGATCGCCATCGAGCGCGAGGCGCGGGGCTGGTCACTGGCGGACCTGGCTGAGAGATCCGGTGTCTCAAAAGCCATGATCAGCAAAATCGAGCGGGGTGAGGCAAGTCCCACGGCTACCCTGCTGGGGCGCCTCTCGGGCGCGTTCGGACTGACTCTGTCGACATTGCTGGCCCGTGCGGAGCACGGTGGAGGTCGACTCGTACGCGCGGAAGAGCAGCCCCTTTGGCAGGATCCCGCGACGGGCTACGTTCGCCGGCAGGTTTCACCACAATCTGACCTTCCGCTGGAGTTGGTCCGCGTAGAGCTCCCCGCGGGAGCCTCGGTGACCTTTCCCGCTTCCTCATACACGTTCAACCGTCACGTGATCTGGGTGCTGAAGGGCAAGCTCAACTTTCATGAAGGCGAGACGGTGCACCAGATGGAGCCAGGTGATTGCCTTCTTTTGGGGCCACCCACTGAGTGTACGTACGAAACGCGTGGCCGCGAGCATTGTATTTACCTCGTCGTGGTGATGCGGCAATAGACCAGAAAGCCGAGTTAATTCACGCGTCACCGATTGTCACGCAGATGAGCTAAATTCTCACCGCGCACCCGATCCCGGGGCGTCCTCGCTGGCCGATCAAAAAGGTGTACGGTGGCAAAAATTCTTTCGGGCGTGGGACCGCGGTTTCCGCAGGTTGTAGTGCTGTTTGGCGCAACCGGTGACTTGGCGCACCGCAAGCTGCTACCGGGCTTGTTCTACCTGTCGCATGCCGGGTTTATTCCGGGCTGCAGAATTGTCGGTGTGTCCCTCGATGACATGAACGCCGACGGCTTTCGGGCCGCCGCCCGCAAGGCGCTGGACGAATTCTCCACCCGGAAGGTCGTCGAGGCTGACTGGGAAGCCTGGGCCAAAACGTTGGACTACGTACCGTTGTCCGCAGGGCCCGCGGCTTTGAGGGCTGCGGTGCAAAAGGCCGAGCAATCCATAGAAGGTGAGACACGGCGGTTGCACTACCTGAGCGTGCCCCCGAATGCCGCGTTGAACGCGGTGCGCATGATCGGCGAGGCCGACCTGGTGGCCCGCTCGCGCATCATCATGGAAAAGCCTTTCGGCACCGACCTGGCGAGCGCCGTGTCGTTGAACGCCAAGTTGCATGAGGTGTTCAGCGAGGACCAGATTTTCCGCATCGATCACTTTCTGGGCAAGGAGCCGGCGCAGAACATCCTCGCCTTCCGGTTTGCCAACGGATTGTTCGAGCCGATCTGGAATCGCAACTTCATCGATCACGTGCAGATCGATGTACCCGAGACGCTGAGCCTGGGCACTCGTGCGGGCTTCTACGAGGCCACGGGCGCGTTTCGCGACATGGTGGTGACCCACCTGTTCCAGATTCTCGCGTTCATGGCGATGGAGCCGCCCACCGCCCTGGAGCCGGTGCCCATCAGCGAGGAGAAGAACAAGGTTTTTCGCAGCATGTTGCCGATCCAACCATCCGATGTCGTGCGCGGCCAGTACACCGGTTACCGGCAGGAGCCCGGGGTCAATCCGGAATCGGAGACCGAGACGTTCATTGCGTTGAAATGTTCGATCGACAACTGGCGGTGGGCCGGCGTGCCCTTTTTCCTGCGCACCGGTAAACGGCTGGCCGAGGGACAGCGCATCATTTCGATCGCCTTCCGTGAGCCGCCGAAGAGCATGTTTCCGGCCAATTCAGGCGTAGGCGCGCAAGGACCCGACCATCTGACATTCGACCTGGCGGACGCCTCCAAGATG
>JAXDQF010000378.1:0-4359 GCA_034668025.1 Gammaproteobacteria bacterium | reverse complement strand
CCGACTGCCATGCGCGCGACGACCCGCGCGGCATTGAGGTACTGCTCCAGGAAGGAAGGTGACACCGTCAACGCCGCAGCGATGTTGTTGAAGCCTTCGACCGCGATGTCGGCCGGCAGGTACTGGTCGGGATCGATCTCCACAGCCAGAAGGTCCTTCACGGCATTGGCATACTCGTTACGGTTCAAGCGCTGGACGGCAACGCGGCCCGCAAGGTGCGCCTCGCTGCTTTTGTCGAGCGTGCTCTCGAGCCAGGCAACCAGCGCGTCGACTTCCTGCTGCGAGGGCTGAGTTATGCCGGGCGGCGGCATCTGGCGCCCGCGCAATTTGCGCACGACTTTCTCGAAGATCTCGGGGTGCTCGGGCACGGACTCGGCGCCAAGCTCGTCCAAAAAGAGGTTACCGGCGGCAACGAACTTGTTGTGGCACCCGAAACAGTAGGTCTGAATGGTGGACCACTGCGATTTGGGATGCTGCGCGACCTGGTTCGCGGGTTGGGAGAAGGCCTCAGAGCCGGCCGAAACGATGCCGACGGCACAAGAAATGCCGATAAGCCATCTAGCGAGTTTCATATCAGCCCCCTACCTAGCGAGTTGCATACCGGGGCCACGGATTTATAGTGATCCCGCGCGCAAAAATGAGTCGCATTGACCAAGGGTCGCGTGACAACGTATTGAACGCTACGCTCGTGTCTTTCAGCTCGCAAGGCGAGATGCATTCCTGCTCAAAAATAACTTTGACATAAGTGACTATTACCACTCATAAAATTACGACGATAAATGCTGATTACTACTCATAATATGCTGCGCCGCGATATAAAGATGGATGTGTTCGATGAAGACATTATCCATCCAGCGGCCGCGGCCCGTTCATCGAGATGCAGATGTCGGCATCCTTCAAGGTGTTCGTGATGGCAAAGCTCGTGAACTGCGAGCCTTGATCCGTGTTGAATATCTCAGGTATGCCGAAGCGAGCGATCGCCTGTTCCAACGCCACGACACAGAAGTCAGCGTCCATCGTGTTCGACAGTCTCCACGCCAGAACCTTTCGGCTGAACCAATCCATGATCGCGACGAGGTACAGAAAGCCTCTGCGCATCGGGATGAGCGCGCATCCCGATGTGATACTCAAGATGGGCACTAAGGAGGTGCTTTATCGTACCCGCACGATGACCTGGGGGAGCGATACGGCCCTCTATCGAACCGCGGAGGCGATGCGAGCCGAATTACCCGCGCGGCTCGCCGCTGGCAGAAATCGCGCGCTGCGTTGCCGACAGGCTTCGGTCAGAGCTCATGCCGAAGGGTTCGAAACTCTGACTTGATGCCCAACTGATATACGGAAGTGCTCTGCGCCGAATTTGTCTATCTTTTCAACGCAAGATTTGGATCCCAGTCGCACTCCCATGTGGAGCTTCGGTCACACCAACTTAGGAGACCGTTGGATCCCAGTCGCACTCCCTCCGCCATATGCTATTAAAATATAAGCATTATTTACGAATTGCTCAAAATAACCCCCAGTTTAGCCCGACTAGGCCACTTCGAACTGCAAGCCTGCAGGCCAGCTTTAGGCGTCCACTGGGCCGAACTGTATCCCGCCGCCCAAAAGAACTAAGGAACGACGCCTGCAGCTTCTCCTGAGAGGTGATTGCTCACCATCGGCCTCTGATCTTGCTGGGCCGTGCCGATTGCCTCCCGTGGATTGAACCCTATCGCTTCCCAGAGGTCGAGGAATTCGACACGTCCACGTGACGTTGGCCGCTCTCACGCTCCGCTCCTCGGAACCCATAATCTATTGCATCATCTGCCCGATTTTCTCGGCAACTCCTCGAGGCAACCGCAATGTCTCGCGGACGATTTCATCGATCTCTTCCCCGGCGGCGCCATCAATCATCAGATTTCGCTTCTCGCAGGAATCGAGAAAAGCTTGATCGTTGAGCATGGCTTGGAACGCCGTTCGGAGCGCCGCGAGCCTGTCCGGCGGTACGCCCGGGGTCGTCAGGATGGAGCGACCGATTTCGCCGGTGCTGGCTGCAGCGTGCAGCACTTCGCGCCCCTCGTCGGACTGGGCGAGCTCCGGCAGGGTTGGCACGTTTGCTAGCAGTCGATGTCGCTTCAGGGATGCTTGATAGAGGATCGTTGCTTCCCCGTGTTGCACCCAACCGGGATGGCTGACCAGAATCCCAGGAAGGCCATAGGCACCGACGATATCGACCTCACCCCTTTCCAACGCGAGCAATATATCGTTCGTGCCGCTGTAGCCGCGCACAAGCTTGAACTTCGCTCCAGCATAGGTTTGAAGCGCTGTGGGGAATAGAGTCGTGGTGGAGCCGCCGCCGGAGGCGCCGACCGCATACTGTTTCGCCCGAACATCTTCGAACGACCTGATACCCGCCCTCGGCAGCGCCGCACCAACATCGATGTTAGTCACCACGCGGCCGACATACGGCATTTTCGCCACATCGACTTTGGCATTGGTATTGGTCATGCTGTCGAGTGCCAGGGTCTGGGCAAGACTGCCGAAGGCCGTGCCGTCCTTGGGCGCTACCTCATACATATATTTTGCCGCTACGAAGCTTCCCGCACCCGGCATGTTCTGCGTGACGATCGTCGGATTGCCTGGTAGAAACCGGGGGAGAAATTCCGCGACGAGCCGGCCGTAGATGTCGTAACCGCCACCCGGTCCATAGCCGACCAGCATCCGCAAGGTCTTGCCGCGATAGAAATCTGCGGCTGGTTGCGCGTTAGCAAGCGTCGCGGGAAACAGCATCGCTGTAGCGATCGCAAGCGCGGCGCCGAGCACTATGGTCTTACGCATCGGACTCCCTCATCAGTTTATTCAAGATGCGCGTGCTTCTGCGAGCGCTCGGCCAACAGCAACCGGTATCTTGTGGTGTTGTGCTTAGGCAACCGCGCCGCACGAGCGACCCAAGAAGACGACCGTCACTAGGGCCCTGGTCATCCTCTCGCAGTCATGGCGACGACTGTGCGCGACGCCGCGCCGTCATTTTTCCTAGCCGGCGGCAGTGCGCAGCTTCTGGCACTCGGCCTGGAACACGTTGTTGAGGCACCACTCGGCCAGCTCGATTCCGGTGGGAAACCACAGATTACCCGCCTTCTTCATGTGCTGGATGATACCACGCAGCGCCAGCGTGCGGCCGGGACGCCCGATGATGTAGGGATGCATCGTGAACGGGATGTATTTCGGCTGCTCCGTGCTGCTCTCTGAAAAGAGCTCGTCGAAATAGGCCTTCCAGGTATCGAGCCCGTGAAATGGATTGCCGTACTCACCATGACGGTGGCCAAACAGCGTGCCGTCGCCGAACGGTTGCCGTGGCAGCTCGACCATCACCTTGCCGTTTTTCTCCCACAGGAACGGTAGCTCCTCGTGGAAACAATTGGTGTTGAAGGTGAACCCGTTTTCGATCAGGAGCTCGATGGTGTTCGTGCTCTGGGTGCAGGAACGCCAACCAAGCGGCCGCCGTCCCGTGCGCTTCTGGATCATGGCGATGGTCTTCTTCATCACCTGATCTTCCTCGTCGCGTGGCAAGTAGCGGGCGATCTCGTGATTGTAACCGTGGCCTTCGACCACGTGGCCGTGGTCGAGGATCGCCTGCACCGCTTCCGGGAAACGCTCGGCGATCGCCCCGCATGTCAGGAAGGTCGCCTTGACGTTCTCTTCCTTCAGGATCCGCAGCAGACGATAGATCGCGTGGTGCGGACCGTATTCGCCCTGGCTCCACATCTCGTAGTTCAGGAAGCCGTTCTTGTCAGGCTTGACGTCTTCGCCGCCCTGGAAATCGAAGGTAAAAAAAACGGTGGCCCGCTCGCCGCGCGGCCATCGGATGAGATGATCGTAGTGGTATTCCTTCAGCATGGCTTGTCCCTCAGTGTCTGAAACAACGAAGAACCGTTTCCACAGGGTTAAGATAGCAGTCTATGACCGCGCGCGCTGCGTTGGTAGCACCTATCTCGGAACAACAGTTGTTTGTTAAATATCAGCCCCATGGCAAGCGCATGGCAATGTCGGCTTTGGGCAGCGCCGATTGCCAACCCCGCATGCCCGCGGGCTCGACCTGTTCAGCCATCCGCACCATACTCTGGATCATGCTCGGTCGCTTTCGAGCATGACTCCAGCTCAATCGGGACGTTCTTGGATCAGTTCAAGGGATAGCACAATGTCCTTACGGCAGCGCTGAGAGACTTAAACAAGCTGAACACGTTTGTCCGGGTCGCGCAACGCAAGAGCTTCACCAAAGCTGCTGCGGCACTGCGTACGAGGCCGTCTGTCATCAGCAAACGGATGAAGGAGCTGGAAGAGTCTTTGGGTTTTAGCCTCGTCAATCGTTCGACGCACGGCCTT
>JAXDQF010000377.1:0-3831 GCA_034668025.1 Gammaproteobacteria bacterium | reverse complement strand
GGGAAGGCGCCCGGCGGGTACATCATTTCGCACTCGTTCATGCGCGCCTACCTGGGCAAGGACTATGACTACGTCACGCAGTTCGATTTCAACAATCAACAGGACGTCGATGCCTATCTTGCGGCCGATCGGCACGCTGCCATGGGCCAGACCGACGCCGATCTGTCGGGTGTGGAGCAGGCAGGTCGTAAAGTCATCTTCTGGCACGGCATGAGCGATCCGGGCATCTCGTATGCAGACACCGTGCGCTATTACACCGAGCTGCGCCAAACGCTGCCGGGCGACGGCCGGGTCGAAAAATTCGCACGGTTGTTTGCCGCTCCCGGTGTGCTCCATTGCGCCGGGGGGACCGGACCCAGCGACATGGGATCCCGTGCCCTCGACAAGATGGTCGATTGGGTCGAGAAGGGCATCGCGCCCGAGGCCATCGTGGCCAACCGAACGATTGAGCGCGGCCAGGTCCGGCAATTTCTGACTTGTGCGTATCCCAAGGTCGCGGTTTTCAGGCCCAAGGAGCTACCCAAAGGGGACCCGATGGCGCCGCTGCGTGGCGATCCCGCTTTCGACGCCAGTAACTGGCGCTGCGAGTGACGAGCTCTAGTGGAGACAAACACTATGAATCAACCCGCGGGCACGCCGAAGGTACGGGTCGAGGGCAGCGCGCCCCTGCTGCCGACTCTGGCTGCGCAGATGAAAGAAGCCCCGGCCCTCATGGACGCGCTGGCTACCGAGTTCGCTCCAACAGCCACCCGGCTGTCGACTCAAAGGGCTTACTGGCTGGCATTCAACGGTTGGATCACCGATCGCCTCGCGGGCCCGATCATGGAGGGCAAGGTGCGCGCCGAGAGCCTGGGCGAACAGGCATGGGCCGTTTATGCCTCCAGCTATTGGGGTGGAATGGAGCTTCGGGAGAACTGGGGCATGCCGCCCGTCATTCAGAAGCTGGGCATGAGCGTTTCGTCGCCCTTTACGGAGGTCCAGCAGGGCGTCGCTCACAACCTCGGGCAGCGCGTAGCGGCTCTGAGCGGCGGCGGCGATCACTGCCTGCAGATCCTCCCGGCACTCATGCGGGACGATTCCACCTCAGGAACCCTCTACCCGATGGCCTACAACGCCGGAGTTCAGGTGGTGAAGACCGAAGACCCGCCGGTGGGTCAGAGGCGCGCGCACCGGCCTCCCAAGCCCGGCGCGGTGCGAATCAACACGCGGGATTTCATGCGCGTGGATTACGACCTGCCCACGCCGCAATACCTCAAGGTCTGGCGGTCCGCCTTCGAGAGAGCCGTGACCGCTGAGCCGGTTGCGTATGAGAGGGCGATTGTCGGCGAGCCCGGACAGGCGGACCTTCGAGACATCTGGAAACGCGGTGTGCTGTATGGAAACACCACTTGGGGCGGCGACGCGAACGATCAATGGACCCGAGAATACTTTGACGAGACCGTGCAGTGGAGCTCGGTGCTCAACTTCGGGTTGGAAGCTGTGGGCCTCGCCGCTTTCGTAGCCGTGATCGACCAAGACCCGGAAGCGGCAAGGCGCTCGGTAATGGGGAATGCCCTCTACGCGGGCGCAACTTCCGCTTGGCTGCTGGGCCTGCTCGACACCGGCGGCAAGATGCCCACTGTCGTGGCGGCCTGACAGATGAGCCCGGACGCCACCTGTTTTTGGACACATCGCCGACCCGAAGATTACTTCGCGTCGTTCTTCGCAATCATGGACGTGGAATGGTGTTGACGTCGGCCCATGAAGCAGCGATTCGCAACTGGATGGCAACCAATCGTGCCGATCGTCACGGCAAGTTTCAGTACTCGCTGGAGCAATTCGGTCTTTCGGCGCAGAAGATTCGTGCGGCATTCGCGGCCTACTACGAGCGATTCGATCTGTAACGAGTCATGTTCCATTTGACCACCGGTCAAGCGGCCGGGACAGCAATGCGAGCCGAGGTCGCGCTACTATGTTCACCCCGGTGCCGCGAGGACAGTCATGGGCAGATTACAGGGTAAGGTCTGTATCATCACGGGTGCTGGCAGCGGCATTGGTCGTGCAAGCGCCGAGATGTTTGCCAGGGAAGGCGCCAACGTAGTGGTGGCGGACATTCGTGGGGACGCTGCTCAGCAGGTAGCCGACGAAATCGTCAGGGCAGGGGGTCGGGCAGTCGCGTTGACAGTCGACGTGGGCGAAGAGGAACAGCTGCGCACGATGATAGACACGACCGTCGCCCGGTTTGGCCGCATAGACGTGCTTTTCAACAACGCCCTCATGACCAATCCTGACCCGTCCATGCGGGACAAGGATCTGCTCAACTACGATCCGCGGGTGTTGTACGCGACGCTGCGCGTCAATGTCGTGGGCGGTGTAGTGGCGAGCAAATTCGCAATCCCTCACATGTTGGCGCAGGGCGGTGGCTCGATCATCTTTACTTCGTCCGGCAGCTCGCTGGGTGGCGATGTCACGGCGTACAGTTATGGAGCGTCCAAAGCTGCGCTCAACTGGTTCGTGCAGGCGTTCGCTGCGACGTTCGGCAAGCGTGGTATACGCAGCAATGCAATCCTGCCTGGTCCGACCCAGACACCCTCGAAAATGGCGTGGTCCACTCCCGAAATGGACGAGGGTTTCATGGAGGTACTGAATTCACCTCGGCAGGGAGTGCCGGACGACATCGCAGCAATGGCGGTGTTCCTGGCATCCGACGAATCAAAGTTCGTGAACGGTGCGCTCTATCGTGTCGATGGTGGCATGAGCTGTACCGTCCCGTTCATCAGTGTGACACGCAAGGCGATAGCGAAACGAAGCTGATTTTACCGGCGATTGAATCAGGAGACGCGCTATGGGCCTGGCCCAGGAAAAATTCATACAGGAGTTCTGCGAAGCGTGGGGCGATGGCACCTGGCAAACGAAACCCAACGTAGAGAAGATACTCTCCATGATGGCGGAGGATGCCGAGTGGCAGCTGTGGGTACCAGGCGGCCCGATCGTCCGCGGCCGTGATGCGCTGCGCGAGGAGATCCACCGGCAGATGCGCTTCGCAACCAACAATAAATGTAACATCGTCAACGTGTTGTCCAGCGACCGGATGGTGATGCAGGAGCGCTCCGACACGGCGATCATTTTGGGGAAACCCTGCCCACATCAGATGGTGGCCATCTACGAGCTGGATGAGAACGGACTCATCAAACGCTGGCGTGAATATCTCGATATGGCGGACCTGACGCGTAAGATGGGAACCGACGAGCAGTTCGCGGCGACGGGCGGCTGAACCACGCCGCGCTCGGAAGGTGAACTAGCCGGATGCGGGACTTCGTCGGGATTCAGTGCTGCCCAGTTGTGCTTCGTGATGCCATCCGCAACGGGCGTCCCTCGGCAAGTGATTGAAAACGTTTAGGCTACTGACCGGCAGATAGCACTCATAATGCCGGGGTCGAGGGTTCGAGTCCCTCCTTTTCCATTAAACCAAGCACTTACGCGCTTCCCCTTGCGCTTTATTTTCTCTGTGACAGTTTCGTCGGCGCCAATCAGGGTCCGATCCGCAAACTGGGACAGGTGTCCGGGGGTCCAGATGCTTAGTCGGCGATCCTCGGGCATCCCGTCCTCAGCGTTTCACGCGAGAGCAGTTTGAGGCAGTCTGGGCGGGAATCAACTCCACAAAATTCCGCAGCCCCCCTCCCACTCTTTCCGATGAAGCCGAAGGAATGAGACTCGTCGACAATGACCTTCCCGGTGTCTGGAGTGATTGGTTATGTTGTCATGGTCTAGGCAAGTCGGCAGCCCGAACCGCACGTAGCACCTCGCGGAAGACGTCGTCGAAGGACGGAAGCTGGCTCATCTGGTGGGCGA
>JAXDQF010000376.1:0-9739 GCA_034668025.1 Gammaproteobacteria bacterium | reverse complement strand
CGTCCCGGTCAGCTCAGATGTGGGTGCACAACTTTGGCGAAATCCAACAGGTCGTCGAGATTCTTCCGAATGACTGCTTCGACAATATCCAGGTCTAGATCCTGATACCGATGAATCGCGAGGTTACGGAAGCCCACCATCTTCTGGAGCCAAGACTTCGCTCGAGAAGTTGCTCGCGCACAAGAATGCCGAATGATTCGCGACTTTCGCTTGGAATTCCCAGACGTCGCCTGCGGATCAACATATTGGCCAGATCCAGCGCCGTTTCACAGGCGCGGATGATGTTGAGAACCGCTGCGTCCTGGAGCAGGTAGTTGGTTTTGAAGTCGGAGCCTGCCGTCGATAGGGCCACGCGGGCCTGCGAGACACACCGCTGCAGAGAAGTGTATAGCGCGCCCGCTCGGCATCACGGGGCGGCCATACGCCGCGGTTGCGCGGCCGCGGCGTTGTCTGTCATCAAACCGGGCGCCCAGGAGGGCATGGCAACACTCGAAGAGCTACACCTTCTGCAACTTGACGGGTAACGATCGAATCCGAGTACCGGTAATCGCGAAGATTGCGTTGGTCAGTGCTGGAATCACAGGCGGCAAAGCCGGCTCGCCGAGTCCGGTCGGCGGCTTTTGAGATTTGACCCAGGCAATCTCAATCTGCGGGGTTGCCGATATGCGCGCCAGCGGGAAGTCGTGCAGATTGCTCTGCTGAACCACGCCATCCACGATTTCGATCTGCTGGCCGGCCAACGCCTGCGCCAGGCCGTCAATGATGGCTCCTTTGACCTGATTCTCCGCCCCCATGGGATTGACGATCTGACTGCCCACATCACCTCCCACCCAGATCTGGTGAACCGCGATGTTGCCGTCGGTCACACTCGCCTCGACCACCTCGGCGAAATAGCCCTGATGACAGAAATAAAATCCAAAGCCTTTCGCCCGGCCGGATTGCGTCGGTTTTTGCGTCCAGTGGGAGATCTGCAGGACTTTTTCGATGACGCCCCGCGCCCGGCCCGTATCAAACGGCGGACCCCGTCCATCACGCGGCTGAATCTCCCGCTCCGGACCCAACATACTCAACATCAAGGCTGGCAGGTCAGTACCGGAAGCCACAGCCACTTCATCCAGAAACGACTGCGATGCAAAACACAGCGCGTTAGAACCAGGAGCACGCAACGGTCCGGTGCGCAGCACCGTCGGAATCATCGAGCGACCGTAGCGAAGATGTTCGATCAACCCGGCGGGAATCATTGAGACATTCAGGTCGGCGGCGCGCGCCGGCTTGCCGTCGGTACTAAAAGTCACAAAGTGATCGGTGAAGACACTGAGCTTGCCGTTGGCATCGATGCCGGCTTCGAAGTCGTGCCACCCGCCCGGTCGATAGTAGTCGCGCCGCATGTCATCTTCGCGGGACCAAAGTAACTTGATTGGCGTCCCCGGAGCGGCTTTGGCGATTGCTGCTGCCTGCACCATGAAATCATTCATCAGCCGACGCCCGAACCCGCCGCCCATGCGGGTTAGATGCAGCGTGATGTTGCCGGGATCGATTCCCAGCGCCTTCTGAATCATGTTGAGTCCGCCGCCCGGCGCCTGGGTGGGGGCCCAGATTTCCAACCGGTTGTCTTTGTACAGAGCCGTGCAGTTCTGGGGCTCCATGGGCACATGCGCAATAAACGGGTATTGATAGCGGGCTGTGACGCGACGGGCCGCATTTGCCATCTGCGCCGCCGGATCGCCGTCACGACGCAGTTCCTCGCCCGTTCCGGCTGCGAACGCCGCGTCGGCTTTTTCCTGATAGGACTTCGAGGTGTGGCCCTGTGCGGAGGGCATATCCCATTTGACCGCGAGTTGCTTGCGCGCCTGGTTGGCCAGCCACCAGTTGGTGGCCAGGACAGCCACACCATCGGCCAGTCCCTGATCGGCATCACCATTGCCCGTCAGGCGAATGACCTGTTTGACGCCGGGGAATTTCCTGGCAGCCTCCGTGTCTGCGCTGATCAAACGGCCACCGGGCACCGGGGCTACTTCATAGACGGCGTAGAGCATGCCGGGCAGTCGCGTGTCGATGCCAAAGATGGGCTTGCCTTTGACGATCTTCGGGCTGTCGATGCCAACGAGCGACTGACCGATGATGGAAAACTGCTGCGGATCCTTGAGGCGCAGACTGCCCACCTCCGGCACCGGCAGTACCGCCGCCTTGGACGCAATCTCGCCGTACCCCATGGACCGCCCGGATCCTGCATGGAATAACCGTCCCTTGGAAGTTGATATCTCCTCCGGACCGACATTCCATTCTGTTGCCGCGGCCTGAATCAGCATGGCGCGCGCAGCAGCACCGGCTTGTCGCATCGGCAGCCAGTTGGTGGGCGTAGCCGTGCTGCCACCGGCAACCTGAGGCCCGTAGCGCTTCGCATCGGCGTCCGCCTGTTCAATGCGCACTTGAGCCCAGGCGCAATCCAACTCCTCGGCGATCATCATGGGCAGCGAGGTCTTGATGCCCTGACCGATCTCGGGATTCTTCGAGACGATGGACACAATGCCATCGGGAGCGATGGACACAAACGCCGACAGAGTCGCAGGCGTACCAACTTCAGCAGCCAGCACTCGCACCGGCAACGGAATGATCGCTTCCAGAGCGAAACCACCGCCCGCCAGCAATGCCGTCTTCAACACAGTCCGCCGGTTGACAGCTTCAGGCAACATGGTCGGAGTCCTCATGCATACCGGCGGCCATCTGGATCGCGGTCTGAATCCTGTTGTAGCAGGCGCACCGACAAACGTTGCCGGCCATCGCCGAGTTGATTTGCTGCAGCGATGGGCGCGGCGTGTGGGTCAGCAACGCCGCCGCGGACATGATCTGTCCTGCCTGGCAATAACCACATTGCATGACATCGATTTTCAGCCACGCATCCTGCAACTTGGCACCGACAGCAGTCTCACCGATATGCTCTATAGTAGTGATCCTGGCATCGTGCAAGCTTCCTACCGGCGTCTGGCAGGACCGCTGGGCGTTCCCGTTTACGTGGACCGTACAAGCGCCACACAAACCAGCGCCGCAGCCGAACTTGGTCCCGACCAGTCCCAGCTCATCGCGCAGCACCCACAGCAGCGGCATCTCAGGCGGTGCCTCAATCTGGTGCGTCCGGCCATTGATCTGAAGCTTGTATTTCATCTCCGTCCTCCTGGAAAGGCAATGGTAACTGTCGCGCCATCCATCCGCACCTCTGTCCCGAAGTAGTTGGCAAATCCTTTGACAAACTCACAGTCACGCTAAATCTGTGACAAACGAGCCGGCGAGAGGTTAGGGTGAAGTCAGAGGTCGGGGCGAAGCGCGACACACTGTTCCTTCAATCCCAGACTGTTTGGCCACGAGTTATCCCTCCACAGTCGCGATGAAGTTTTGATTGCGTGGCCCCGTCCTGCGTTGCCGAACCCGGTGTTGTTCCAGTATAGCGAGCGTTTTACATTATTGGTATGACGGTCCAACTCGTCACGGTCGGGCCCAGTACCGCCGCATGAAAAAAGTCTCACTGATCCGCTTTCGGATTGATTTCACCGAGAATTCAAATCTGGGTCCTGGCAAAATCGCCTTACTGTGAGGTATTTGAGGCCATAGATCGCTTTCAGAAGCTGGGCGTCAAAATGCGATTCGTGCGATGCATGACGCACTGTCTGAGGAGTACGAGGCCTTACCCGAGCTTGTCGATCTGCCCTTCACCATCAGGACAGGCGACGAGAGCGTTTTGTTCGAGAATCTCTGGGTGGGACCGCCCGTAGCGGCGAATGTCCGCTCTACGCGCTTTAAAAGGCAGGAATGGCGCGGCGGGTAAGTCGCTTCCGGGTCGAAGCAGTCCTAACTGACCGTCAGCTCTCAGCCGATTCCAGTCACCCGGGCTCGGCGGATCTGGTCATCACGCTCTACGCAGATGAGGGGTGTCCCTCGAGGTAGGTGCAGCAACTGCATCGGTCCAAACCAGATCCGGGATCCGACGAGCCCGCTCGGACGCGCGAGTAGATGACGGAGCGCTTCTCGTCAGCTCGAGACGATATCCGTACGCGAATCGTGCAACTCCAGGGCGCGGTCACGTAACGGCCGATGCACCCTCACTGCTTCCTACGCTTGCCTGGCGACGTAGCAGGCTCTGGCGGCGGCCGCCACTCACCCACCAGCACGACCGATCCAGAGCTCGCCATTTTAGTCGCATATCGGGAGTCGGCAGTAACACTGATCTCAGACTACTCTGGCCCTCTTGAACGATTGGCGCACCGGTAACTGCGGCCGAAGGCGACCGTTCCATCGGCAACTGGGCGATCGGAACAGCTCTCAACGGAGGATGCGGCGCGCAAATTGACGTGCGGATTGGCTGTCCATGCCGGGCGAAATCACAGTTGACGCATCGGCCCCGCCCATTTTCATCGCCGCCACATCAGATGATCCGCTCTATTCCATTGGAGGAACCGTGGATCCTTACCTGAATGTTTATCGTGCCTGGCAGCATGCGCACATTCCAGCCGAGATCCACATGTTCGCCACCGGTGGTCACGGTTTTGGCATCACTCCACACGGAAAAAGCAGCGACCAGTGGCCGGATCTTCTTGACCATTGGCTTCACGAGCGAGGGTTCGCGGACAACGACGCGAAGGTTCAACGCTGAGTCCCTCAGGCGCCGTGCGGCCGTTGCCGTCTATGAACGGATGAACTTCCGTCACCACAAACATGGCCATCATCGCTCGTGCCAATGGGTGAGCGAGCGCCTCTATGCGTGCGGACCCTTCTCGCAATGTGCCCGGCACGAGTTCCGGTACGACAAACAAGGTGCTGCCCGCCTGGTTAGGCTTGTCCGGCCCACGGCAACTCACCGATATCTACCTGCTTGCCCTTTCGGTCCGCCGCGAGGGACGGTTCGTCACTTTCGACACTGGCATCCCTCTTGCGGCGGTTCGTAAGGCAACGAATCATGACCTGGTGGTGTTGTAGCCGGTAGGGAGAGTTTCTCGCCAGACCGGGCGAACCGACGGCGGAAGGGTCAACAAGCCGCTATTCGCAAAAAGGTGACAGTTGGTCTGCTGCGGCGGAACTGCCTTTTGATCCAGCCGCCCGGTATGACACTATCCCAGTTGGGTGTTGGCACCGGACGCCGCGGCATTACTACTTTGGTCCCGGAAAATCGGTGCCACCCGTACTGTAGGCGCCAGCAGATTCGAATGAGCGTCATATCCAGGTAGCGCTCGCAACCCGACCCGGCTATATACCAGCAGTGGTACCAAGAGTGGCTGTCGTATGGGGAAAGTCGCGGCATGTTGAAGGATCCAAACAACTGGGCGCGGCTTGCCCCGTACCTGGACCAGGCGTTGGATCTGGCCGGGGATGAGCGCACCACCTGGCTGAAGCAGCTCGAGCAGACGGACTCCGAAACCGCCCGCGATGTACGCATCCTGCTCGGCAAGCTCGAGAATCTCAATCGCATGGGCTACCTCGAAGGCTCACCGCTGCAGTCCGAAGGCATGGATGGAGCGATGCCGGCTCTGCAACGCATGGTCCGCGAGCGCGTGGAAGTTGAGTCCGGAGACTGGCTCGAGAGCTCCCCCGATGTGGCGCAGTCACTGGCCAAAGACGACCGTCCTGCGGGACTCACCGCGGGTGAAATGCTCGGAGTGTACCGGCTGATCCGGGAAATCGGCCACGGTGGCATGAGCACCGTGTGGCTGGCCGAGCGCGACGATGGCCAGTTGAAGCGGCAAGTGGCCTTGAAGCTGCCTTTCTCGGGTCCGCTGCGCGCCCAGATGGCCGAGCGTTTCAGGCGCGAACGCGACATCCTGGCGGCGCTCACGCATCCCAACATCGCCCGGTTGTATGACGCCGGTATCGCCGAATCCAGTCAACCCTATCTCGCGATGGAGTATGTGCCGGGTTATCCGCTGACGCACTACTGCGATGCCGGGCGGCTTTCGATCCGTGAACGTCTGCAGTTGTTTCTACAGGTACTGGCCGCGGTCGGGTTTGCACACTCCCAGTTGATTCTGCACAGAGACTTGAAGCCGTCCAACATTCTGGTGACCCATGAAGGGCGGGTGGTGTTGCTGGACTTTGGAGTTGCGAAAATGTTGTCGCAGGAGGCCGGCACGGACATGCCGCTGACCGAAATGGCTGCCCGGGCGCTGACGCCGCAGTACGCTTCTCCTGAGCTGATTTCGGGTCAGATGCTGAGCACGACTTCCGACGTTTACTCGCTCGGCGTCGTGTTGTACGAACTGCTGACTGGCGACCGCCCGTTTGGTTCGAAGGGTGATTCGCTTCGTGCGTTGGAAGATGCCATGCTGAAGCAGGATCCGCCGCGCCCGAGTCAATTGAATTTCACAGCGGAAGTAGCGGCCGCACGGCACAGCACGCTTCGTAAGTTGAGTCAGGTACTCAAGGGAGATCTGGATACCATAGTGTTGAAGGCGCTGAAAAAGGCGCCTGGTGAGCGGTATCTGTCCATTGGTACGTTCGCCAAGGACATTGAAAACTACCTGGAAAGCCTGCCGGTCAGTGCGCGTCCGGATAGCGCCTGGTATCGGATAGGACGCTTCACGGCCCGCTACAAACTGCAGGTTGGCGCAGCAACAGTTACATTACTTGCCATCGTTGCCGGCGGACTGATTGCCGCCTGGCAGGCGCACGCAGCGGCCGAGCAACGCGACCGTGCCGTGACGCTAGCGTCGCAAAACGAATCCATCAACGAGTTCATGAGCTTGTTGATATCCGAAGCAGCATCCTCTGAAAAGCCGCTTACCGTGAGTGAGATGCTCGATCACAGCGTCAAGCTGGCGTTGGCCGATAGCGATGAAAGCACTGATAACCGGGCCGCAATTCTGGCGACGGTCGCGGAACTCTACAATCTGTCCGGGCAAAGCGGCAAAGCCGCAGAACTGTTGGGGCGCGCAAAGGCGGCGGTCCGCGATTCACGCAACGGCGACCTGAAGTCGCAAATTCAATGTGCTCATGCCTGGGTGATGGGCGAGACCGGTCAGACCGATGCCGCCATACTCGAGCTGACCCACGAGCTCGAAAACACCGCGTTGGTTCCCGAAAACGCCGTCACATGCCTGCATGCACGCTCCGTCATGGCCGATCGGACGGGAGACTCGCAAGGCGCGCTGCGTTATGCGCTCATGGCGCTCGATGAATATCACGAGTCCCCGCGGCAGACGCGCTACCGCGAGGCAATTCTGCTGGGTCGGATTGCCGACGGTTACCATCTGGTCGGCGACAACGCGCAAGCCAACCATTACTACGAGCTTGCCGTCCATGAGTATGCCGAGGCGGGCCGCGAACAAACTCCGTCCGCCGTCATCCTGGAGAACAATTGGGCAGTAGCTCTGAGCAGCATGCAACCCAAGCGCGCGCTGGAAGTCTACGACCGCTTGCAGCGGCTGATGGTCGAGCGTGACCCCGGCTCTGAGCCGCCGCCGCCTTTACTGGCCAACCGGGGCCGTGCGCTCGAGATGATCGGGCGGTTCGCGCAAGCCCGCAGCGTGTACGAACAGGCATTACGGCTGGCCCGCCAATCGAAGAACATCACCTTTGAGGGCTTCAGCCTGTTGGGTCTGGCTTCCATTTCCCAACAATCGGACGACTATGCGGCCGCCGACCGGTATCTCGCCGAAGTTACCAGGATCACTGCCGACATTCATTCCGCGGGACACCCGCTCCTGATCAGACGCGCTGTAGTCGAGGGGCGGCTGGATCTAGCTGAAGGCAAAGCGTCTGAAGCCCGTGACAAGTTCGCCTCGGTCCTCGCTCTGCATGGCAGGAATGCGCAGGCCATCGGCGCTGCTTTGGGCAAGGCCGAAGCGGAACTGGCTGAGGCTGATGCCGTAGCCGCGCTGGCCGATGCACGTACCGCTCTGGAACTTGCGAAGTCATTGCAAGGGACGCTCGAGTATTCGAACAACACCGGTTTGTCCTGGTTGGTGTTGGGGCGCGCGTTGCAGGCGCTCGGCGACCATGTGCAGGCCCACGCAGCATTCCTATCGGCCGTGGCCAATTTGTCGAACACCGTCGACGAAAGTCACCCCGATCTGGTCCGTGCCCGCAATCTCCTGAATGGGGACGACTGACGAACCGCCTGGTACGCCACTAGGACCTTGCTGGATGTTGTCAGAAGTAGGGGATCTGCCCGAGGCCGGACTCGAACCGGCATGGAATTGCTTCCGAGGGATTTTAAGTCCCTTGAGGGTTAGCCTAAGGCCTTATTTCCAAAGGGAATTCTATCTGACGGAAGAAGCTATGTGTAAGAAACTGTGTAAGTCTCCTGCGCGCCGGGGAGCGCTCGTGCTGGCGCGGGATGGGGACGTAGGGAGTCGACATCTGATGTGTGATGCGTTAACATCAGATGCATGCGTACCACCTTAGACATTGCAGACGATGTTCTTCAGGCCGCGAAGGAGCGGGCACAGCGGGAAAGAAAGACCATCGGAGAGATGATTTCCGAATTGGCCCGGCGTGCACTGACTACGCCCCAAGAGTCGTTCTCAGTGAAGGAGCCGAAAGCGGTCTATGGTCTTCGGCCATTCCCGGCGCGCGGCGGAATCGTCACGAACGAGCTGATTGATAAGCTTCGCGAAGACGATGCCTACTAACAATGGCCGGTACGACTCCGGGCTCAGCCTGAGAGATACTCGGCCAGTCGACGGCTCGAATACTCTGCGCAGGAAATGATGCGCGCGCTGTTGGACGTCAATGTGCTGATCGCACTGCTCGACACAGATCACGCGTCACACGCGGTCGCACTGGGTTGGTTTACGGAACACGCCCACGAAGGCTGGGCTTCATGCCCAATCACCCAAAACGGTTGCATCCGCATAATGTCGAATCCCAGTTATCCGAATGCACTGCCGATTCAATCCGTCATGAAACGCCTCGCCGATGCCTGTAAAGACGATGTCCACAAATTCTGGTCTGACGACGTAAGTTTGTTGGACCCAAATGCGATCGACTCGACCCGTATCCACGGCCCACGGCAGCTCACCGACATCTACCTGCTTGCTCTTGCGGTCCACTATGAGGGAAGGTTCGTCACTTTCGACACCGGCATTCCTCTTGCGGCGGTTCGGAAGGCAACGACCCATCATCTGGTGGTGTTGTAGCCGGTTGGTAAAGTTCTCGTTTAACAGGGCGAGCTGATTGCGGACCGGAAGCGGCGCAGGTTCGTCAACTGCCAGAAGATTGGCGGGCTCGAGTGTGTGCGATACCGCCCAAGAATTTTTCAGTACGGCCACCTGTGCCGAATGACCATCGGGATGGGGCAGCGGCCTGCAACATACCCATGAGCAACAGCATGGATCTGGTCGCCAAAGTCGACAAAACGTGCTCACCGAAGTCAGCAAATCTCGAAATCGACGATTTCAGTTTTTCCATGGTGACCTCCTTTTTCTGACGGACGACCATGTTGCCGCGTTCGTCCGTTGCGTTCATGTACCTGATCAGCGCAAAAAGCCATTCAGCAAATGCGACGACCAGATGCCATGCTCCCCCATGATCCGCCGGAGGAATCCCCTCTCTTCAGCGACAGCGCAAAACGGCGCGGCACGTCGTTAGAAGCGCCAAATTGGCGTTCTACTCTGACCACACTTGGTCTGGCGATCTGGCAGAAACTACGCTGGACCAAAGCAAACGGATACGTCGCCTATACCACGAAGATTGGTGCCCGGAGCCGGACTCGAACCGGCATGGCCTTGCGGCCGAGGGATTTTAAGTCCCTTGC
>JAXDQF010000375.1:0-5869 GCA_034668025.1 Gammaproteobacteria bacterium | reverse complement strand
TGGAGGCCAGGTACATGCAGGAGAGTATGTCGCCGAGCCGGGCGGAGAGATTTTCCTTCTTTTTCAGGTACCCGCCCAGAGTCAGCATCGCCACGTCCACACAAAACGCGAAGGATGAGCTGAAGCGCACGATATGCTGGAAATACCGGGCGGTCGGCCCCTTCACAGGCACGCGCGCGAAGCGCGCATGCGTGAGCGCCATGATGAAGGAGCGCACCGAGTTGGAAATTGTAAAGCCAATGTGCCCAAACAGCGCGCGGTCGAATTCGTCGACACCCCTGGTACGATCGGGGTTGCGTGCGGCATTCATCTCACGCAATACAAACGGGTGACAGCGGATGGCGCCCTGCCCGAAAATGATCAGGCTGCGCGTGAGCAGGTTGGCGCCTTCGACGGTGATCGCAACGGGAACTGACTCATAGCCGCGTGCGAGATAATTGCGGGGGCCCAAGCAAATTCCCTTGCCACCGTGAACATCCATCGCGTCATTGGCGACCTGCCGCCCCATTTCCGTGACGTGATATTTGAGCATGGCCGACGGGACCGAGGGTTTCTCGCCGCCATCGATTGCGCCCGCCGTCACGGATCGTGCGGCGTCCTGGGTGTATGTCAGGCCGACCATTCGCGCGATGACTGTTTCGACGCCCTCGAACTTGCCTACCGGCATGTTGAATTGACGACGGATGCGAGCGTAGGCGCCGGTTGCCCAGACACCGGCCTTGGAGCCGCCGGTTGCGTTTGAGGGCAGCGATATGCAGCGTCCGACGGACAGTTGCTCCACGAGCATGCGCCAGCCGGAGCCGGCCATCTTGGGTCCGCCAATGATGACATCGAGCGGTACAAAGACATCCTTGCCCTGGATCGGGCCGTTCTGGAATGGAATGTTGATCGGAAAATGTCGCCGTCCGATCGTGACTCCCGCAGTGTTGCGCGGGATCAGTGCGCAAGTGATGCCGATATCAGCCTTCTCGCCGAGCAGCTTGTCAGGATCGAACATCCGGAAGGCTAGTCCGACGACCGTCGCTACGGGCGCAAGCGTGATATAGCGCTTGTTGAAGTTGAGCTTGATGCCGACGATCTCGCGTCCCTGCCACATACCGCGGCAGACGACGCCCGTGTCCGGAATCGATGCGGCATCCGAGCCGGCACGTGGCCCTGTCAACGCAAAACACGGAACTTCCTCGCCGCGCGCGAGACGTGGCAGGTAGTAGTCTTTCTGTTCCTGGGTGCCGTAGTGATTCAACAGCTCGGCTGGGCCGAGTGAGTTGGGCACGGCGACCGTGGAGGATGCGGTGGTGCTACGGCTCGCCAGTTTGACCAGCACACACGAGTGCGCGTACGCCGAGAACTCCAGGCCGCCGTACTTCTTCGGAATGATCATCGCGAAGAAGCCGCGCGATTTCATGAAATCCCACACGTGCGGCGGCATGTCCCCACGCTCGTGGGTGATATTCCAATCATCGAGCATCCGACAGAGCTCTTCGCAGGGACCGTCGAGGAAGGCCTGCTCTTCGGCGGACAGCGCCGGCGCTTTCGCCGAAAGAAGCTTGGACCATTTCGGGTTACCGGTGAACAACTCACCGTCCCACCACACGGTCCCCGCCTCGAGCGCTTCGCGCTCGGTCTGCGACATTGGCGGCAGTAGCTTCAAATACGCCTTCATGAACGGCCGGGTGATGATCGCTTTGCGCAACGGCCGCACGTTGAGCAGCCACAGCGAGGCGAGCAACAGCCACAGGAATCCCATCCATATCCCGGCGGGCACGCTCCGCTCGCCCAGCGAGGTGTACGCGATCAGCAGGACGGTGAATGTTGCGGTAAATGCCAGCAGCGAAAGGCGGCGGTAAGCGAGGACTAGAACCGCTGCGATGAACAGCAGCGTGATGACCCCGCCGACTTGCGTCACGGCATAGGCCGCGGCTGCGACGAGCAGAAGCGTAATTATCGCGCCGAGCATGAGGGTCTCCTTTTGCGCAGGCCGTTCGGCCCGCTCACCGTCGATCCGGGGCGCCGCTACCGCGTTGCCCGTGCGGGCATATTCGCACCCTTGTTGAGCGGGCGTACGCCTGCTCACCGTCGATTCTGGGCATCCGCTGCCGCGTCATCGCCGGCCAGCGTGCGCGCGGCTGCGCTTGGGAGTCAACATGGTGGCGTTGGTCGCCGAGCCCGCGACTTCGGTCCCGGCGAAAGCGCCAGGCATCGCCCCGCCGTCGCCCGCATAGGGTCGCACCGGGTCAACTAACCTTGCGACCGCGTCGCTCGCCGACGCGCAGCGCACCGCTTCGGCGCTGCGCGTGGCCCATGTTGCGAGGGTCGCTTAGCCGAGGAGCTCCTTGACGCCATCGCGTTCCTCGCGCAATTCCTTGTCGGTCGCATCCATCCGCTTGCGGCTGAACTCATCAACCGACAGGCCCTGCACGATCTGGTAGCTGCCGTCCTTGATCGTCACGGGGTAGGAGTAGATGACGCCTTCCTTGATCCCGTAGCTGCCGTCGGACGGCACGGCCATGCTCACCCACTCACCGGCAGGAGTGCCGTGGAACCAATCGTGGATGTGGTCGATCGCCGCTGATGCGGCAGAGGCGGCTGACGAAGCGCCACGCGCTTTGATGATCGCGGCTCCGCGCTGTTGCACGACCGGAATGAACGTCTCTTCCAACCACTTCTGATCGACGAGCGACTTCGCGGGCTTGCCGTTCACAACGGTATGGCTGATATCGGGGTACTGCGTCGCGGAGTGATTGCCCCAGATCGTCATCTTGCGGATAGCGGTGACATGGGTGCCGGTCTTCTCGGCGAGTTGCGTGAGCGCGCGATTGTGATCCAAGCGCGTCATTGCCGTGAAATTGTGCGGGTTGAGATCGCGCGCGTTTGCGCGGGCGATCAGCGCGTTGGTGTTGGCCGGGTTGCCGACGACGAGCACTTTGACGTTGCGATCGGCGACTTCATTCAGGGCTTTGCCCTGCGCGGAGAAGATCTGAGCGTTAGCCAGGAGCAGGTCCTTACGCTCCATGCCGGGGCCGCGCGGTCGCGCGCCGACGAGCATCGCGGCGTTGCAATCACGGAAGGCAACTTTCGCGTCGTCCGTAGCGATGACCTTATTCAGAGTCGGGAATGCGCAGTCGGTGAGCTCCATGACCACGCCTTGCAGCGCTGGCAGAGCCGGCGTGATTTCCAGGAGGTGCAGGTTGACCGGCTGATCCGGTCCGAGCAGCGCCCCGGAGGCGACGCGAAAGGCGAGGGCATAACCGATCTGACCGGCAGCGCCGGTGATCGCAACGTTCAAGGCTGGCTTCATGACGGTGCGCTTTTTTCCAACGAAAGGGCCCGCGATTTTACTGCAATGGCGGCCCAGGCGCCCCCAGCTATTTTGGCGTCTCGGTCGACGCGGGCGGCGACGGCTTCGCTACATATCCCGGGAAAGCTGCCCGAAAGCGCTGCATCTCGGTATCCGCCTGCCCTGTTTTGCCTGCGGCGCGTAGCGCACCAATCTGCCGCAGCCAGACCTTCGGGTCGGCGGGGTGGGGTACCGCCGCGGGCGCCTGTGACGCGCGGGCTGCCTGGTTGTTGGCCGCCAGCGGAGCCGCATCAGCGGCTGTTCCCGCAGTCCCTGGCCCCCCAGCAGATGGCGCCTGAAGCGAATCGGCGGTAGCGGAGCGTTTCGCAGCGGAGGGCGCGGCGGCGGAGTTGATCTCACCGAGGGTGCCCGACGTCGCTGGCGTGCCGGGCCGCGCGGGCGCCGCCGGATACGGGGCGGTAGCCGGCGCCGACCCAGGAGCTGAGGTACCGGCCCGCTTCGCAAACAGCACCGCCTTGTCCGCCGCGGACTTGGCAGCAACCCGCGGTTCCTCGTCGGCGGGCGCCGGTGCCGCGGGTGTTTCCGCGGGGGGTGGTGCCGCCAGAGCCGACTCCGCCTGCGCCGGCGCATGGGGCGCCGGCAAGCCTGCGACCTTTGCTTCCGGAAGGATTACCTCATCCGACGGAATGTCACCCGACACGCTTTCGCGGCGCTCGCTGTAGTTGACGGTGCCCCCGTTACCGCGCGCGTCGGCAGTGGCACTTGCCTTCAAATCGGCGCGTGCGGCCGTCGCACGCTGTAGGTTCGGGCCAGGTCGATTCGTGTTGAGACTGATATTCATCACGACCGACAAACACAACAATATGGTTGCCGCCAGCGCCACCGGCACAGCCCACCGCGGCGCGCGGTCATTCTGCTTTCTCGCTGGCGCTTGCGCGGGCCCAGCTCCGTTGGTGGCGGGTGGCGGGGCGGTAGCAGCGGAGGCAGCAGCCGCAGGTCCGGCCACAGCCGCGAGCGTGGGACCACTCCGCGTTCTGATTGCATCGCGCGCCTCGTTCAGCACAACCTGATCGAGCGCCGCAGGCGGCTCGGGTCTGTCATCAACCGCGTGAGGCAACACCGAACGCCGCTTCAAATAAGCCTCGAAAGCTTCGTCATGCTCAGGATTGGTCATAGCCCTGGCTCCTGAATCACTCCAACAGCAGGCGAAAACGTCTCCGCCACCGGCGCGAGAGTGGCACGTAGTTTCGCTACGGCATAGCGGAGGCGGCTCTTCGCAGTTTCCGGACCAACAGCGCTGATGGCCGCAACCTCGTCGAGCGACAGCCCGGATTCGTACAAAAGGAAAACATCGCGCTGCTCTGCCGGCAGCGTGGCGAGAGCCGCGCGATACCGGGCGGTCAATTGCGCCTGCTCCGCGCGCGTGTCAGGTCGGTCTTGTTCAGAGCCGGGCAACATGCTTTCCCAACCATCCTCTGCGCCGTTGGATTCGTTACGCACAGACGCGCGCCGGCAGTGGTCGATAAAGCAGTTGTGCGCAATTCGAAATAAAAACGTTCGGAATTGCGCCCGTGGCTCGTATCGCTCACGGCTCACGATGACTTTGCTCCAGGCCTCCTGGAACAGATCGTTGGCGGTCTCCGTGTTACGTGTCTGCCGCGCGAGATAGCGATACAAGGCGCTCTTGTGGCGCCGATAAAGAGTCTCAAAAGCGCGCATGTCGCCGCGCGCGTACCGCAGCATGAGCTCGCCATCGTCATCTGTGCTCATCACCCGTAACTCTACGCGCGTGCCGCGTCGCAGGCCACGCCAGCACACCCAACAAACCGTCACTCCTCCGGCCTCCTCGGCCTAAGCCCCTCCTTCGCTAGGACGAGCCCCAACCCCCCAGCAGACCTCCCTCCTATGGCCTCCACCCCAGGCTCCCAGCACACGCCCATACCTCATGGCCCCACGCCCCCAATCGCCAACTAGAGGGCTGGTCCCCTAGTGCACTCCCACCCCATTCCAACCTTTTCCCCACTGACTCCCTCCAAGCCAGCGAGACATAAGTGCAAAGCCATGCCAAAGCTTGAGCTATCCCCCCTTGAAATTGTTTGGTGATCGGCCTTGACACTATGGTAGTGATGTAGTCATATACAACACCAAGACGACGACGAAATGCATACCGCAAATCGCGACGTCTGAACCGAAGGAGAACGACCATGAACGCTTTGAATGCCAGCCTGAAAGCATTTGCTTGCGGAATGGGTGCCCTGGCGATCACCGCGGTGATGAGCTGGAGTTTTGTACAGTCAACCTCGGCAGCGCCTGGCGCGACCCCCGTAGCAGCGATGGCCAAGCTGACGATCCAGCAGCGCCACGTGTGGTTCGGCCAGTCTCAGCCGGCTGTTTTGGTAGATTAGTCGGCTAATCTGCCGTTACGGCTATGAGCCCCGGAGCATTAATGGATCCGCAGTGGGATGACAGCGTGCCGATTTATCGGCAACTGCGGGACCGAGTGGTGGCAATGATTCTGGAAGGTGCCCTCAAGGAAGGGGATCCGCTACCCTCGGTCCGCAGCGTCGCTGC
>JAXDQF010000374.1:0-4689 GCA_034668025.1 Gammaproteobacteria bacterium | reverse complement strand
TACATCATCCCAGGTCTAATCAATTCGCACGTGCACCTGGCAACGCTCGCCGTGCCGCGCGACGCGCGCGCATACCTCCGCCGGGAACTGTACAGCGGAGTCACAATGGTGCGTGACATGGCCGGGGATGTTCGCTTGATCGCCGAGTTGAAGCGAGAGGCATCCCAGGACGAGATCGTTGCGCCAGATGTTTACTATGCGGCGTTGTTCGCGGGTGAGTCATTCTTCACCGATCCGCGGAGCCACGCCGCATCGCGCGGCATCGAGCCGGGCAAGGCGCCCTGGATGCAGGCAATCACTCCGAACACGGATCTCAGGCAAGCCGTCGCCGAAGCAAAAGGCACCGGCGCGACAGCGATCAAACTGTACGCCGACATGCCCGCATCGTTGATCAAAGCCATCACCGCCGAAGCTCACCGACAAAACATGCTCGTTTGGTCTCACGCGGCGATTTTCCCTGCCCGCCCGAGTGATGTCGTTGACGCGGGAGTCGATGTGATGAGTCATGCGGATTTTATCGCCTTCGAATCAGACATCCCATTTCCCGGAAGCTTCGAAAAAGCAATGCAGACGGATCATAGCCAATGGCATATGACGCCGGCCGAAGAGTCAGTTTTATCCGAGATGAAAAAACGGTCCATCATCCTGGATGCCACGCTCGACGTCGGATTTCGCTACCCATTCAAGAACTGGCCGTCGTTTCTGGCGCCGCAGCTGGCGCGCGAGGCGTATCGACAGGGTATTCCTATTGCCGCTGGTACTGATGATGACCCTCCAGACTGGAAGGATTCCGACAGCGCGTTACTGGCTGAAATCGAACGCCTGGTACGCGATGTCGGTATGACAACGGTAGATGCCCTGCGTGCCGCGACAGTAGTTAGCGCGCGAACCATCGGCGAGCAGAACTCCGTTGGACTCCTCGCTGAAGGTCGTATCGCGAATTTCGTGGTGTTGAGTGCCGATCCGCTTCGAGATATCCACAACCTGCATAGCGTTACGCTAGTGGTGAAACATGGGATCCCGCATCCGCGGAGCGGGTACCGGCATACACCCCGGCCGATGCCGCCGACAAGATGAACCGCCGTCCCGACTCGCCGTTGCGAGCTAAGGTCGTCTATGATCTGGAGCGGGTGATGGGAACAGCAACCGGCTACTAAAGCCTATGAACTTTTTTCCAGTTCCTGAAGCTGGAAAGACTAGATTGTGGGCTCAAAGTCCCGAATTAAAACGGGCGCGGTGTTGATCACCAACATCGCGTAGCCTCTTTAGATCGAGAAGTGGCATTCCGTACAGAAAGCTCGGCGACTGAACATCATTTCTTCGGTCCGGTCTCGAATGTTCATGATCAGGAGAAAAGGCCAACCGCCGGCGAGGTCGATCTTGATGTTCTACCCATTGTTGCGCTTTTCGACCGAGCCGGCCGTGCCACCGAGCTCGTTAGCCACGATCTGATGGACAGTTGGGATTATTTCGTCAGGAATAGAGTCGCTGCGAATCAGTCCCGGTATGTCGATTGACATTGCGAACATTCTCGCCAGAAACGCCGCGCGGGCTGCCTCGAGATGAACACCGCATAGAGGAAGCTGAAGGAGCGTCGCATCGACCGATGTCACACCCACGGTTGTACTTGCGTGCGCGACGGCCGGTGCAGCGCAGGCAACGCAACCATGTCCGCTCGAAGAAAAAATGAGTGACTGACTAACCACTGTGTTGTTGAACCGACCCTCGGCCCGCGTCGTCGCCAACTCAGTCGATTGGCTATGCCAATAGTGCCAAGAGTCGAAGACAGTCCGAGAGGCTGGCGTGTCCAACTTGGTATGCAACGCCTGCTCGCTTGGCAGGCTTACCCATTTTCGACCACACTGCTGAGCACGCGCCGCGTGATTCACGTTGAAACGATAAGTCCGGATGCAGCCGCAGTGGTCGGTCGCGGCGTAGACGGCAATGCCTTCGGCTACGTCGCGAATCCAATAACGTTCGGAGGCGGAATCGACGAGTTGCAACCAGGTGAAAGGATCACGTGGAGCATTCAACAAGGAAAGGAAGGCGCTTTGTAACGAAGTCGAAATTCTTGAACGCCAGGGATGCAACAAACAGGTCGATCGTTGCCGCGCTTTGGTCTCCCGCCAGCTCTGCGGCTAGGGAGTCTATATTGAACAAGCGCCATTCTGCTTCATGCGTCATCCGGGCGCTCATTTTTCGATGACCGCTCGAGAACGCGTTTTCCTCCGGAGCATGCGTTCCGGGACGCATAAAAGCGGATCGAAGTCCGAAACATTTGGTGCCCATGCGTTTCGCAAAATGCATCATTGATTGTTACATAGCGAGCGCTTTGTGTGGCCACTCCACTGGCGCGCACTGAGCCAAACCACAGAACGGTCGTCATTTTCGAGGTTGGCACATCCTGGTGCGACTCTTACCAGCTGGTGATTACCGCTATGGTGCGTAAAGTAAACCAGCTATCGCGGTACCTCGTTCTGAACGAGAAGCCGTACGCGCATTCGAATCTTTGAAGCGCACACCAGAGTTCTTTCGCTGCCATTTACAGCGTTATCTCACCTACGCGGAGTTGGGAACACGTGCGGCACCGGATGATGCGCTCGCACATGTATTCAACAATTCAGCGTATAGCGCCACTTGGGGCCGGCTACTGCCTGCCGATCAGGCAATTCTGCAAGCCCTAGCCCAGGGTGTGACCGACCTTCACTCACTTACTGCCCGCAAGCGTTTGGGAGAAGAGTTGGGTCTGGGAAAGCCGGCTCCACTCGACACACCAAAAAACACGCTTCGTCGCCTGCAGAAGGAGGAGCTCGTGTTGAAACTCGAATACGGGCACTACCAGATTCAGGACGAAGGGTTTGTCGAGTGGCTGCGCTAGCTCGAGCTCGAAGAGTAATTTAGAACTTCGACGCCCATACGGTGCCGCCAACCCATAATCCAGTAGACGGGCCATCAAAAAGGGGGCTAAAAGGACTAAAAAGCGTCAGCTGTGGGCAGCTTTCAGTGGACGTCGCTGGACGACGGAAAGTGCAAAACTCTTCTTTTTTGAGGTTTTGCATAACTCAGTGGAGCGGGTGAAGGGAATCGAACCCTCGTCACTTGGTTGGGAACCAAGAGCTCTACCATTGAGCTACACCCGCGCCGATGAAAACCCCATCGCAGAGGTACGCATCCTGAGGCAGGATGGTACATCTCCCATGGGGGCCGGACAATCACCGATCCTCTAGCGATCGGCCACCCGCTGGAAGTCAGCCCGCTTTCGCGTGGGCGATCTTTTCAGCCCCTATCCGTGCCCATTACAGGCCCGGCGTTCGCCGAACAATTACTCGTGCAGCCTTCGCCGCACTAACAGGTCCAGATCAGACATGGGTAGCCATCACCGGACTCGATCGACCACAATGTGCTCTTATCGAGCTACTGGTTTTCGTCAGTTTTCGACCTACGGTCTGGCACCGACAAGGACCAGGCCTATGCGGCTCGAGTCGCGCGCTTGGGAAGCTGCGGTTCTACTGATACGAGGGATTCCGGAAGGGGCACAAATTGCCTGGTGAGCCATGAAAAAGAAGACCGTCACGCTGCTCGTCGTCCTTGCGGCCAGCCTTTCCTTCGCTGCGCTCGGCGCGGAAGCGACCCATCCCGCGCCCGGGGAGGAGATGTACGAGGCCAGCGCAAGCACCACCGTTAAGGCGCCTGCGTCGGCGCCCAACCGACGGCCTGACGAAGGGCTCGGTCCTTACAAGCGCCTGGTAGTCCGCGGTGCCACATTGATTGACGGGACCGGCATGTACGTGGCGGACCGGATCGGGTCGGTCGAAGCCAATAAGACTGCGGACCTGGTGATCGTATCGGAAAACCCGTTGGCGAATTTCAAGGTGTTGTACGGCACCGGGGCGCAGCGGCTCAATGACGCGACAGGAAAAGTTGAGCGTGTCGGTGGCGTACGGTGGACCATCCACGACGGGATCATCTACGACGCGAAGAAGCTGCTCGCCGATGTGCGGACCATGGTCAGCGATGCCAAGGCAAAGGAAGCGGCGCAGGCCGGTGCGGCTCACTAGGATCAAACAACATGAACACACGCCGACGGTTTATTGCCCGGTCGTCAATGGGCCTCATGGGCGCGCTGACGCTCCGGAAGTCCTTCCAGCAGACGGTGTCCGCCGCGGCGGCCAATACCCCGGCTGTGGCCTCACCGGCAAAAGCGGCGGTGGCCACTGGGTTGGCGACACCCGACGGGCCGGTCCTCAGGTGGACGCCAAAGCACGAAGAGTTGGCATACACATTTGGCGGCGTAGCCCCCCGCCATCGAATTCAGTCAGGCACGCGCATCATCACCTGGACCGAAGACTGCTTCGACGGCACCATCAAGACGCCAGCCGATCTCGTCTCCAAGGTCACCGTGCCCGGGCACGACAATCCGCAAACAGGCCCCTTCTTTGTCGAAGGCGCGCAGCCCGGCGATACGCTCGCAATTCAAATCCTGAAGCTGGAGCCAGCGCGAAACTACGCGATTTCCACGTTCATTCCCGGCTTTGGAATCATGGTCGGCAATGACCGCACGGCGCTCCTCGGCCCCGAATTGGCGGAGACGACCTGGCGCTATGACGTAGATGCAAAGCGCGGTGTGGCACGCACAACCTCCAAAGATGGAAAGCGTTCCTGGGAGGTTCCGCTGGCACCCTTCCTGGG
>JAXDQF010000373.1:0-18686 GCA_034668025.1 Gammaproteobacteria bacterium | reverse complement strand
CACCAGGCGGAAATTGAATCCGCGGTACGGGCTTCTCACAAGATGGTCAGGGCGGTGGTGGCTAATCGCGATCTGGGCATGATTGAAAGGGTCAGGCCCGACAGCTGCGCCTCGCAGGAAGCTCCGCGCGACTATGCCGGCCCGGAGGCTGGTTTGACTGTACGGTTCGAGTAGTCCATTCGTTCGAGCTGGCTGCTCATCGAAGAGCGGCGAACCCCTCCCCGGCCCCATTCCGCCGCTAAAAACGTTCGATCAGCCCGGTCTGCGCAGCTTCCTTCGCAGCAACTACCCGCCAGCCATTGCCAATTCAACGCTCCAATCACGGCAGAAGCGCCGCGACGAATGCTACGACGGTGAGCCCGGCACCGATTGCCTCCTCGCAGGCTCCCGAGCGCACAGCAAACGAGCGGCGCGGATAGTGTCCTGTCAGTGTTTTTTTCGCCGTTGGTCGCGACCGCGAGCGTATGCACATGCATCGAGCGATCGTACCAAGCTACCATACCAACATCTCGATGAGCAGTGAGCTCGCGAGCGGCGGGAGATGTCCTTGCGGCTGTTGGTGTTCATGCTTCAAAGCTACTTGTCCCGTGACATCTCACGCAGTGCCAAAGGTCACAAACACCCACATGACTTTCGACATCTATCGGACCACGCGCGGATGAGTAAGATCACACCCATGGCCACTGGCAACCGCAAGACATTCATCGCCGCTCGCGCGCTCATTGTTCTGGGATTTCGCGAGCATGGTCGGGCCTTGCGGTTGCCAGTCCTGCACTGACCCGCGCATCCGACGACCCCTGCGCCATCCTCACCGGACATCGGAACATCCCGACGCCGTTCGGAACGTCGACCATTCGACCCAACAGCCGTTGCCCACAGGAATTTCGCGCGCGTCCCGTCACGTTCTCGAGAGCCGGAAGTTGTGATCTTCGCTCCCCGGGTCGATGCAACCGCAACATGATTTGAAGCGCTCCGCCACAACCCGTTATATAGGTCGTGCAATCGCGCCTTCGCTGTGCCGAGTGTCGCCGCCAGACCAACAGATTGCCTGCACCTGTTGCCTGACGCCCATCAATCCAACTACCGAGGACAACCCGTCGCGCAGGCTCAGTGCAGCTCTTTTTGCCTAGTTTTTCAGCACTTGGCGCGCCTTTAGCTTCTGCAGTGAGCGCAGCTGGCACGACCTGTGCACCATGGATCGGCGAGCGGATGCTCAAACGTCTATACAACTCAACATCGATAACTCGAACTACTGGAGAACCCAAATGCAGATCGAAAACCTGAAGAAAGACCTCGACGCCAAGGAACTGTCCGAAGTGCGTGGCGGTGACGCCGGCAACTCAGCCGTCAACACCATCGGCCAGGCGACGAACCTGACGGTGCCGGTTGGCGTCCTGTCGGGCGGCCCGTCGAACACGAACGTGTCCGTTGACAGCAGCCAGTACGCGAAAGTGTTCAACGAGCAGGAAGCCGGCGATGCCTTCGCCGCGATTCTGCCAGTCGTCCGCTAACTGAACCGTCAGCCATACCTTCGGAGAACTCACATGCAAATCGAAAACCTCAACAAGGACCTCGACAAAAAGGAGATGACTGAGGTGCGCGGCGGCGACAACGGCAACTCGGCCGTCTCGACCACCCTCCAGGCGTTGGGAATCGATGCGCCGATCGGCGTCGGCTATGGTGCTGGCTCCGCAGGCAACACCTTCGTGAATATCGACCCCAGCCAGAACGCGAGCACCTCGACCGAGCAGACCTCGGGCGACAAGTTCGCGGCCTTCCTGGGCGAGGTCAAACGCGAAGCGTAAGTCGCTGATAGACCTGTAAGTTGCCGACAAAGGTGGGGGGGCTCAATGAGCCCCCTTGCCTTCGTTGCGGGCGTATGGGGCATCCCGCAATGCTCAGGAGTGTGGTCCAACGCCGGGCAGTCCGGAACGACCACCGAAGCGTAGCCGAAGGTTATGAATGCGAAGGGCGGCGCCTACTCGGCTGTCCGCTTGGACTTTGTCGGGAGCCCGTTTGGGCCCAGGCCGAAACCCGCCGGATAGTCGACCACACGGCCAGTATTGGCCAATGCCGGATTCATCGCGACCGGTCGCGACCCTTTCCGTGAGCCGCCTACGATCGATCGCATCGCTTCGCGGTCGAGATCATCACTCTGTTGCAGGTCTTTGATCGTGATGCGAGCCATGGGTACCTCCGTGCCTCGAACTATAGGCGATGTGCACCCGGGCACGGAAGTGCTCGTGACCGGGGCTGTGATCGCGAGCAACGCGCTGCGCTGCGCGGCTCGCTGCCTGATGCATTCGAATGTTGCCGGCAGACCAACACGGCGCGCGCACTGTTGGCCGCCACCCGTCAGTCACCGGCAGTCCGCTACCCATGCCGCGAGCTCGACACCGACACTATATCTCGCATTTTCAAGCACTTGAAAATTATCAGGCCGGCGGCGCGGGCCCTGGCACGCCCCCTGCACTGTAGATCAGCGAGCAACGGCTCAAAAACTTTTAAACCCTCTCATTTCACTTTCAACATCTGGAGAATGACCATGAAGATCGAAAACCTCAGCCAGGACCTCGACACCCAGGCCATGACTGCTGTGCACGGCGGCGACGCCGGCAATTCCGCTGTCAACACAATCGGCCAGTTGACGAACCTGTGCGTACCGGTGGGCGTGTTGTCCGCTGGCCCGTCGAACACCAATGTGCATGTCGACAGCACGCAGAACGCGAAGATCTACAACGAGCAGAACGCAGGCGACTCGTTCCTCGCGCTGTTCCCCTCCTTGTCCTAACTGTCAGTAATGCTGGCAGGGGGTTCGAAACGACCCTCTGCCGGCAACACCCCGCGAGCATCGCTGGCGGACCGATACCGCAACCCGAACTGAATTCCACTCACTTTCACTTTCGGAGAACTGACATGCTGCTGATCCAGGACCTGGAGCTGAGCAAAGATCTCGACAGCAAGGCCATGGCCGCAGTGCGCGGCGGCGATAACGGCAATTCGGCCACGAACACGATCTGCCAGGTGACGAACCTGTGCGTACCGGTCGGCGTCCTCTCCAAGGGCCCGGCAAACACCAGCGTGAACGTCGACAGCACGCAGAACGCGAGCATCTGGAACGAGCAGAACGCCGGCGACTCCTATTTCGCCCTGCTGCCCCGCTTCTAACTGATGCCTCATACTTGATGCTGGCAGGGGGCGCCCTCGCCCACCCCACCCCACCTCACGAGCCCCCTGCCAGCGGGCCGCGATAGTGCAATGCAATCACGCGGAGCGCCGTGGCAATCCGCGTGTGCCAGTGTGCACCTGGTAATGCGCCATTCGCGCTGGTAGTTCATCCCGCGCGCCGCGCCGCGCCGGAAGACGACCGTCACGCTGCACGGCAACCATACACGCTCACCTCACATCTCGCGCCAGCGCGGAAGCGCCCCGCCACTGACAACGTCCCACGGTCGAACCACTCCCAACGCCTCGACTATCGCCGGGTGTCGCCGGTAACCCAACACACGCACCCGCGTGCTGTTGGCCGGCACCCATCAGTTGCATGTCGCCCGCGACTCCACTGCATCAACACGCTTCACAACAAACAAAATCATTTCAATCACTTAGACGAAACCGGCACGCCGCCGACGCCCCTGGCACGCCCCCTGCAATATAGATCAGCGAGCACCGGCTCAAAAACTTTTAAACCCTCATCTTTCACTTTCAAACATCTGGAGAATGACCATGAAAATCGAAAACCTCAGCAAAGACCTCGACACCACGGCCATGACCGCGGTACGCGGCGGTGACAACGGCAATTCCGCTGTCAACACGATCGGCCAGGTGACGAACCTGACGGTACCGGTCAGCGTCCTGTCGGGCGGCCCGTCGAACACCAGCGTGCATGTCGACAGCACGCAGAACGCGAAGATCTGGAACGAGCAGTTCTCGGGCGACACCTTCATCGCCGGCCTGCCCTACTACTTCTAACACCCTCTCAACAAACCTTACTGGAGATCTCAAATGAAGATCGAAAACCTCAGCAAAGAGCTCGACGCGCAGGCCATGACCGCCGTTCGCGGCGGTGACAACGGCAACTCGGCCGTCTCGACCACCCTGCAGCAGCTCGGAATCATTGCGCCGATCGCCATCGGCTACGGTGCGGGCTCCGCGGGCAACACCTTCATCCACATCGACCCGAGCCAGGACGCGAGCACCTCGACCGAGCAGACCTCGGGCGACAAGTTCGCCGCCTTCCTGGGTACGGTTCAGGGATTGCGGTAAGTTGTGCTGACCTGGGAAGGGGCCGTCATCGGCCCCTTCCCTGTGACTTTCGTCACGACCGATTCCGCGTCCGTTTCACGTTATCTGTAGTAACAGGATCGCACGAGCGTGTTGCGCGCAGTGACCCGCTCCTGCTGAGGGCGGCCCGTATGCCCTGTCGGCGGACAAGTGACGGTCGCTTCCTGACGCAGGAGGCGCTCGTCCCTTGGGCCACCGCGCAACTAACTGACAGGCAAGCCGTATGACTTTCGGCACCTGTCAGGCAAGCAATAGATGCGTAGGCTCAGATCCATCAGCTCACGATTGATTCAACCCACCAGGAGAATTCAAATGCAGATCGAAAACCTGAACAAAGACCTCGACACCAAGGAAATGACCGAAGTACGCGGCGGTGAGAACGGCAACTCGGCCGTCAACACCATCGGCCAGCTGACGAACCTGACGGTACCGGTTGGCGTGTTGTCGGGTGGCCCGACCAATACGAGCGTGTCCGTCGACAGCACGCAGAACGCGAAGATCTGGAACGAGCAGGAAGCGGGCGATTCCTTCGAAGCCCTGCTGCCCGGCTTCACGCGCTGACTCGCTGTCACCTTTTAACTTTCTTGCAGGAGAACTTCACATGCAGATCGAAAACCTGACCAAGGACCTCGATACCAAGGAAATGACCGAAGTGCGCGGCGGCGACAACGGCAATTCGGCCGTCTCGACCACCCTCCAGGCGATGGGAATCGATGCGCCGATCGCCGTCGGCCTGGGTGCCGGCTCCGCGGGCAACACCTTCATCCACATCGACCCGAGCCAGGACGCGAGCACCTCGACCGAGCAGACCTCGGGCGACAAGTTCGCCGCCTTCCTGGGCACGGTTAAAGCGCTCTGATCCCGACGACGTCCTGATCTCGACTACCCCCGAGTTGACCCGGTGAGCGAGGAGCGCTTACCGGGTCTATTTTTTTGCGTGTCCGGCCTCGCAGGCCAACACTCCGCGCGGCCCCAGGAACTGCGAGCCGCGGGGTGTCGCGCGATGTCGCGAGAAACCCAACACAGCTACCGCACACTGTTGGCCGGCACCCGTCAGTCGCAGGCCGCTCGCAGCTCATCGCCACCCGCATGCGGGACAACAATCAACGTGATTTCAACAACTTACGCGAAACCAGCAGGACGCGGGCATCGCTGGCACGCGCCCTGCAATATAGATCAGCGAGCACCGGCTCAAAACTTTTTAAACCAACTCACTCACTTTCAAACATCTGGAGAATCATCATGAAGATCGAAAACCTGCGCAAAGACCTCGACGCGAAGGCCCTGAGCGCAGTGCACGGCGGCAACGACGGCAATTCCGCTGTCAACACGATCGGCCAGGTCACGAACCTGACGGTTCCGGTTGGCGTCCTGTCGGGCGGCCCGTCGAACACCAACGTGTCCGTCGACAGCACGCAACGCGCGAAGATCTGGAACGAGCAGTTCTCGGGCGACAGCTACATCGCCGGCCTGCCCTACTGCTTCTAACAGCCTGTCAACAATCCTTCCTGGAGAGCTCAAATGAAGATCGAAAACCTCAGCAAAGACCTCGACGCGCAGACCATGACCGCCGTTCGCGGCGGCGACAACGGCAACTCGGCCGTCTCCACCACCCTGCAGGCGTTGGGAATCGATGCCCCGATCGCCGTCGGCTACGGTGCCGGCTCCGCTGGCAACACCTTCATCCACATCGACCCCAGCCAGAGTGCGAGCACCTCGACCGAGCAGACCTCGGGCGACAAGTTCGCCGCCTTCCTGGGTACGGTTCAGGGATTGCGGTAAGTTATGCTGACCTAAGGTGGGGCCTTTTACGGGCCCTACCTTTCGAATAGCCCAGCCAGATAATCAGGATTGCACTCATGACCACCATCACCGATCTGCCCATCAGCCGCGCCTTGGACTACAAGGCGATGTCCGCCATCCGCGGCGCAGGCCTCGGCGATTGGGTCATGTACGCCTTCCTGCCTTACCAGCCCCCGACCGCCTCGGTCATGCCGACCATCAACTTCTATCAGATCAACTACATCGCCGATAATCTGACCCTGCAGACGGCCAACATCAACGTCAACAATTCCGCTGCGGGCGCCGCAATCAACGTAGGCGCCGCCCAGAATGCAATGCCGGTGAACATCGCCACCATGCTGCCGCACGGCTGAGGGCCGCTGACCGGTTTAGACCGGCTTGTCGGGGCGCGCGGACGCGCGAAACTCCCTGGAACGGATGCCATGCTTTTTCAGCAGGACCTGCAGGTGCGATCGATTCATGTTGCACCGCTTCGCCAACTCGACCACGACGCCGCCCACTTCCTGCAGCCCGCGCTCCAGAAACTCGCGCTCAGCCGAATCGCTTGCCGAACGCTTGGCCTCGCTCAACGCATCCCCGCTCAGCGACGGCGTCTCATCAGCCGATTCCGCATTCACTGTCGGTTTCGTCTGTCCCGCAGGCCGGATGTCGACGGGCAGATGCTCCATATCGGCCATCTGCCCCGCGAGGCACGATAGCCGGTAGATGATGTTGCGCAGCTCGCGAATGTTACCCGGGTAAGCGTAGTCGAGCAGGAATGCGCGCAACTGTCGACTCATGTCGATCGGGCGACGCTTGAGCACCTCTGCGGCTTCATCCCCGAAGAATTGAATCAACAACGGAATCTCGTCCTTGCGTTCCCGCAGGGGCGGCAGTGTCACGTGGATCACGCCGAGCCGGTAGAACAGGTCCTCCCGGAACCGGCCCTCCTGGCTCATTTTGCGCAGATTGCGGTTGGTCGCGGCGACCACGCGCGTATCGACGCGGATCGGCTGGTCGGACCCCACTCTCTGGATTTCGTGAGCCTCCAGTACGCGCAACAGCTTCACCTGCCCTGCGAGCGGCAGCTCGCCGATCTCATCCAGAAAGATCGTGCCGGTATGGGCGGTTTCGAACTTGCCCTTGCGGTCGCTGACCGCGCCCGTAAAGGCGCCCTTGCAATGCCCGAACAGCTCGGACTCCAGCAGATTGTCGGGAATCGCGCCGCAGTTGACGGACACGAACGGCCGTTGCGAGCGGTCGCCGTTGGCGTGGATGACCTTGGCCATCAGCTCCTTGCCGGTGCCACTTTCACCGTCGATCAGGACCGGCAGGCCCGTGGGCGCGGCCTTCTCCGCCGTTTCCAGCGCTTCGAGCAGCTTGGGGTTGTCGCCGAACGCGCCTTCGAAGATGAAGCTCCGATCGATCAACGCCTTGCGCCGCTCGCGCCGCGATAGATCGCTGCGAGTGGGCTCGGCGGCAGCGGCGTTGACGAAGCGCTCCTTGTGCGAGAGTTGCATGACCTCATCCCGCAAGGCACCCGCCTGCCGCAGCAGCTTTTCGATTTCCGGCCGCTCGAGCTTGGAAGTCCAGCGCAGTGTGGAACGGAGTATCTCGATCTTCTCGATGAGTCCCGCGTACGAGACGGCCGAGCTGGCGCCGGCATCCTGGTCGAGTATTTTCATGCGGCGTTCAACTGCTTCTGCACCAGCTCGTAGTACATGCCGCGGCGGTCGACGAGCTCGTCATGTTTGCCCTGCTCGATGATCTTGCCCTCATACAGCACGAGAATCTTGTCGGCGCGCATGATGGTGCTCAGGCGATGCGCAATGACCACGGCGGTGCGCCCTTTCAGGATGTCGTTCATGTTGGCAATGATCTCGCTCTCGGACTGCGAGTCGAGCGCGGACGTCGCCTCATCAAACACCAGCAGACGAGGTTCCCGGTACAGTGCCCGGGCAATGCACAGGCGCTGGATCTGTCCGCCCGAGAGGCCCATGCCCCGCTCGCCGACGATCTGCTGATAACCCAGCGGCATCTTGCTGATGAATCCATGGGCGTCGGCCTTTTTGGCGACTTCCTCGATGCGCCGCCGGTCGGGCTCGTCGCTGCCGCCGGCGATGTTCTCCGCAATGGTCCCGGAGAACAGCAGGTTGGTCTGCATGACATAGCCGATCTGCGCGCGGTAATACTCCTTGTCGATCACGCTGATGTCGTAGCCGTCGATGCTCAGTCTGCCCTCGCTGGGCGGATAGAACCCGACCAGCAGTTTCGCCAGCGTCGTTTTTCCCGAACCGCTGCGGCCCACGATCGCGACCAACTCCCCGGGTTTGATGTCGAGGCTGATGTTTTCGAGGACGTACGGCGTGTCCTCGCCGCCGTAGCGGAAGTAAACGGACTGGAAGCTGACGTCGCCCTGCAGCTCGGGAATCGCCACCCGCGAGGCAAGATCCTCGGGCTTCTGCTCCGGCTCGAGCTCGAGGACGTCACCGAGACGCTCCATCGCAACGGAAGCATCATTCGCCAGGCTCCATAAGCCCACCAAGCCCATCAGCGGCGCCAGTACGCTGCCCATCAGGGCATTGAAGGCGATGAGCTGGCCGATGGTGAGCTCCCGGTTGAGCACCAGATCGGCGCCGACCCACAGAATCGCGATCGTAGTGGCGGCGTTGAGCAGTTGGCCGACGAAGCCAACCGAGATGTTGAACGACGACGAGCGGAACTGGACCTCGAGCGCCTTCGCGTACTTGGTCTCCCACTTCAGCCGCACCGGGCGCTCGATGCCCATGCCCTTGACGGTTTCAGCTCCGCCGAGCGCTTCCATCAGGTACGACTTCGCATCGGTCATCGCGCCAAACACTTCGCGTGCGAACTTCTTGACCCGTGGCGTCACGATCACGGTCAATGCCAGGATCGGTATGACGAAGGCGATGAGCAACAGAGTCAGCTTGACGTTGTAGAGGAACAGCACGCTGAAGTAGATGAAGATCATCAACAGGTTGAGCAGCGTGCTGATGGTCGACTCGGTCAGGAAGGCCCGGATCGTCTGGTTTTCCTGGAAGCGCGCGAAAATGTCGCCCGTCTTGCGCTTGGCGAAGAACGAATAGGGCAGCGACAGGGTGTGCCGGAAGAACTGCGACATCATCGTGAAGTCCAGCTTGCGCACCATGAAGTTACCGAGCATGGCCCGGATTGTGGCGGTGATCTGTGTGAACAGGTTCGAAATGATCAGGCCGACAATCAACAGATGCAGCAGGTTCACATTCTGGTGGACGATGACCCCGTCCAGGATGTTCTGGATGATCATCGGCGGCACGATGCCGAGCATCTGGATCACGAAGGTCGCCAGGAACAGGTGCAGCAGGATTCTCCTGTGGGGAAGCAGATACCGGGCGAAACGCACCCACGGTGACTGTGACGTCCCGACCTGGGCCATTTCCTGGCGCTTGGTGAAGGTCAGACACAAACCGTTCCAACCTTTCTCGAATTCCTGGACGCTGAACTTCCGGAATCCAACCGCCGGGTCCGCAACCCAGACATGCGTGCTCGATACCCCGTACGCGACGATGTAGTGGTACCCCTCCCAGTGCACAATGAAAGGAAGCTCGAACCCGCGTAGCGCTTCGAACGAACACTGCATGCCGCGGGTGGTAAAGCCGATGGATTCCCCGGTCCGCGCAAGGCTTTCCAACGTCGCACCCTGCGTTGTGACATTGGCAAGCTCGCGCAACTTGCCCAGTGTCATGCCGATGCCGTAGTGCTTGCAGATCATCGCCAGGCAGGCCGCTCCGCAGTCCATTTCCTCGGCTTGCTGGATCCATGCGAATCGCCGGATGACGTTCCTGCCCACTCCCGGCGCGGAGTCCAGATCGATGACCGAGGTGGGCTTGCGTCTTTCCTCGACCTTCTTCTGCCGTTGCAGCTCCCTGTCGATGACCCGGATCCGCTCCTCCAGCGCCTCGCGGACCTTCGGGTTGCGCTCGAGGATCATCTGCGCGGTCTTCTCAGGAATCACCAGCAGAATGGTGTCCTGGGTGGAGATCGCCGTGGCGAGCTGTTCCTGGCGCATCAGCAGCGACTTTTCACCAAAGGTTTCTCCTTTACCGAGGGTCGCCAGCGGATATTCCTTGCCGTCTTCGTGGCGCACGAGGCGCACTTCGCCCTGCCGGATGACATACAGCCGCCGATCGTCCCGTGAGTCCTGTTTCAGAATCTCCTTTCCGGCCCCGACCCGCTTGACCCCGACATTGCGCGTCAGGTCTTCCAACTCACTCTTGTCGACCTGGGTCTTCAGATCGAACAGTTGATTGATCATGCCACCGGCCGTACTGACGGCCACGCGGCCGGCGACGAAGGCACGGGCTGCGGCGTTGGCGGTCAGTATCGGGCCAATGACTGAACGGGGGATGACCAACAGCTCGACCTTGCCGGAGGCGCGCGCCGACCACTCGTGCCGGTATTCGCGCAGCATCGACATCTCGCCGACGACCTCGCCTTTCTTACGTACACCCAGGCTTCTTTCCTTGTCGCCTTCGGCAGCAAACACGCGGATTGAGCCGGACTTGACGACGAGCAGGCCCGTCGCGACCTCACCAGCAGTGCACACGGCGTCACCGAATGCCAGCACCCGCGTCTCTGCGCTTTGCGCCAGGCGCTCGAGGTCAGCCCGTGTCAGCGCCGACAGCAGCTCCACGGATGCCAGGAACTCGACATGCGACTGAATTTCTTGCGTACTCATGCGATTAACTAGTTGGCTTCGATCACGTGTTCCTGGGCCCGGGCACGAAACCAGTCCTCGCGCAACAACCGCCGCACTTCAACGGCGGTATCCTCGTCGAGGCGCGCCGAGTTCTTGGAATTCACCAGGAAGATCTCGAAAGCCGTCCGATCCCCCGAAGCGAAGGGACCCAGCAGATCGCCAGCCGTTGCGTTGAATACCTTTGCCTCGACGTCGGCCCGGAGCGATCCGCGCAACACCTTGCCGATCACACCACCCTGCTCGCGGGTGTCCGCGATTGAGTGCTCCCGAGCCATCTCGTCGAAGCTGTCGGGATCGTCGCCGAGCACCGCGACCATCTCTTTCGCCTTCGCCTCGGAGTCGAGCACGATGTGACTCACCTCGATGCTGTCGAATTTGGGCGAGTTCAGCTTGAAGTAGCCAAGCGCTGCCTGCTCGCTGCACACCTTGGCGAGCATCTTTTCCTGGTACAGGCTGTCGGTGATGAATGCCTCGAACTCCTCCAGGCTGACGCGCATCGCATCCAGGTACCTGTTGGTGTCGGACGCACGGTGCAGGCCGCGCACCCGGCGAAACTGGTCACAGCGTTCCTGGATCTCCGCCTCCGACACCTCGATGCCCGCCTTGCGGGCACTCATGGCAGCCAGCCGGTCGCGGACGAATTGCTCGAGGAGAGCCTCGAACTGTCCGGTCAGCTTCAAGGTGCGCACAAACTCATCGAGTTGGATTGCCTTGCCATCGATCTTTACGATAGTCGTCATCTCAATTCGCTCCTTATTATTTGAAGGGTCGGCGTGCTGGCGCTCAGCCGCCGACCTGCCGGAACGGGTCCAACGCCAGATCGATCAGCCGCCGCTCGCGGACGACTATCTCGACAGTGGCCATCATCCCGTAGCGCAGTGGATACTTCGTCTCCGCGACCTTGTAGTAGTCGCGCTCGAGCGAGACCCGCGCCTCGTAGACAGGCTGCTTGGTTTGCGACGCCGGCTTCGTGGCCGGCGACACATACTCCAGCGTGCCGTTGATTATCCCGTACCGCTGGTACGGGAATGCATTGAACTTCAACTTGACCGGCAGGCCTTCACGCAGGAAGGCGCGGTCGCTTTCAGCAATCTCAACTTTGACGACAGCCCGCGTGCCGCTGGGAGCAATGCCGCCCAGCGGGGAGTTGGCCTGGACCTTGTCGCCCGCCTGCGTGGAAGTCAGATCGGTGACGATACCGGAGACCGGCGCGATGATCTGCAGGTAGTTGTCCTTGTCGATATTCTCAAAACGGATCCGGGACGCGGCATCGGCCTCGACCCGTGCCGTTTCGAGTTGCAGACGCAACTTCTCTTCGGCGGTGGCGAGCTCGTTGGTGGCGGCCTCGTAATCCAAACGCAGCTTTTTGAGCTGCTCGCCGCTGCTCTCGAGTTGAACTTCAGCCTGCACGAGCTCCTGGCTCTGGCGCGCGGCCAACTCGGCGGCGCGCGACTGGGCGAGACGATAGGCGTTTTCGGCAGCCTGCCGGGCGTTCCTCTTGGCCTCGACCTGCAGCTGTGACACGCCGGCTCCGCTGGCTGCCGCATAGACACGCTCGAACTTCTCCGCCTCGAGTTGGGCCGCATCGCGCGCCCGCCTGGTCTCTTCGACGTTGGTGCGCGCCTCGGCCATCTGCGCTTTCTCTTCGTCCACCAACCTGCTCGTTCCGAGCGCCGTGCGCTTCTGATGTTGCCGCTCCTCGAGATCCATGGCCTGTCTGAGGGTTGACGCTTTTTGTTCGAGCAATGCCTTCTTCTCGGGGAATTGCCGCCACTCCCGTTCGGCATTCTCGAGCTTCAATTGTGCCTGCATTGCATTGCCGGCCGCCTCCACGGCTCCCCTGGCATTGAGGCGCGCCAACACGTCGCCCTTCGTGACCGGCTGACCCTCGGCGACATAGAGATTCGCCAACTCGCCGTCGATGGGCGCATAGAAACGCCTGACCTCCGAGGCAGGCGCCAACGCGCCCTGCTCCGTCACTATCACGTCTGCACGTCCTATGAACGACCAGGCCAGCCCGCTCAGCACCAACGTGATCATTGTGTAGATGAGGGCGTGCAGCACACGCCACGGCTCCGCAGTGAGGATGGAGATCCCTTCCGAGCTGTGATCTCCCAAGGCATCGGCCAGCGGAACGAGACGATTGACGCGCGTCATTTGTCTGAATCCCCCAGCAGCGCCAACTTGGTCCGCAACAGCTCCGGCTCAACTACTCTGCTCAGATCCTGCAGCCGGCTGCGCTGCTGAGCCGCCTCCGACTCGATCTCGTCGCGCAGAGGCGCCCACTGTGCGGCCCGTGCCGAGTCAATCTGCGAATAGATCTGGTAGCCCTGCTGCACATTCCGGTTCGCCTCGGCCAACAAGCGCGCCCGAGTACGGAATTGATCCGAGATCGAAGATTCGACTCGCTGCGACGCGTCGATAGCGCCGCCGCTGCGATACTCCTGCCACAATCCGGAAGCCCGGTTCATATCGTCACGAGCCCGCGCCGCCAGGGTGTCCTTCTGTTGATTCAGGTCGGGCGCGGTCGCGTGCACGAAGTACACGTCTTCCTCGGAATCGAGTGAGGTGCGAAATGCCAGCAGCTGATCGACAAAGTCACCCGAGGTGCGCGCCGCATGCAGCGCAGCAAATCCGGCGGCTACTCCTCGCCGACGCTCCAACTCCTTACCGGCATCTTCAGCCCAGGGGCTGCTCGACAGATTCTGCAACCCTGCAAATGACTCATCCGTTTTGCCAGCCTTCCAGGCTCGAGTGGCGGCTTCGTACTGCTGCAAGGGGTTCGCGGAGGGCAACTGGCCGCTCTCGGTCAGCTCGCGCAGGCCCTGTTTGAACGGCGGGGTCACCAGGTGCGCCGTTCGCACCAGCGCGAACAACCGCCCCGTCTTGCGAGTGCGGGCTTCCCGCCGGATGTCGATGTACCGCTTCAGATCCTGGCGCACGCCAGTCAGCCCACCGAGACCGGGATACTTCTGCTCGGCGTCCTTCAGTATGGGTTCCAACGCTTCCGCGTTGTCCCGGCCCAACTCGGTCGTGATGTTCGCCTTGAGCCGTTCGATCACCGGCAGGTAGACCGTGGATTCACTCTGCAATCTGCGCAGGTGCGCCAGCGCCTCGGCATACCAGTCACCGAACTGCGGCACATGGGAGGCGATACGGTCCAGGGCACGCTGGTGCTCGCCTGTGTCTTCATTCCAGCGTCCGATGAGTTGCTCGACACTGTCTTCGTCCGCGTAGATGCGGATCGGTGCCGCGGGACCTCCGCGCCGGCTGATCGAGCTTTCCAGATCACCCAGCCAGCGCAGCTCACTGATCATGGGTGTCAGGTCAGTGTCGCGTTTGGCAATGTCGGACATGCCCGTGAGAACACCCTGGGCTCCCGCGAAGTCACGGGCCCGGACTTTCTTCAGCCACGACGGCACGTTTGCCTTCAGCGCCGCATCGGTGGCGAGCGCCTCCAGCTCCCCGTCCTCGGGGTGCTTTTCGAGGAGTTGACCGGCAAGGCCAGTGGCCCGTGCATAGTCGCCCCGCGCCATGGCTCCTTTCAGGTCGCGCTCCGTGCCATTCCAGAAATACACAGTCAATCCGAAGGTCAACAACACACTCGCAACCGCTGCGGCTACCCACCACTTGCGCCGCGGATCGCCGCCGTCATCGAGCGACGCGAGCTCCGACAGCAGCGATCTGACCCCTCCAAACCGCCGGGGGCGCGCGACTGCTACCGCCTTTGAAGTGGCAGCAGGTACCAACGCAGTGGTCGGTGCAGCGACCTCGCGTTTCGGTTCGTCTTCGTCGCAGAAGACTTGCAGGAATGTGCTCGGCGCAGCCATGAACATGGTTTTGTCATACGCCTGCGGCTGGCTTGCCTCCGGTACCGTAAGGCTGGCACCGCCCTCGGCGGACTCGCTTGCGGACTGGCGGCTGATGCTCACCTCATAGACAAAGTGCTTGCCGCCAAACGCAATGACGACGCCATCCTGCAGCGGAACGGCGTGCTCACGCAGGCGCACGCCGTCGACAAAAGTACCGTGGCTGCTGCCGAGATCCTCAATGTAGGTGAGCCCAGCCTTGTGCGAGATGGAGGCGTGCAGCGGCGACAGGTTGCTCAACTCCTCACCGTGTTCCCGCTTGTAGCGCGAGAACGTTGCGTTGCTGACGAGGAAAGGAAATTTCGAGATCACCAGGATGTCGAGACGCGCGTCGCCCGACTTGGGGGTCAACGTCAGCGTCAGGTTGGTTTCGTTGCGCGTGCGACGATTGGTCTGCCGGAGGCCCGCCCACATCTGGGCGTGAATATCGACGGCGGACGCTGATTTTTCACCGACTTGCATTCGTAACCTCCATACCGGACCAACCGCCCCCGAGCGCCTTGTACAGCGTAACCGTGTCAGACAACACCTGCTGGTAGCTGGCCAGCAGCTCATCCTGTGCGCTCAACAAGGAGCGCTCGTTTTCGAACACGTCCAGTTGCGACACAACACCTATCTCGAGTTGCGCCTCAGTCTGGGCAGATACCAACTGTAGTTGATCGACCTGCTTCTGCAACTGCTCCTTTTGCCGGCGATGCGCCTCCACGTTGACCAGCGCGTTCTCGACCTCCTCGTACGCCGCGATCACCGTGCGCCGGTAGTCCGCTTCGGCGACTTTGACCTGCGCCTCGGTTGTCCTGGCATGCGCCTTGATGCCGGGATTGAGCGCCGGAAGATTGATGCTCGGCATCAGTCCGAATGTGAACGCCTTGAATAAATCCGACAGCGCCAGGCTCGATGTCCCGCCGTTGCCGGTGAGACTCACCGACGGTAGTTGCGCGAGGCGCGCCTGGCCCATCAGATCGTGGGCCTCCAGCACTCGGAATTCCGCCGCTACAACATCAGGGCGACGGGCGAGCAGCTCCAGCGGCAATCCGGCGGGCACCGTAGGTACCTGCACCCGCTGCTGCAGCCGGTCAGGTTGGACCTTGAAGTCTCCGGCAGGCACACCGAGCAGGGTCGCGAGCGCGTTCTCCGTCACGTCGCGGCTCCGGCGCAACTCCAGCAGATCCTTCGTCAGGCGGTTGTTTTCCGCCCGCTGGCGCAGTACGTCGGTGTCGGAGATGAGGCCGTTGCTGTGCAGTGTCTCGTAAATGGCGAGGATCTGTTCGTTCTTGGTGATCGCACGTTGCTGCTGCTCGACCTGCTCATCGAGTTGCAGAATCAGGAAATAGGTAGTGGAGACATCGGCGACGATCTGCAGGTAGCCGGCCCGCCAGTCAGCCTCGGTCGCGTGGAACTCGGCCGTTTGTCCTTGAACACCCTTCTTCGTCTTCCCCCACACATCGATGTCCCAGCTGACCTGCGTGCCCACGGCGAACTGCTTGGCGAGCGGCGCGCCGGTCGACTTCTGAAAGTTGCCACCGGTGGCAAGGTCCAGTGTTGGCAACGAGCCGGCACGCGCTTCAGCGATCTGCGCGTTGGCAACCGAAGTGCGCGCGGCCAGGACCTTCAGGTCGATGTTGCCGGCAATGGCTTTGGCAACCAGCGAATCCAGGTACGGATCGCCGAACTGTGCCCACCACTGGGGCGTGATGGCGTCACTGGCTGACACGCCGGCGGCCGGCGGGCGCGACCAGTTAGTCTTGGCCGCAACTTCCGGATGCTGGTATTCGGGGACGCGTACGCTGGCGCAGCCGGCCAGCCCCGCCCACACGCTCAGAAGAATAACGGCGTTCTTCACCATGATTGCCTGCCTGCAGTAACGTTTCGGTGTTTGGAGACATCTGTCGAGACTGTGGACGATGTCGCCGATCAGCGAAAGTTACTTTCGACACTGCGCGCCATGATTTTGTCGCTCTTGCTAGTCGCCCCCGCTCGGCTGCACGGGTTCGGGCCCCGGACGCGGCCACAAAGTGTCAGCCTCGGTCGCGCAATCCACCGCCGCGTGCGCTTCCGCCTCACTCACGATCCAACAGGCAATCGCCGAGTAGTTGTCCTGGCGCGGATCAGCCTGCTGGCTGGTGACATCGCTCATGCTGTCCAGCCATCCTTCCGGAGTGGCGGCTGAGCTCAACAGCTTTGACAGAGCCTCCGCCTCGAGGCTGCTCCACCAACCATCACTGCAAAGCAGGAAGGCATCCGACGGTTGCAGTTGCAACGGGCCGCTCACGTGCGGCTGCGCTTCCTCCGCCGATCCCAGAGCCGCTAGTAAGACCCCGCGACTCTTCAGCTTTTTGATGCGCTCGGCGTCCACTACCCCGGTGTCCAGCACCGACTGCAGAACGCTGTCATCACGAGTAACGGAATTCAGCGTCCCTTCCCGCCATAAGTACAGCCTGGAATCGCCGACGTGGCCCCATAGGGCCACGCCATTTGTTGTGTCGATCAACAGGACTACGACGGTAGCGTGCATCGCGGAGCGGGTGTTGAGCGATCCCATCTCTCTTTGTCCGGCGACGACTGCATCGTGAGCGTCCAGCAGCAGCTCGGACAGATCGTGGGGGTCGGTCGGCGGCCGGCTCCGAAAACCTGAAATGACGCGCTGCACGACGAGATGCGCAGCTACCTCGCCGTTTCCGTGTCCGCCGGCGCCATCGGACAACACGAGACACCAGAAACCTCTTTCCTCTCGAACAGCGATGCAATCTTCGTTCACCAGGCGCGAGCCAATGTAACTTCGCACGGCGACCTGCACCACGAAGGACTTCACTGTGGATCCCGTGGGCTCGAATCAGTGGACGGCGCAGCCGCCAGTGCCTCTTCCAGGATACGAACCTGCTCTTCGTAGGCCTGACGAAAGGCCTCGCCGAAGAGCCGTTGGAAATCCTCGCGCGCCTCATCGCGCAGCGACCGATAGTGCTCGAGGTACAACTCCCACAGTTTTGCCCGGTGATGACCGGGCATCAAAGAGTGCAATACCGAGCGTTTGGTCAGCTGCGCTTCGACCTTCGCCGGATCGAAACGATCCAACACGGCCTCCAGGGCGGATCGCAGACCCGCCGTCAGGCCGATCAGGTGCGCCTGCAGGTCAATCATGGTCTCCTGGATGGCCTCCCTCCCCGACAGAAAACCGCGCGCAGGCGGCTGCAGCAACAACTGCAGAGCGATAGCCGCATCAGGAGCGACTTTGATGGGGTTGTTGCCACTCAGCTGAATCATCGTCATTTCCGCCTCCATCTCATCCTTGGCGGTCGCCCTCATTGACAGGAGCCGGTGGATGCCGTCGACCGCGGTCTGCAGGACGGAGCCGATGTTGGCCATGACTTCCGGTGTCAGTCCGTTTTTGGGTGGCGGCAATTCAACCCCTGCTCCCTGCTGGAAGGCTGCCCACAACGCATCAGGCTCTACTGCCGTCGCTGGCACGATGGGTGCGGGCGATAGTAGTGGCGCGGGTGCCGCGAGCTGCCTTTCGATAACGGGCGGCGGCGCGGCGATGGGTGGTGCAGAGACGGCGGGTGAAGTGATGGGGGGTGCACTGGGCGCACTGGATGCAGCGGAGCTGCTCGGACGCGGCCGGATAACCGCTGTTCGCCCGCGCAGGATCGCCAAAGTGGCTTCGTCGTTTTCGGAGGACGCCACCAGCGTGTAGCTTCCGATGCGGATTTCATCCCCATCGCGAACAATCACCCGCATGCCTGCGCTCAGCGGCCTGCCGTTGTGGAGAATAGAATTCGCCGAGCTGACGTTCTCGATCCAATAGCCCTCGTCGCGGTAGAGAATCTGCGCCTGGGTGCGGGAGATCATCCGCTCCGGGTCCGGAAGCGTGAATGTTGCGTTGTCCGAGCGGCCCACCGTGCCGCCGCGCTCATCAAACCGACCGATCAACGGCTGGCTGAGAGGCTCTTCATTCAGCGCAATACCTTGCAGGACCAGGCTCATGTCACCTTTTC
>JAXDQF010000372.1:0-25100 GCA_034668025.1 Gammaproteobacteria bacterium | reverse complement strand
CAGCGGCAACAGCCTCCAGCCGGCTCAGCTCACCCGTGTCGGGCAGCCGGTTGAGCGTAACCCCGCGCGCCCGCGGCGCCGGATACGACCGCGGATTGATCCCCGTGGACAGGTCGATCCACGGCTGGGGCGCCTGGGAATAGGCAACGCGCGCGGCCCCGAGCCGCCCGCCGTGATGGGCAAAGCCTGCAGAACTCATCCGGAACTTCCGATTACTCGCTGAGGAGGCGATGAATCAGTTGAACGCACACGGACCCCTCGCCGACCGCGGCCGCGACGCGCTTGGCGCTGCCACAGCGCACGTCACCGACAGCGAATATACCGGGGATCGTGGTTTCCAGGTGAAGGGGTGGGCGTGCCAGGGGCCAGCCATCCGCGGCGCCACTATCTTCTTCCGCATCGGCGCCCGGCGAAGAATCAGCGACGTGCAAATCGGGCCCCGTGCGCACGAAGCCCTTTTCATCGAGTGCCACGCAACCTTGCAGCCACTCTGTGTTGGGGATGGCGCCCGTCATCAGGAACACGTGTCGGATGTCGTGCACCTCGGGTTTGCCATCGGGGCCGGTTCGCCACGTCACTCGCTCCAGCCGTCCCTTTCCCTCGAGAGCCGTGATTTCCGTGTTGACATGCAAAGTAATGTCAGGTGTCTCTTCGATACGGCGAATCAGGTAACGCGACATGGACGCCGCCAATCCGCCAGCACGGACAATGAGGTGTACCTTGCGGCCGCTCGCTGATAGATACACAGACGCCTGCCCCGCCGAATTCCCACCGCCTACAACAATAACATCGTCCTCACCACACAGCTTCCTCTCAACCGCCGTGGCAGCGTAGTAAACGCCGACACCCATGTAGTCAGCCAGGTTATCCAATGCGAGCTTGCGATACTCCGCCCCCGACGCAATGATGACAGTACGGCTGCGCACCGTCTGGCCATCAGACAACTCAATCCGAAACGGCACCTGATCACAACTCAGCCGCAGGGCGCTCGTGGCAATAGCCACTTCCGCCCCGAACTTCTGCGCCTGCACGAGCGCGCGCCCCGCCAGGGCCAGTCCGGAAATCCCGGTGGGAAACCCCAGGTAGTTCTCAATCTTGGAGCTCGATCCCGCCTGCCCACCGGGCGCCACGGTTTCAATCACGAGCACATCGAGGCCTTCCGACGCCGCATACACCGCGGCGGCCAGCCCCGAAGGCCCCGCCCCGATGACGACCACATCACGGACTTTGCTCGCGTCAAACTGGGGATTCATGCCGAGACAGGCCGCCACTTCCGCGTTGCTCGGATTCTTCAACACGATCTCACCGCGGCACACGACGACCGGCAGATCGCCGCTCTGCAGATTGAAACGCGCCAGACACGCCCGCGCATCCTCGTCCGTGTCGATATCCTTCAATACAAAGGGATACGTGTTACGAGTCAAAAACTGCACCAACCGGAGCGTACCCGATGAATTCGTGGAGCCGACCAGGATGACATCCCCACCCTGCTCCGTAGCAATGAGTCCCATGCGGCGCAAAATAAACGCCCGCATGAAGATCTCCATGATCTCCGAGTCGGTTTGCACCACGGTGCGCAACTGCGACTCGCTGATCGCCAGGATCTCGCCTGCCTCGACAACCCGTATGCGGGTAAAGCCGCCGAGTCCCCGCAGCGTGCTCATCTCACCCGTGAAATCGCCGGGAACCGCGATGGTTATGGGAGTCTCGCCCTGCATTCCGGGCAGCGTGGTCTGCAGCGATCCCGACAGGACCACGTGCATGTCACGGTGGCCCTGGCCCGATTCCGACAACACCTGGCCGACCGTGGTGCGGATTTTTCTGCCATGCGGCGTGAGCCGCGCGATCTGCTGCGCCGTCAGCTTCGGAAACATCTGCTCCCGGCGGCTTTCGAACAAGGTCGTCGCCATTTTGTTGCGCCTACTTGTGGTGGTGCAACGCCGCCTCGACGGCGTCGAACAGCGCGCGCATCCCGAACGAGACGTCCTGCAGCCGGCCGTTGATGAAGAATGTAGGCGTGGCCCGCACCCCGCTGCGGCGTGCACCATCTTCGTGCTCCCTGATCCGCTGCAGATACACCTGGTCGTCCATTTCAGAGGTGTAAAGCGCCATGTCGAGCTGCAAGCGCTCCGCGTAGGAGTGCAATTGATTGAGCTTCAGGTGGTCCTGGTTGGCGAACAGCAGGTCGTGCATCTCCCAGAACTTGCCCTGCGCCCCGGCGCACTCTGCCGCCTGCGCTGCGGCGAGCGCATGGGGGTGTACCTCCTCCAGCGGGAAGTGGCGGAAAACCGCACGGGTGCGACCTGCGAAACGTTCCAGGAGCAGCTTGACTGCAGGAGCCGCCTGTTTACAGTTAGGACACTCGAAGTCGCCGTATTCCACAATGGTCACGGGTGCATGTGACGCGCCGATGACGTGATCGGTGCTCTGTACGGGAACGGACAGATCCACGGCGTGTTGTTGGTTCATAGTTTCTCTCAATATATCCAACGCGTCCGCAGGTCAACTGGCCGCATGGACGGTTGGGGAAAATGACAAAAGAGGGCACGTTGGTCCAAGACACGCCCGCCGAGAATTGTTTCCTTCACAGGTTCCGGTGGTACAGTGACCTCACGCGGCCGCTGCTGACGGAATTGGGAGCCTTAGAACGATGAATGCCCCGCTGAAGCGCACCACGATACTCCTTTCCATGTTGAGCCTGTTGGCGCTCGAAGGTTGCGCCAAAGCGCCGCCGCCGGCCCCGCCTCCCCCCGAAGTGACGGTGGCGAAAGTCATCAGCAAGCGGATCAAGGACTGGGATGAGTTTACGGGCCGCTTTCAAGCCATCGACACCGTCGAAATACGGCCGCGCGCCTCGGGCTACATCGACCAGGTGCTGTTTCACGAGGGCCAGTTAGTCAAAAAGGATGACGTTCTCGTCATCATCGACCCCCGCCCCTACCAGGCCGACTACGATCGCGCCAAAGCTGCGCTGGAGCTGGCGAAATCCCAGCACGAGCTGGCCAATCTCGAAGCGGCGCGCGTCCAGAAGCTGAAGGACTCCGGGGCCGTGTCCCGCGAGGAGCTCGATGAGCGCTTGAGCAACCTCAATCAGCAGCAGGCGAGCGTCTCCGGCGCCAAGGCAGCCCTCGACAATGCCGCTTTGCTGCTTTCGTTCACCAAGGTACGCGCCCCGTTCGACGGGCGTGCGAGCAGGGCGGAAGTTACGCGCGGCAATCTGGTGACAGGCGGTAACAACGGCGGCACGCTGCTGACGACTGTCGTCTCGGTCGATCCGATCTACGTGTATTTCGAAGGCGATGAGAACGCCTACCTGCGATACAACGAGCTGGCGCGCGAAGGCCAGCGCCCGAGCTCCCGCGACGCCAGGAATCCAGTACGGATCGGCCTGTCCAACGAGCAGGGATTCCCGCACGAAGGCTACATGGACTTTGTCGACAACCAGCTCGATGTCCGCACCGGCACAATTCGTGCGCGTGCCGTGCTGGAAAACAAGCAGGCCCAGTTTACTCCCGGGATGTTTGCGCGCGTCCAGCTGCTCGGCAGCGGCGAATACGACGCCATCCTCATTGAAGACCGCGCCGTGGGCACCGATCAGAGTCAGAACTTCGTGCTGGTGCTCGGCCCTGACAACAAGCTGGAGTACCGCGCCATCACAGCCGGCCGGATCGTGGACGGCCTGCGGATCGTCCGCAAGGGACTAAAGCCTGACGATGTAGTGGTCATCAGCGGATTGCAGCGAGTCCGGCCCGGAGCCCAGGTCAAACCGAACATGACGACCATGGGTGCGCCCGCGGCAGATGCGTCCGCCACAGCCGCCGCCGCCAAGTCGAATTGAGCGGCCATGAATATCTCAGCGTTCTTCATCGACCGCCCGATCTTTGCATCGGTTGTTTCCATCCTCATCCTGACGGCCGGTCTCGTGGCAATGCCACTGCTGCCGATCAGCGAGTACCCGGAGATCGTGCCGCCCACCGTCGTCATCAGCGGCACCTATCCGGGCGCCTCGCCGAAGACGATCGCGGAAACCGTCATCACGCCGCTCGAGCAACAGATCAACGGCGTCGAGAATGCGATCTATACCAACTCGTCGTCGACACCTGACGGCAACTTCGCCATCACGGTCACCTTCAAGCTGGGGACCAACCTCGACATCGCCCAGGTCCAGACACAAAACCGCGTGAGCCAGGCCGAGCCGCGCTTGCCGGAGGTCGTGAGGCAAATCGGGCTGATCACGCAAAAGCGCTCCCCCGACCTGACAATGGTGGTGTTCCTGCGCTCCGAAGACGGGCGCTACGACTCGCTGTACCTGCGCAACTACGCGGTGATTCAAGTCAGAGACGTGCTCGCCCGGCTGCCTGGAATGGGTGACGTGCGCGTGTTCGGATCGGGCGACTACGCCATGCGTTTGTGGCTCGATCCGGCGAAGATCGCCTCGCGCGACATGACTGTCGATGACGTGTTAAATGCGGTCAGAGAGCAGAACGTCCAGGTGGCGGCCGGCCAGATCGGCGGCCAGCCGGCGCTGCCCAACACGGACTTTGAATACATCGTCAATGCGATGGGCCGTCTGCAGACCGAAGCCGAATTCGGCAACATCATCATCAAGACCGGCAACGCCGGCGATGTGGTCTACCTGCGCGACGTGGCGCGTATCGAGCTGGGACCGGAGTCCTACGCGCTGCGCAGCATGCTCGATGCAAAACCCGCGGTCGGAATTCCAGTGTTCCAGCTGCCGGGCGCGAATGCGCTGCAGCTATCTGCTTCGGTCCGCAAAACGATGGTCGAGCTCGCGAAGAGCTTCCCCGAAGGCATCAGCTACACGATCGCCTACGACCCGACCGTTTTCGTGCGTAGCTCCATTGAGGCCGTGATACACACGCTGCTCGAGGCGGTGGCCCTCGTCGTGCTGGTAGTGGTGGTCTTTCTGCAGACCTGGCGTGCCAGTGTCGTCCCGCTGGTCGCAGTGCCCATCGCCATTGTTGGCGCCATGGCCGCCTTGCTGCTGCTCGGCTTCTCCATCAACTCACTGAGCCTGTTCGGTCTCGTACTGGCGACCGGCATTGTCGTCGATGACGCGATCGTGGTCGTGGAGAACGTCGAACGTAAAATCGAAGAAGGCCTGCCCCCGCGGGAAGCGGCGCACGCCGCCATGGACGAAGTGACCCGCCCCATCATTTCCATCATGTTGGTGCTTTGCTCGGTATTCATACCGGTCGCCTTCCTGAGCGGTATCACGGGTCAGTTCTACCGGCAGTTCGCGATCACCATCGCCGCATCCACGATTATCTCGACCTTCAACTCCCTGACCTTGTCGCCGGCGCTGGCCGCCCTCCTCCTGCGTCCGCGTCACGAAAAGCCCGACGTCTTCCAGCGTCTGATCGACCGAGTGTTGGGCATCCCCTTCAAAGCCTTCAACGCCGTGTTTGGTCGGCTGTCAAAGAGTTATGGCTCCGCGGTGGCGGTCGTGGCGCGCCGTCGTAACCCCATTCTGGTCGCCTTCGTCATTCTGCTGTGCTGCACCTGGTACATATTCAGAATCGTGCCGAGCGGCTTCATCCCCGCCCAGGACAAGCAGTACCTCATCGGCGTCGTACAGTTGCCCGATGCCGCTTCACTGGACCGCACTGAAAAAGTGGTGCGCCAGATGTCGCAGATCGCGCTGGCAACACCGGGTATTGAACACGTGATCGGCTTCCCGGGCCTGTCGGTGAACGGCTTCGTCAACCTCGACAACGCCGCGGTTGTGTTCCTGCCGCTGACCGACTTCGACAAACGCACGACGAAAGAGCTTGCGGCGCCGTCCCTCGCCGGGACTCTCATGAAGAAATTCTCGGCCATCGGGGATGCCAACATCCTCGTGATCCCGCCGCCGCCCGTGCAAGGCCTGGGAACCACCGGTGGCTTCAAGTTGTATCTGCAGGATCGCGGCGGCCAGGGCTATGACGCGCTCGCGAAAGTGACTGCGGACGTCCTCACCCAGGCCCGGCAACAGAAGGAGCTGTTCGGACTCGCGACCTACACGACATTCCAGAATGGCGTGCCGCAGCTGTACGCGGACGTCGACCGCGTGAAGGCGAAGCGCCAGGGAATTCCGCTGTCCAATATCTTCAGCACCCTGCAGGCCTACCTGGGCTCAACCTACATCAACGACTTCAACAAATTCGGCCGTACCTTCCGGGTGTATGCCCAGGCTGAAGCGCAGTACCGGGCGCATCCGGAAGATGTCGCGAACCTGAAGACGCGCAACGCCAACGGCGACATGGTGCCGATCGGCTCGATTTCGACCATCAAGTTCGTCACCGGCCCGGACCGGGTGGCCCACTACAACGTCTACCTCGCATCCGATATCAACAGCCAGGCGGCGCCCGGCTATTCATCGGGCCAGGCCACTTCGGCCATGGAGCGGGTGCTTGCCTCCCTGCCCAACGGCTACGGCTTCGAATGGACGGAGCTGACCTTCCAGCAGAAATCCGCCGCCAACGCGGCGGTGCTGGTTTTCCCCTTGTGCGTGCTGCTCGTCTTTCTGATTCTCGCGGCACAATACGAGAGTTGGTCGCTGCCCCTCGCCATCATTCTCATCGTACCCATGTGCCTGCTGTCATCCATGCTCGGCGTGAAATTGACCGGCTCGGATAACAACATCCTCACCCAGATCGGCTTCATCGTCCTGGTGGGGTTGGCGTGCAAGAACGCCATTCTGATTGTCGAGTTTGCGCGTGAGCGCTACGACCACGGGATGGGGGTGATTGAGGCGGCCGTGGAGGCGTGTCGGCTGCGGTTGCGGCCGATTCTGATGACCTCGTTTGCATTCATCATGGGTGTGGTACCGCTGGTGCTGGCACACGGCGCCGGTAGTGAGATGCGCCACGCAATGGGTCTCGCGGTGTTCTCAGGAATGCTCGGTGTGACTCTCTTCGGCCTGTTCCTGACACCTGTATTCTTTGTGACAATCGAGACATTGTTTGGTACCAGGCACGCACCGGAGCCCGGGACCAAACCTGTGATTGCGCCGGGCTCGGCGGGAGCGCAAGAGAATGCGTAAGCTCCTGGTTGGAACGGCCGCCAAGGCGACGACCACAGTGGCGGCGGCCGTGCTGTGCTCATGTGCCGTTGGACCCAACTATCATCGCCCGGTTACACCAGTCGCACCGCAGTTCGTGAATGTCGGTCAGCCCGGCTTCAAGGGCTCCGATGTCGAGGCCAGGTTCTGGACGTTGTTCAACGACCCGCAGCTCAATCGCCTGGTCGATGACGCTCTGAAGGAGAACAAGGACCTGAAACGTGCCCGCGCCAATCTAGTGGCATCGCGCGCTGCACGGCGCCTGGCCGGGTTCGATCTGTTCCCCACGGTCACCGCATCAGGCGGTTACACGAAATCGCGCCAGAGTCGCAACCAGCTGCCCGCCATCATCAGCCAGGAACGAACGCTGGACGACGCGGATGTTGGCTTCGATGCATTCTGGGAATTGGACTTCTTCGGGCGCGTGCGCCGCGGCATCCAGGCTGCCCGCGCTGACGAGCAGGCAAGCGCAGCGAGCTTGCGCGACGCCCAGGTCACCGTAACCGCAGAAGTGGCGCGCAATTACTTCGTGCTGCGCGGCCTGCAGGAACAGCTCGCAGTGGCCCTTCGCAACGCCGACAATCAGGATCAAACCTGGAAGTTGACCCGCGTGCGGCTCGAAGCCGGCCGCGGCACCGAGCTCGACACCGCTCGCGCCGAAGCCCAGCTCAAAACGACACTCGCGAGCGTACCGCTGTTGGAATCCTCCATAGCGACAACCATCTACAGGCTGTCGGTACTGACCGGCCGCGTGCCCGACGCACTGACCTCCGAGCTGCAGACTGCACAGCCGTTGAATCAGTTGCCGGCGCTCAACTCGGTGGGAGACCCGGCAACCCTGCTGCGCCGACGACCGGATATCCGGGTCGCTGAGCGCAGCCTGGCGGCGTCCACGGCACGCATCGGCGTTGCCGTTGGCGATCTGTTCCCCAAAGTGACATTCACCGGCTCGATTGGCTACGACGCGTCGAGCTTTGGCCGCCTCGGCAAGACCGGCTCCGACACTTACAGCATCGGGCCCGGCATCTCCTGGGCCGCATTTGACCTCGGCCGCGTCGCCGCCCGAATCAAAATAGCGCACGCGCAAACGGACGCTGACCTGGCCGCGTACGAGTCGAGCGTGTTGGGCGCGCTCGAAGAGACCGAGGGCGCCTTGATCACCTACGGCCGGGCACAAACTCGACGCGACCTGCTGACCGAAGCCGCCGTCGCCAGCGAACGCGCCGCAGACCTGGCCCGCCAGCGGTTTCAGGGCGGTCTCACCGACTTCGTCAACGTGTTGGAAGCAGAGCGGGATGCATTGGCCGTGCAGGACAGCCTGGCGCAGAGCCACACGCAGACAGCCACATCACTCGTCGCGGTCTACAAAGCGCTGGGTGGCGGTTGGGTAGACGAGCCGCTCGAGGCGAAGAACTGACTCACGACGCGGCCTGCCGCACTGGCGTTGATCCATGCCGCGCAGCCAGCAAAAACCATGCTTTTTGCTGGCGGAAACGGAGCTGATGTCCGAAAAACGGCCGTTTTTCTAATCAACCAGCGGGATAAACTCCTGGTCATCCATGTCCGGCAGCTTCATCCGTCCCGCACGCCAATCCGCCTTGGCCTGCTCGATGCGCTCCTGCGAGGAAGACACGAAGTTCCACTCAATGAAGCGCTCACCAACAGGCTCACCACCCAACAACATCACGATGGATGGCCCAACTGACGTGACGGTGGCGTCACCGCCCTTCGAAAACACCAACATCTGTCCCGTGTTGAACCGGCGGCCGTCAACCTCAACGGATCCCGCGGCAACATAAGCCGCACGTTCGGAATATCCCGGTGGCAGCTCCACACGGGCTTTATCCTGCAAGGCGCAATGGACATAGAACAGCGGTGAATGCGTCTTCACAGGCGACCGAACACCAAAAGCCTCACCCGCAATCAACCGCGCCCACAACCCGCCTTCCTCCACCGTCGGCAACTCAACATGACCATAGTGCGCAAAGGCAGGACCGGTCTCCTCATCCTGCCCGGGCAACGCAACCCATGACTGGATGCCGTGCAACGGACCGCCGACGGCCCGGAGCTTCTCAAATCGCTCCGAGTGCGTGATCCCGCTGCCGGCCGTCATCCAGTTCACCTCGCCCGGCTGAATCGCTTCCTGCGATCCCACACTGTCGCGATGCATGATCTCGCCTTCGAAAAGATAGGTGACCGTTGCGAGCCCGATGTGCGGATGGGGACGGACATCCGCCGTCCTGGCAAAGCCAGGCGCGAACTCAGCCGGACCGATGTGATCGAAGAAAATAAACGGCCCCACCATCTTGTGGACGCCGAACGGCAACACCCGCCCGACTTCGAAGCCGCCGAGATCGCGCCGCCGCTGATCAATTACCTGTTGCAGCATGTCCTATGAATCCCGGATAGACGCTGACCGTCAGCGTTGCAAAGTCCTGACCGTGGTTGGGAAGCTTGAGCCCGCCGTTGGACCAGTGACGCCCGACCAACTCGATCGCCAGGCCCTTCCTGGGTGTCACGCGCAATCCCACCTCCTCGCTGAAATTCCACCAGGACGCCGATAACCGGTCCTGCTCGGTTTTGTACGAGCCGCCGAGGCCAACAATGAAGCGCCAGGTCGGATGGCGGAAGAGCTCCAGCCGCCGCGTGAGGGAAAAGCCCCAGTAGGGGTCCGCGAAATGCACATCGACCCCGAAAGTGGAGTCGAAGAAGTCCTGGCCCTTGGTGAACCGGAAGGCCCCCAACTCCCAGCGGTCGTGGTCGAAGGTGAGGATGATGGGCACGACGAGGCCATGTGAGTAGCCGACCCAATGGTAGGTGGCTCCAAACCCGAGCTGCACCTCGCAGGTTGCGCAGAAGTCCGAGGCCCGCACGTTGGGGGCGGCCAACGCCAGACAGGCGGCCGCCAGCAGAACGCACCATGATCGCATCTCGTCCCAACCTCCCGCCCCCGGCTGCACCTGGACCGCAAACTAACATGACTGAAGACTCCGGGGCGACTCCCCTTTGGGGGCAGTACACCATTCAATATCGTTCACAACCCTCGGCAGGCCCGAGGGATAACATGTTGGGACGCGTTACAGCCCCAGAGCGCTCAAGCTCGGATGATCGTCCGGGCGGCGTCCCAGAGGCCAGTGATACTTGCGGTCGGCAGCCGCGATCGGCAGATCGTTGATGCTGGCAATGCGCACCCGCATCAGGCCCGCCTCGTCGAACTCCCAGTTTTCGTTGCCGTACGAACGATAGTGTTGGCCACTGTCGTCGTGCCATTCGTACGCGAAACGCACTGCGATGCGGTTCCCGTTGAAGGCCCACACCTCCTTGATGAGGCGGTAGTCCAGTTCCCGGGCCCACTTGCGAGTCAGGAACGCGACAATCTCGCGGCGCCCCTGGAGGAACTCCGCGCGGTTGCGCCAGCGACTGTCTTCCGTATAAGCCAACGAGACGGCTTCGGGATCGCGGGAGTTCCAGGCGTCTTCAGCCTTCCGGGCCTTGATGGCGGCTGTTTCAGCGGTGAAGGGTGGCAGTGGGGGACGTGACATGGGGGGTTCTCCTTTGCCGTCTGTTATGCATTCTACAGGGGCGATCTGCATCTGCCGAAAGAGGTGGACCGACACTAAGATATACGCCATGAAAATCGCAAAACCCCTGCTCTTGGTCAGCACACCGCTGGGCATAATCACGGGACTGATAGAGGCCTACCGGATGGTGGGCGGCCTGGCGATCCTGATGTTCGCAATGATGGCAATGCTCGGCGTAGCCGCCGCAAGCGTCGTATTCACCATACGAAAGGAGAAGAGATGGACGGAATCAAAATCCTGATCGTGGTGGTGCTCTTCGGCATCGTGGCAAGCCTCGGTAAGGCTCTGTTCCACATGTCGTCGGGTGGCTCAGACCACGTAGCGCACTCTGCAATGATGGCGCGTGCGCTCACCGTGAGGATTGGGCTCTCGGTGGCACTGTTCGTTCTGCTGATGGTCGCCTGGTATATGGGTGGCATCTCGCCTCACGGCGTGGGCTGAACCAGGTCAGGTATCATGTGGCGGCAGGTACACCTTGCCGCCAATGAAGCTTTACAAGCAGCTCGCCGACGACCTCACCGTCCTCATCCGCCAAGGGGCCCTGAAACCCGGAGACCGCGTTCCCTCCGTGCGGGAGACCTCCCGCGAACGCGGTATGAGTCCGGCCACCGTCATTCACGCGTACGAGCTGCTGGAAGGCCAGGGCTTCATAGAGACCCGTCCTCGTTCCGGCTACTACGTCGGCAATCAATGGAGCACGTCGGCACCGCAGCCCCGCGTATCACGCCCCTCCCCTCGTTCCACCCTGCTCGACGTCAGCGAGCTGGTCTTCGAAGTGTTGGAGTCGTTGCGCAACCGATCCGTCGTGCCAATGGGCTCGGCATTCCCCAGTCCGACGCTCTTTCCGCTGCCCAAGCTCGCTTCGTCTCTGTGTACGAGCGCGCGTCAAATGGACCCCTGGAGCACTGTCGAAGATCTTCCAGGCGGCAACGCTGAGCTTCGCCGGCAGATCTCCCGTCGCTACCTGCGTGCAGGAGCCGCGGTGTCTCCCGACGAAATTATCGTCACTGGAGGCGCGCTCGAAGCGTTAAACCTCTCTCTTCAAGCCCTGACCCGTCCAGGCGACCTGATAGCGATCGAGTCACCAGCGTTCTATGGCTGTCTGCAAGCCGTGGAGGCATTGGGGCTCAAAGCCATTGAAATTCCCACGCACCCAACGCACGGGGTAGATATCGGCTACCTCGCGCGCATTCTGGACAAGCATACGGTCCGCGTATGTTGGTTCATGACCACGTTTCAGAACCCTCTGGGCGCGCTCATGCCGGACGATGCCCGCAAGGAGCTGGTCGAGCTACTCGAGCGGCACGACGTACCTCTCATCGAGGATGACGTCTACTCTGAGTTGTACTTCGGCACGAAGCGGCCCAAGTCGACCAAAGCGTTCGATGGCAAGGGCCTGGTCCTCAACTGTGGATCGTTCTCGAAGAGCCTGGCCCCGGGTTACCGTATCGGCTGGGTTGCGGCCGGGCGCTTTGCCCGATCAGTGGGGCGGCGGAAGGTCATGAGCTCGCTGTCCACGAACATTCCGGCGCAGGATGCGATTGCGCAGTACTTGCGGCAGGGAGGGTACGATCGACACCTGGGCGTCCTGCGGCGGACGCTCGCAGATCAGCAGAAATCGGCGTTACGAGCTTTGCGTGCCCATCTGCCGGACGGATTCACGGTTACGCAGCCGGAAGGCGGCTATTTTCTATGGCTGGAATTTCCCGATCGCATCGATGCCATTGAGGTACACCGAAAAGCCCTGGCGCAGGGATTCAGCATCGCGCCGGGACCCATTTTTTCGGCGCGGCGCGAATTCGCTCACTGCCTGCGGCTCAACTACGGCCATCCGTGGACCACGGCCAGCGAGCGCGCGATAAAGGCCCTTGGGGCCATCGTGCGATCATAGAGGCAGCGCAAGAGGAACGCTTACGCTTGAGCTGTTCAGGATGAAAACGTTTGTCACCAGGCGCTTGGTCATCCGCCTACTCTGGATCCTGGGCGTTCTCGTTGTGGGGTTTATGGTGTATGCGTGGCGATCTTCGATTCCCCCTATCGAGTCTCCCGCGGCCGATAGCTTCGATACGGGCAGCGTCCAACGCGGCGCACAACTTGCCGCGCTGGGAGACTGCGCCACCTGCCACACAGCACCTGGCGGTGAAACCTTCGCGGGTGGACGAGCTGTGGTCACGCCCTTCGGCACGATCTATTCAACCAACATTACACCCGACCCTGCTACTGGAATCGGCCACTGGTCCCAAGCTGCTTTTCAACGTGCGATGCGTGAAGGCGTGGATCGCGAGGGCGACCATCTTTATCCCGCATTCCCTTACGACCACTTCACGTTGGTTAACGACACAGATAGCGCCGCGCTGTATGCATTCGTGATGACCCGACAGCCCGTGCAAGCAAGGACGCCGGAAAACCACCTCCCGTTTCCGTTGAATATGCGGTTCCTCGTCGCCGGGTGGAAACTGCTGTTTTTCAAGAAGGGTCCGTACGAACAGGACGCTGAGCACGATGCGGAGTGGAATCGCGGCGCGTATCTCGCCAACGGCATTGGCCATTGCGGAGCCTGCCATACTCCTCGGAATAGCGTCGGAGCAGAGATTGTCGCCCAGCATTTCGGCGGAGGCGAGGCAGAGGGCTGGCATGCCTATGCGATCAACGCTGACTCGAAGTCATTCGAAACGTGGAATGCGGAAGACCTTCACATGTTCTTGAGCAAGGGCTGGCACGACCGGCATGGCGACGCTCACGGGCCGATGGCACCGGTCTCGCAGAATCTCGCGGCAGTTCCCGACGCAGACGTGAAGGCGATTGCCTCCTATGTCGCATCCGTGATGGGCAAGCGAGATCAGCCCAGCGGAAAGAGTACCGCTTCAGACACTCCGAGCAACGACACCGGCGCCGCGATATACGCTGTCTCCTGCGCGAGCTGCCACGACGGAACTCGTCCCCTGCCTTTCGGTGGCGTCAAGCTCATGTTGAGCACCGCGGTCACCGGCGAGAGCGCGACCAACCTGATTAATGTAGTGCTAGATGGCCTACACCCGCCCGAGGGAACCGCCGGCGCGATCATGCCGGGCTTTTCCAGCACACTCACTGATGGCCAGTTGGAATCGTTGGTTGCCTACGTCCGATCCAACCTGGGCGCTCAACCACCCTGGACAGGAGTAGAGACCAGCGTGCGCGAGGCCAGGAGCCGCGAGCGTGATTGAGCTGAAGGTCAACGGGAAGTCACACAACCTGAGCGCCGATCCTGACACGCCGCTCCTTTATGTTTTGCGCAACGACCTGCAGCTCAATGCTGCGAAGTTCGGGTGCGGGCTAGGTCAGTGCGGCTCCTGTACGGTGCTGGTTGACGGGTCTCCCACCCTGTCGTGTGTAACACCCATCATGTTGCTCGAGGGACGACAAATCACGACCGTGGAGGGACTCGGTACGCCGGAAGACCCGGGCCCGATGCAGCGGGCGTTTATCGAAGAGCAGTCTGCGCAATGCGGGTACTGCATTCCCGGGATGATGATGCGCGCGCAGGCATTGCTTCAACGGAATCCACGCGCCACGGACGCTGAGATTCGCGCGTTCCTCGAGCCGAACCTATGTCGTTGTGGCACGCACATGAGAATCCTACGGGCGGTGAAACGTGCCGCGTCCCTAATGGTCGGTCCTGGCTCGACGCCGAGCACACAGACGCCTTCAGCGGCTAGCACTCAAATCGACGCATCCGATGCCGACAGCGATGCCCAGCTCGATCGACGCCGTCCCGTTCACTCGGAAAAACGTGAGCGCCCAGAACGGTGAACAAAGTCCTGTCTCGCAGGATTTCACGCCGAGCAGTTCTCCGCGGTACGGGCGCGTTGGTCCTGAGCTTTTCGTTGGCTCGCCGCGCCTGGTCGCAGGCCGCCGAAGGCGCAGCCGCCGGCGGAAGCTCCAAGCTGCCGGGGAGTCTCGGCAAAAACCCCTCGCTGGACGCCTGGATTCGCGTCGATGCCAACGGCCGCGTCACTGCATTCACCGGCAAAGTGGAGTTGGGCCAGGGGATCAAAACGGCGCTGTTGCAAGTTGTCGCTGAGGAGCTCGAAGTACCGTTTGACCAGGTGAGTCTCGTCACCGCCGACACCAGCCGGACAATCGATGAGGGTTACACCGCTGGAAGTCATTCGGTACAGGATAGTGGCACGGCGCTCCGCAATGCAGCCGCGCAGGTTCGCGAAATACTGATCGCAGAAGCGGCGCGGCGCCTGAAAATGCCAGGCGACAAACTTCACGCCGACGGCGGTGCCGTCATCGGACCCAACGAGGCTCGCATAACCTACGCCGAGTTGGTTTCGGCAAACCTGCTGCACGTTGAAGCACAACCGGTCTCCATGCTGAAAGACCCCAGCTTCTTCAAGGTCATGGACAAACCGGTGCAGCGGGTCGACATCCCGGCAAAAGTCACCGGCGCAGCCGCCTACGTCCAGGATATGCGGCTGCCCGGGATGCTGCACGCGCGTGTCGTGCGGCCGCCGAGTTATGGCGCAAAGCTGCTGCAACTCGATGTCAGCAACATCGAAAAGATGACGGGTGTGGTGCAGGTGATCCGCGACGGAAACTTTCTCGCCGTGGTCGCCTATCGTGAGTTCCAGTCAATCAAGGCAATGCAGGCGCTGGGCCGTGCCGCAAAATGGCAGGAACAGGCGGCGTTGCCGCAACCCGCCCGTCTGCACGAGTATCTTCTGGGGCTGCCAACCCAGGACCAGGTGATCCTCGACAAACACGACCCGGCGGGTCAGGCGGCGAAAACACTCGAGGCAACCTATACGCGGCCTTATATCTCACACGGGTCGGTGGGTCCGTCCTGCGCCGTGGCGCACCTGACCGAAGGTGTCATGACGATCTGGACACATACGCAGGGTGTGTATCCGGATCGGCAAGCCATCGCCGAGATGCTCGGTCTGCCGAAGGAAAAAGTGCGTTGCATTCACGTGGAAGGCTCGGGCTGCTACGGCCACAACGGCGCCGACGATGCCGCAGCGGATGCCGCTGTGATTGCAAACGCATTGCCGGATCGCCCGGTACGACTGCAATGGATGCGAGAACAGGAGCACGGCTGGGAGCCATACGGACCCGCGATGGTAGCCAAGGCTCGCGCGTCCCTGGATTCGGCTGGACGCATCGTGGATTGGGACTACGGTGTTTGGAGCAACACACACTCCATGAGGCCGGGCCCCGCAGGCTCACTGCTTGCGGCCCAACACATGGAGAAGTCGTTTCCCGTTCCGGAGCCCAGGCCCATCCCTCAGCCCGAGGGTGGCGGCGATCGGAATGCGATTCCGCTCTACACATTACCGAGCGTCAGGGTTACGAGTCATTTCCTGCGCGACATGCCGGTGCGCATCTCCGCCCTGCGATCGCTCGGCGGACAGATGAATGTCTTCGCGATCGAGAGCTTCATGGATGAGTTGGCCCTGGCGGCCGGCTCAGACCCGGTTGCCTTCCGGCTCTCGCACCTCGACGATCCGCGGGCGCGTGATGTGGTCACTGCCGCGGCCGACGAATTTCATTGGTCCGCTCGGCCCGCACCTGCGGGCGGGCACGGTTACGGTTTTGCGTTTGCCAGGTATAAGAACCTGGCTGCGTATTGCGCCGTGGCGATGCAGGTTCGTGTTGACCACGAGACGGGGCGGACGCGCGTGCTGCGAGTGGCCGCCGCAGTCGACACCGGGCAGGTAATCAACCCGGATGGCGTACGTAATCAAATCGAAGGCGCGATCCTCCAGTCGCTGAGTTGGTCGCTGTTTGAGAGCGTCAGCTTCGACACCACCCGGATCACATCCGTCGATTGGGCCACGTATCCCATTCTGCGCTTCGGCTCGGTCCCCGAAACGCTCACAGTGCGAATCATTGACCGCCCCGGCACGCCGTTTTTGGGTTGCGGGGAAGCGGGCCAGGGTCCCGCCTCCGCGGCGCTCGCCAATGCTGTTGCCAACGCCACGGGTAAGCGCGTGCGCGATTTGCCGTTAAACGCCGCTAGAGTTAAATCGATCGTCGGCGTTTAGCCGCTTGGCCTCAGTCGAAGAACACCAGCGTCCGCAACTCGATGCTCTCGCGCGGTGACGCACCTGACGGCGTCGTTGGATCAACAAACGCCGAGTGCGGGACAAACCTCGCGCGTCCGTCAGCGATTGAGTCGTAGCACTTGATCAACATAACCTCGTCGTTGCGCATGGCCGGCGCGTAAAACCACTTGTGCTCCGGGTTGTACTTCACGTAGTAGATCTCACCGGTGCGATCAGGATAGATGAGATCCGTTGCCACCAGATCACCCTCGGCAACACTGCGGGCGTCACTAACAGCAAGCGGTGAATCCTGGACGGGCCCGCGAATCGGCCGCCACACATTGATGACCGCGAAGCGCTTCTGCAACAGCTCATCAGCTTCGTCGCCGAGCAGATCCCGCACCCGTTGTGGCCCCGACTTCTCCGTGTAGTCGTTATGCACGCGCGGCACCGGCTGCCGCGGGATGCCGGTTGAACGATCCGTCGCGCCCGGCACGCGGCGGCGAATCGTGTGATCGAACACAACAACCCGCGACGCCCCGGTCAACTCCTCCAGCAGCGAAATCGTCTCGGCGTAGTAGCGAGTGCGAATAACTGCATCATCATCGAAGTTTTCCACACCCGTGGGCGCAGTCAGCAGCTGGAACCCTTCGTGCTCCAGCGACAACGTCGACGCCACCGGCCGCACATCCCGGATCTCAACCGTGTGCTCGCGATAAACCGCTGTGGTCTTCGGCACGCCCGGCGGCGGATCAAACTCCAGCGTACGAGGCTTCTCGGCCGTCGGCTCCAGATAGCGAAGACCGGCCGCTACGCGCGGCAAATGCTCAATGGCCGCTGCGTTCATCACGAGCCTCCTTTGCGGCGTCGAGCTTCCGGCGCTGCACCTCGGCGACCACCTTCGGGTCGAGCCAATACAGCCCGCCGATGGGTACCGCACCAAAGCTGATGCGCGTCAAAATCGACTCAATCAGTGCTTGCTTGGATGTGCTCATGGGTGTCTCCCGTCCGTGGATGACACAATGCGCCGGCCCGCGCGGGGCAACAAACGGAAGTTGTTTAGCCCGATTTAGTTTTTCTTTACACGGGCCGGGAGCCTGCGCTGACCGCCGGCGTATTGCGGCCGCTCCACGGTCAGTCGATAAAAATGGTCGCCGGGTGCTCGATCCGCTCTTTCAGCGCCTGGATCATGGCCGCGGCGTCGTGGCCATCCACGAAGCGATGATCGAAAGAGGAAGACAGATTCATCATGCGTCGAATCGTAATCGCGCCTTCGTAGACCATCGGACGCTCAACAGCGCGGTTGATGCCGATGATCGAAACCTCGGGCGCGTTGATAATGGGCGTTGACGCGATCCCGCCCAGCTTACCGAGGCTCGTCACGGTAATCGTCGACCCTGACAATTCGTCGCGCGACGCCTTGTTGGTGCGAGCCGCGTCGGTAACACGGCGCATCTGCGCCGCCAAATCCCACAACCCCAGCGATTGCGCGTCACGAACCACAGGAACCTTCAGTCCTTCGGGAGTCTGCGTCGCAACACCCACGTGGACCGATCGATGACGGATGATGACCCCACGCTCGGAATCGTACAGCGCGTTGCACTGAGGGAAATCGCCTAGCACCCGTACGAGTGCGCTGACAATAAAGGGAAGGTATGTAAGAGCCGGCGTGCCCGACTCGAGCTTGCTGTTGAGATGACGACGGAGCGACTCGAGCTCGGTGACGTCAAACTCCTCGACATATGCGAAGTGAGGAATGTTCCGCTTCGCCTCGCTCATGCGTTGAGCGATCACGCGGCGAATGCCGATGACCTTGATCTCTTCCGTCTCCGGTTCCGTGGGCAGACGAAGCTCGGTCGGCCGCGACCGCACGAGTTTCGGCCCCGACCGGCTCGAAACAAACGCCTCGAAATCCTGGCGCAATATCCGCCCGTTCGGCCCGGATCCCGCCAGTTGAGTCAGGTCAACACCCGCCTCATGCGCCCGTCGGCGGATCGCCGGCGAGGTCGCGACGCGCCCCGCGCGCTCAGCGTGCTCTTGCCCACGGCCGTGCCCGCGCCCATTCGCAGCACCGTTGCCAGCACGCGCACCCGAGTCCGCGCTCCCAACCGCCGCTGCTACAGGCGCCGACGCTGCAGATGCCGACGCGGCCCCAGCGGGCGCTCCCGCCGCACCACCGCTTCGCGCTGCCGCCACGCCGCCAGTGCGCGCCGCCTGACCACCGTTGGCACCCGACTGCGCGCTGTTCGCGGACCGCACGCCGCCACCGCCAGCTGGTGCCGCCGCGGCACTTGGCGTTGAAGCCCCACCAGCCGACGAAGCCCCGGCGCTCGATTGCCCCGCGCCAGCGGCCGCCGCTGATGCTGCAGCCTCTGACGTGCTGGCCGCGGCATCCGTCTCAAACGCAATCAACTCCGCCCCCACCGGCACCATATCCCCCGGCGCCCCCGTGGTAGCCAAAACGCGCCCCGCGATCGGCGAAGGTACTTCGACGGACGCCTTGTCCGTCATCACCTCAACAATGACATCTTCCTCGGCGACGACGTCGCCGGGCTTAACGTGCCACGCGACAATCTCGGCCTCAACCGTGCCCTCACCGAGATCGGGCAGTTTGAATACGTAACGACTCACGCTGCCTCCATCACGCTCTTGAGCGCTTGCGCGATGCGCGCCGGGCCGGGGAAGTACTCCCACTCAAAGGCGTGGGGGTACGGCGTATCCCAACCCGTCACCCGTTGAATCGGGGCCTCCAGATTCCAAAAGCAAGCCTCCTGGATTGTCGCGACAATCTCAGCGCCAAACCCACCGAAGCCCGTCGCTTCATGAACGACGACGCACCGTCCAGTCTTACAAACCGAAGTGCACAACGTATCCACATCCAACGGCACCATCGTACGAATATCGATAATCTCAGCGTCGAAGCCGGAGAGTCGCACAGCAGCTTCCACCACGTGAACCATGGTGCCGTAAGTCAACACCGTGAGATCTTTGCCGGGCCGCACAACCTCGGCGCGGCTCATGGGCACCGTGTAGTAACCTTCAGGGACTTCGCCGCGAGCGTGTGAGCTCCACGGCACCGCAGGCTTATGCGGATCGCCGTCAAACGGCCCGTTGTAGATGCGCTTCGGCTCGAAGAAGACAACCGGATCGTCGTCCTCAATCGCGCTGATCAACAGTCCTTTGGCGTCGTAGGGATTTGAAGGCATCACCACCTTGATCCCACTCACGTGCGTAAAAATGGCTTCGGGACTCTGCGAATGCGTCTGTCCGCCACGGATACCGCCACCGCAGGGGGTCCGGATCGTGACCGGCGCCGAAAACTCCCCCGCCGTCCGATACCGCAACCGCGCAAGCTCGCTCACCACCTGGTCGAACCCCGGGTAGATGTAGTCAGCGAATTGAATTTCCGCAACAGGCTTCAACCCGTTGACGCCCATCCCGATCGCCGCCCCAATGATTCCGCCTTCCGAAATGGGCGTATCCAACACTCGGTGCTCGCCATACTTCCGCTGCAGACCATCCGTGACGCGGAAGACGCCACCAAAGTACCCCACGTCCTCGCCGAGGATGACAACGCGCGGGTCGCGCTGCAGCATGATATCCATGGCGGAATTCAGAGCCTGGACCATATTCATGTAAGCCATGGATCAGCCCTCCTTCGCAACAGATTGCGCCTGCTGATCCAGATTCGCCTGTTCAGATGAACCCTTCTTGATCTCAAGAGCCCGCAACGCCTTCAATTCCTCGCGCTGCCGCGCCAGATGCGGTGGCATGTGTTTGTACACGTCTTCAAACATCGTCGACGGATCGAGTGTGGGTCCTTCGGTCAAAGTGCCGTATTTCACCGCTTCCTTCCAACACGCATTGACCTGCGCCTCGAGCTCCTTTTCCAGCGCGCTGTGACGCTCTTCCGACCACTCGCCAAGAGAAATGAGGTGCTTCTTCAGTCGAACGATGGGATCACCGAGAGGCCAAGCCTGCCATTCATCCTTCGGACGGTAGCGCGACGGATCATCGCTCGTGGAGTGAGCAGCCGCGCGATACGTAACGTGCTCAATCAGAGTCGGGCCGCCGCTCATTCGCGCACGTTCCGCCGCCCACTGAGTCGCCGCGTACACGGCGAGGAAATCATTCCCGTCGATACGAAGCCCCGGAATTCCGTAGCCGGGGCCACGCGCGGCAAATGTTCCACGCTCGCCCCCGGCGAAGCCCTGGAACGTCGAGATCGCCCACTGGTTGTTGACGACGTTCAGGATGACCGGCGCGCGGTAGACAGAAGCGAAAGTCATTGCGTAGTGAAAGTCAGCTTCGGCAGTGGAGCCTTCACCAATCCAGCTGGCCGCGATGTGGTCCTCGCCCTTGATCGCAGCCGCCATGGCCCATCCAGCGGCCTGCGGAAACTGCGTGGCGAGATTTCCCGAGATCGAAAAGATGTTGCCTTTGGCCCAGTGATACATGACAGGCATCTGGCGACCCTTGCACATGTCGTTCGTGTTCGACAGGCACTGACACATCAGATCGGTGAGACTGCGGCCACGAACTACGTACAAACCCTGCTGGCGATACGCCGGGAAGAGCATGTCGCCTGGCCGGAGAGCCATTCCCGCCGCGACGGCGACGGCCTCTTCGCCAGTGGACTTCATGTAGAAAGAGATACGTCCCTGCCGCTGGATCCGCTGCATGCGGTCGTCAAACGCACGGGTCAGCATCATGTGGCGCAGGCCGACCTGCAGGTCGGGCGACTCCAGGTGCGGATTCCAAGGGCCGACTGCACTGCCGTTGTCATCGAGAACCCGTACCAGCGAGCTCGAAAGTCCTTCGATCTCTCCCACAGCAGCGGTGACGTCCGGTCGGGCTACCGCACCTGCCGGCGACAGTCGCACGTAACTGAAATCGGGCTTGTCTCCGGGACGGGCCGGAGCGTTCGGTACGTGAAGTCGCGACCGCTGGTTCATGGCTTACTCGTTTTTCAGTGCGGCAGGGTTTTTAGCGCGCATGGGATAGTACTTGCGTGCGTCGCAAGACGCGTTCCAATTTGCACCGCAATCCAGCAATCCATGCAACGAATCGTTCATTAAAGCCGCCTTCACTGATATGAAGACATCGAATACGGGCGGGAGTGCGGATCGGTCGCCCAGGTTTTGTTCGGGGTGGCCTGCATGACGAAGCGCAGCTCGCCCCCCTTCATGATCTCCTCGTGCCGGATGTACGCCCGTGACAACGGCCGACCGTTGAGCCGGACGGAGCCGACATAGCCATTCGTGTCCGACAGATTTTCCGCCACGATCGCGAAGCTTTTGCCATTGGGCAGGTGCAGCACCGCGTGGTTTACAAAGGGACGGCCGATGACGTACTCGCCGGATCCCGGGGTGACAGGATAGAACCCCAGGGAAGTGAATATCAGCCACGCAGACATCTGCCCCAGGTCATCGTTTCCGGACAACCCGCCGGGCACCGGTTGATATTGGCTCGTGACGATCTGTTTCAAGCGCTCCTGAGTCCTCCAGGGTTGTCCGGCGTAAACGTAGAGATAGCCGATGTGGTGACTCGGCTCGTTCCCGTGCGCGTAGTAGCCAATGAGCCCGGTGATGTCCTCGACACCTGCGAACTGCTTTGGATCCACCTTGGAATCAAACAAGGTATCGAGCTTGGCCACAAAGCGCTTGTTACCGCCCATGGAGTGAATGAGCCCGGCCGTATCCTGAGGTACATACCAGGTGTATTGCCAGGCGTTGCCTTCGGTGTAATCCCCGTAATAACCGGCCGCTGCCGGGTTGAAGGGATCGCGGAACCGGCCATCGCTTTTGCGCGCGCGGATGAAACCGGTCCGGGGGTCAAAAACGTGCCTCCAGTTCCGGGCCCGCTCGTCAAACTGCTTCTCAATGTCGTGCCGGCCCATCGCAGCGGCCGTACGCGCGATGGTCCAATCATCAAACGCGTATTCGAGCGTCTTCGAGGCGCCCTCGCGTTCCTCATCGGAAGCAACCCAACCCAGTTTCATGTACTCGTCGAGCCCGGCGTAGCGCGGGTTCGTGGCACTGGACACCATGGCCTCCAGCGCCAGCTGCGGCGTATCCCCCTTGATGCCCTTCAGCCAGTTATCCGCTATGACGGGCACCGCGTGATAGCCAATCATCGTCCAGGTTTCCTGGCCCTGGAACTGCCAAACCGGCAGCACACCGTCCGGCCCTTGTTGCCACGAAGCAACGAGCGAGCGGACGAAGTCCACGTTGTCGGACTCGGGGCGCACCAGCGTCAACAGCGGATGCAACGCGCGATACGTATCCCATAATGAAAACGTAGAGCGAAACGAGTAACCATCAGCATGATGAATCTCGTGATCAGGCCCGCGGTATGAGCCATCCACGTCCATGAACACGCTCGGTGCCATAAACGCGTGATACAGCGACGTATACAACATCCTGCGGACAGGCTCAGCCGCTTCGATCTCGACCGCGCCGAGCGCATCGCGCCATGCAGCAGCCGCTGCGGTACGCTTTGCATCGAAATCCCAACCGGGGGCTTCCGCTTCGAGATTGGCAATGGCATTCGCCTCACTCACGCCCGAGATCGCCACTTTCACGTTGAGTTGAGACGCAGGCAGCGTACCGAAATCAAACACGGCCACGAGCCCACGCCCCTCACGGAAAATAACATCGTCCCGTTTCGCCCATGGTGCGTACGCCGGGTCGTATTCCGGCTTGGGCTCGCGATTGTAGATTTCGTGGCTGGCAGGCTTGCTCGAGAAGCGCATTGCAAAATAAAGCTGCCGGCCCGGCGCCCAACCACGCGTCTCGCGGTAGCCCGTCACCGTGCCGTCAGGCCGCACGCGGATGCGTGACCAAAGCACCTTGCCCGGATAGTCATAGATGATAGAACGCAGGTCGACGAGCAGGTGGGCCGGCTTGCCCGCTGGAAACGTGTAGCGATGCAACCCGACACGTGTAGTTGCAGTCAACTCGGCGCGCACGTCGTAATCAGACAGCGTGACCGCGTAATACCCCGGCTCGGCCTGCTCGCTCGAGTGACTGAATCGCGACCGGTACCCTGACAACGGTTTGTCGCCATCACCCGGCTCGAGTCGCACATCACCGGATATCGGCACTGTCAGTATATCTCCCAGGTCGGAATGCCCGGCGCCCGAGAAATGGGTGTGCGAGAACCCGAGTATCGTCGGGTCGTCATATTGATAACCCGCGGCCCACGGATAACTCTGCTTGAAATAGCGGGTTTGGGTGTCCGGGCTCAGTTGGACCATGCCAAACGGGTAGACCGCGCCCGGAAAGACATGGCCGTCGCCCTTCGTCCCTATGAACGGATCCACGGGCGAAGTCAGCGCACTGACAGCCAATACGAAAGTCGCAATGCTCATTATTGATTCGCATACCTTTTTTTTAGCCAGGGCGCGACTGTACCGAACGATCGCGGCGTTGTCCTACGAGGCTGACAGGAACCCCCGCAACCGGCAGCCGTTTCTCCTACATCAAGGTCAAGATAACGATCAGGAGAAGGACGTATGAAATTCAAGTCAGGCTTAGTGCTGGGGGCCGTGTCATCCATTCTGGCCATGGGCGCCGCCCAGGCCTCAGACAGTGCACGCCACGAAGCACAGTCGCTGGAGAAGGCGAAGATCTCGCTCACCGAGGCCATTCACATTGCCGAGAAACAAGGCAATGGCCAGGCGACGAGCGCCGAGTACGAGTTCAAGAATGGCAATGCGGCCTACTACGAGGTCAAGGTTCTGCGCAATGACGGCCAGAAGCTCACGAAGTATGAGCTCAGCCCCAGCACGGGAACCGTGAAGGAAGTGAGCGACGAGAAGTTTGAAAAGCTGTTTACGCGGATCAAACCGGTCGCCATTCAGAATGCGCCGACGTCACTGACGCGCGCTATTGCGACTGCGGAAACCCGCACGGGTGGCAAGGCCAAGGAGGCCGAAGTCAACCGCGACGGCGATCAGCTGCAGTACAAGATCGAAGTGGTGAAATCGGATGGCACCAGCGAGAAGCTCGAGATCAACGGTTCGGACGGCAAGGTAGCCTCCGCCAAGTAAGGCCCAGGCGCCGCAGGCGCAGCCCACCGCCCCGCCGGCAAAAACCCGGTTTTTGCCAGCGGGCATCGAGCCCGGCTCCCCAGGCGCAGCCGGCAAAAACCACGCTTTTTGCCGGCGGAAATCGGACCCGGTCTCCGCGCGAACTTTTTCGCGCTAATGAACTAGTGGCGCCTGCGCCCTAATTGGCGCACGAATTCTGCGCCCAGACCATCAAACAACACGTCGTGACAGCTGAACAGGATGATCTGCAGGTTGTCAGCCGCCCGAAACAGCAGCCGCTGAATTCGGCGAATCCGTTCGGGATCGGTGTTGATCAGCGCATCATCGAGCACGAGCGGCAGTGTCCCTTGCGCCGCCAGCACTTCCGCAAGCCC
>JAXDQF010000371.1:0-10217 GCA_034668025.1 Gammaproteobacteria bacterium | reverse complement strand
CTCTGCACGACTTGATCGTGCAGTCACCGAAGCCGGTCATTGTCGCGGGTGACTTCAACACCTTCTGGGGAACCCACGAAATCTACCTGTTCATGCGCGCTGCCGGTCTTCGAAGCGCGAACTCCGCGGGCCTGCCTTCCTTCCCGGCGAAGGTACCGCGCGTCGAGCTGGATTTCATTCTGGTCAGCGAGGGGATCGAGGTGACGGACTTCCGAGTGCCCGACGTTCGCTTTTCAGACCACCGACCGTTGGTGTGCGACTTCCACGTCCCCGCAGACGCGCTCACACGGCGTTCCGCGGCCTGATCCCATGAGTCAGATTTATGAGTGAGGCCCCTCCGGTTTCGTCCTGGAAAGTTGAACGCGACGCCGACTCGGTCGTTTGGCTGACGATCGACAAACCGGGCACTTCGGCCAATGTTCTGTCGAGCAGCGTGCTGCGCGAGCTCGATGAGGTACTGGCGCCGCTGGCCCAGAATCCGCCGCGCGCGGTGATTGTGATCTCCGGCAAGAAGAGCGGCTTCATTGCCGGCGCCGATATCAAGGAATTCACCGCCATCACCAATACAGAGGACGGCTTTCAGCTGATTCACGCGGGGCAGGAAGTCCTGAACCGCCTCGAAGCACTGCCCTGCCCCACAGTTGCGGCGATCCATGGATTTGCCCTGGGCGGTGGACTCGAGCTGGCGCTGGCATGCCGCTACCGCGTGGCCGTCAACGACGAGCGGTTGTCGCTCGGACTGCCCGAAGTTCAGCTGGGAATTCATCCGGGATTCGGTGGGACGGTGCGCTCCGTGCGCCTCGTTGGCGTGCGACCCGCGATGGAGATGATGCTCACGGGGAAGCCGGTCCGCGCTGACAAAGCGTTGCGAATCGGGCTCGTGGACAAACTCGTACCGGCACAGGATCTACGCACCGCAGCGAAGGACATAGCGCTGAAGGCACCAACGCCCTTCCGCGCGCCGTTCGGTGAGCGCGTGTTGAATTGGCCGATCGTGCGTAACTTCGTGAAGGGGACCCTCGAAGCGCAGGTGGCATCCAAAGCGCGACGCGCTCACTACCCGGCTCCCTACGCGATGATCGATTTGTGGGCGCGCGGCGGAAACTCCTACGAGGCTGAAGCACGCTCCATCGCTCAGCTGTTTATCTCACCGACTTCGCGCAGCCTGGTGCGCGTTTACCTGCTGCAGGATCGCCTGAAGGCGCTGGGCGGCAAGGGTGGGCCAGAGGTCAAACACGTGCATGTGGTCGGCGCTGGCGTCATGGGCGGAGACATTGCAGCCTGGTCTGCAATGCGTGGCTTCACCGTAACGTTGCAAGACCGTGGACTCGAATTCATTGAACCGGCATTGAAGCGCGCTCGTGAGTTGTTTGATAAGCGCCTGCGCGATCCTGCAAAAAGCGCGGCGGCCCGTGAACGCCTGCGCGCGGATGTCGAGGGCGACGGTGCTCGCGATGCGGATGTGGTGATTGAGGCGATCTTCGAGAGTCTGGAAGCGAAGCAGGAGTTATATGCGCGCCTCGAACCACGCATGAAGCCGGATGCCATCCTGGCAACCAACACCTCGAGCCTGATGCTGGAGCCGCTCACGGCAAAGCTGGCGCGTCCGCAACGGCTGGTGGGGCTGCACTTCTTCAATCCCGTGGCGCAAATGCCGCTGATCGAAATTGTTCAGTCCGCTAGCACCGACCCCGCGGTCATGCAGGCTGCGATCTCCTTCGCGCGCAAGCTCGACAAGCTTCCGGTCCCTTGCCGCAGTGCACCGGGATTCGTGGTCAACCGCGTGTTGATGCCGTATTTGCACGAAGCCATGTATGCCGCGCAGGAAGGCGTGCCGCTCAGTCTGATCGACGAGGTTGCCGTGGATTTCGGGATGCCGATGGGACCGATCGAGCTGGCCGACGTGGTCGGGCTGGATGTTGCAACTCATGTGGGCGAGATCATTGCCGCCGAGCTGGGCCGGGCGGCTCCGGACCTGACGCGGCTGCGAGCACTCGTGGCGGCGAAGAAGCTGGGCCGCAAGAGTGGCGAGGGCTTTTATGTCTGGCAGGACGGCAAGCCCGTCAAGCCGGTGGCGAACGGGGCCAGCGCTCCGCAGGACCTGATTGACCGCTTGATCCTGGTGCTCGTCAACGAGTGCGTTGCCTGCCTGCGGGAGAAAGTCGTTGAGGAGGCCGATCTAGTCGATGCGGCAGTGATATTTGGGACGGGGTTCGCACCTTTTCGTGGAGGGCCGCTGGCCTACGCCCGTACGCGCGGAGTGAACGAAGTGGTGGCACGACTGGGCGAGCTCGCCGCGCGCCACGGGCCTCGATTTACTGCAGATTCCGGGTGGCCGCTGTTGAGCGGGACGGACGGAAAACCGTGAACGAATCCTCAGTGGGACCAAGGTCCTGTGCTACCATCGTTGAGATTCGACGCACCAACTTTGGTCTTTTGGCGTCAGGCCCAGTGAAATGCAGGAAGAACGCGAAGCCAGCGTTCAATTGCTCAAAACGTTCGCGCCTCTCGATGGATTGAAGCGCGACAACCTCGCTGCGCTTGCCAAGAAGGTGAGCGTACGGACGATGTCCGCGGGCAGGATGTTGTTCAAAGAGGGCGATACCGACAAGCGCACCGTCTGGCTGGTTGGTGGCATGCTCGAAATCCGGGAAGGCGACCGGACCGTAGCGATGATCCGCGGCGGCACTCCCGACGCACGCAATCCGCTCTACCCGGGTACTCCACGCAAAGTCACCGCACGCGCGGCGGACGAGATCAGCTATCTGTCCATCGACAGCGAGCTGCTCGATGTCATGATCACCTGGGATCAGACAGGAACCTACGAAGTCTCAGAGCTTCAGGCTCAGCTCGACGGAGCGGGCAGCGACGACTGGATGACCACGCTGCTGCAAACCAAGGCATTCCATCGCATACCGCCGGCCAACATCCAGGCCATCTTCCTGCGACTGCAGCGCACGCCGTTCCGTGCGGGCGAAGTGGTAATCAAACAGGGCGATGAAGGGGACTATTTCTACATCATCGTGAGCGGCAAGTGCGTCGTCACTCGCGAGACCCCGTTGAACCGCGAAGGCATCAAGCTCGCGGAGCTGAGTGTCGGTGATACTTTCGGCGAGGAAGCGCTGATTGCCGAGGCCAAGCGCAACGCCACAGTGACGATGCTCACCGAAGGCGTGCTCATGCGACTCAACAAGCAGGATTTCCGCGAGCTCATGAATGAGCCCCTGCTGCAGTGGGTGAGCTATGACAAGGCGCGCGAGATCATCGATCAGGGTGGGCGCTGGCTGGATGTCCGGCTGCCGAGCGAGCACCAGAATATGTCAATCGAGGGCTCCCTCAACATCCCGCTGTATTTCATCCGCCTGAAGTTGTCCGCTCTCGACCGCAACACGCCGTATGTCGTGTACTGCGATACGGGCCGGCGCAGCTCCGCCGCCGCGTACATCCTCGTCGAGCGGGGATTCGATGCCTATGTGTTGCAGGGTGGACTGACCAACAGCGCAGTCGCACTGCGGCGATCTGCCTAGCCCTCACATCGTGTGAGTGGCCTTGTCTCCGGACAGGGCGCCCGCCAGGTAGGTCTCGATCTTCTTTTGCGTCTGGCCGCGATCCTGATCGCTGAACTGCACCCCTATTCCCGGAGTGCGTTTGTTCTGTGCGCCCTTCGGGGTCACCCAGATCACGCGGCCGGCCACGGGCAGCTTCTCGTCCTCGCCCATCAGGTTCAACAGCATGAACACTTCATCGCCCAGGCGATAGTTGCTGTTGGTCGGTATGAACAGGCCACCGTTGCGCACGAAAGGCATATACGCCAGATACAAAGCGCTCTTGTCCTTGATCGTCAGGGTCAGAAGACCTGGTTTGTTGCCGCCCGCTCGCAATTGCTTACCTCTCGAGGCGCCGGAAAAGGGTCTCCAGCGCCAGCCCCCGATTGATCGGCGTGTCCAGCGCGGACTTGAGGTCGCGGACCCCATCCAGCAGCTCGAACAGTTCCCGTATATTCAAGACCGTCTGCGGCCGTTGCAAGTAGGTTACAGCGCCCACTTCTGTCAAAAAGGCCGGCGACGCGGTTTGGCCGCGAATGCGTTCCGTGAGCCAGTTCTCAAAGCACCGCAACCGCAACGGCAGCTCGGCCCGCGCCCAGCGCTCCGCGGTCGCCACCGGGTCGGCCGTTCCCGCCGCGGCCTCCTCCAAACCCCGCCGAACTTCGGTGCCGACCTGGACCACGGCCTCCGCATCTGCTCCCGCGGCCAGCATCGGTGCCTCCCCGACGATATCCAGTACAGCGTTCCAGTCGGCTTTACCACGAGTGGCTTCGAGCCATGCAACCGCCTGAGAGCGCTCAGGCGCTGAGATTGCGAACCGCTGGCAGCGGCTCAGGATCGTCGCTGGAAGGCGTGACGGCTGCGTAACGACGAGTATGAGCACGGTCCGCGGCGAGGGCTCCTCCAGTGTCTTGAGGAGGGCATTGGCGGCGAAACGATTCAAGACATCGGCGGGTGAAATCACCCCGACTTTGTACCCACCCTGGTGGCTCGTGAGGGACAGCTCCTGCCCGAGCTCGCGGATCTGCTCGATGCGGATCTGGCGGGAGTCATCGATGGGACGCACGCTGATCCAATCCGGGTGTTGATCCTTGTCGGTCCCGAGAAGCAGACGCGCGGTCCAGTTCGCGAGCCACTCGCCACCGGATCCGGGAGCCTCGTGTATCAACAGGGCGTGCGGCATCCGATCCGCCTCGAAGGCGGCGCGAAGCGCAGCCATCGCTTTGTAGAGCCAGGGAACGCTCACAGACTTTCCAACGCTCTCGTGACCTGGTCAGTCACCGAAGCCAATGCCGCAGCCGCATCGATGACTCGCACCCGCTTCGGCTCCTGGCGCGCAATCAGGAGGTAGCCCTGACGAACGCGCTCGAAAAATTCGACCGCTTCCGCCTCAAAGCGGTCGGCCGCGACTCCCGAGCGCCCGCGGGCGCGCTCCAATCCAACTTCAACGGGCAGGTCCAGCAACAGGGTGCAGTCCGGTTGCAGATCGCCATGAATCGCAGTCGCGAGCTGCTCGATCCAAGCGGAATCCATGCCCCGTCCATAACCCTGGTAGGCACGGGTGGCGTCGGTGAATCTATCGCAGATGACCCACTCGCCGCGCGCCAGCGCCGGGCGAATGAGATTCTCAACGTGAATGCTGCGGGCGGCAAACATCAGCAACGTTTCCGCTCGTGGCGCAATGATTTCGGGACCTCGCTCGAGAACTATCTTGCGTACACGTTCGGCCAGAGGCGTTCCCCCTGGTTCACGCGTCACGCGTGCCGTGATGCCTCGCGAAGCGAGCCATTCGCTCACCAGCCGGGCGACTGTTGATTTGCCGGCGCCTTCGATGCCTTCGAGGGTGATGAAGCGCCCTCGGCTCATTCTGAAGCAGCTCTAATCATTGGGGAACTGCTCCATGCGCGCCCGTCTGAGACTGGCTTTTCACTTTGCCCGCGGTCGCAGGCCCGTGAGCCGGAAGGCCACCGTGCTGTTGGGCGCGCAGATGCTCGAGATAGCTTTTCACCGCAGCATTGTGCTCTTCGAGGGTTTTGGAGAAATGATGTCCGCCTTCGCCGGTAGCCACGAAATAAATCTCACCGGTCTCCTGCGGTCGCACGGCCGCGAGAATGGACTCACGTCCCGGCAGCGCGATCGGGGTCGGCGGCAGGCCTTCACGAGTATACGTGTTGTAGGGAGTGTCAGTGGTCAGGTCGCGAGTCCGGATACTGCCGTCGTAGCCGGCACCCAGCCCATAGATCACCGCGGGATCTGTCTGGAGCCGTATCCCTTTACGCAACCGAGTGACGAACGCGCCCGCGATCTTAGGACGCTCCGCCGGTAGTCCGGTCTCTTTCTCGACGATGGACGCCAGTATCAACGCCTCGTACGGTGTCTGGAATGGCAGATCAGTACTGCGTTGCTGCCAGGCTTCATCGAGCGTGCGCTGCATGGCGCTGTAGGCCAGCCCCAATATCTCAGCGTCGGTCGTCTTCGCCGCGAATCGATAGGTGTCCGGGAAGAATCGGCCCTCAGGAAACTCCCCTTGGTGTCCCAGCGCGGTCATGACCTCTTCGTCAGTCTTACCCTGCAGCGTGTGCGTTACCGCAGCGTGATTGTCGAGCGAATGCCGCAGGTCTGCGAACCGGGAACCCTCAATAATCGTGAGCTGCTCGAGCACCACGCGACCCTGGTCGAATAACTCCAGGATCTGCGCCGGGCTGGCTCCCGCGGGGATCTCGTACATTCCCACCTGGATTCGGGGCTGATGGCCTTTGACGTGGCGGGAGATCCGCAGGTACAGCTCAACGGCACGCGGTTGCTGCAACGCGCCCTGCTTCGCGAGATCCAGCAATACAGTTCTGACACTCGCGCCCTGCTCTACCTGGATCCTCACAATGTCAGTCGAGGGTCCGGGCGCATAAAACGCGTCCTGCAACCAGAAGTAGCCGCCGGCAACCGCCGCCGCCAACAACACGACAACCACGAGCAACTTACGCATCAGCGGGCTCGTTGAGCAGAGGCTGCAGCACCGACTGCAAATGCCGGGTGACCGGACCCGGTGTCAGAACGCGGTCATCGAGTAATCGCAGCGGCCAGATTCCGATGCGTGCGTTGGTCAGGAAAATCTCGTCGGCGGCCTGGAGATTTTCCGCTCGCAACTCGCATTCCCGTGCAGGGATTCCGACCCGACGCGCTTCGCGCAGTACGACCCGACGCATGACTCCAGCGACGCCGCATAGATCGATGCGTGGTGTCAGAAGACAGGACTCGCGCACGAGAAACACGTTGCTCATGGTTCCTGAGACCAGGTTACCGGAGCTGCTGTACAGAATCCCTTCCGCCAGGTGCGGGTCATTGTCGAGCTCCTGGCGCGCGAGAATCTGCTCCAGCCGGTTGCAATGTTTCAGGCCGGCGAGCCGGGGATTTTCGCCCAGCCTCGAAGTCAGTGTTCGTGCCATCACCCCATCGTGCAACTGCGCGGGGTCGTCGTGCGGCCAGGGATACCGAATTGTGATGCGTGTCGCTGTCTCGTGACCCGAACGAGCAAACCCGCGTGCGACCGCTTCGCCAGCCGTCACCAGGACTTTGACGATTGCACGCTCAACACCACTGACCAACCCGAGGACCTCGGCTGTGATCTCATCCAGGTTGGGTGGTTTGATTCCCAGGCGCTCGCAGCCGAATTCCAGGCGCTCCAGGTGCAGAGGCAGGAACCGCGGACGGCCATTTACACAGGCGATGGTCTCAAACACGCCGTCGCCGAACTGTACGCCCCGATCCATCACCGACACTGTGGTGGCCGGCACTCCATTGACCAACACCGTCATGCGGCGGCCCCCGCGCGCTCAGCAAATGCAGCGAGCATGCCCCGCGCCTTGGCCCGGGTCTCCTCCAACTCGCGCTGGGGATCGGAGTCCGCGACGATCCCGCCGCCGGCCCGCAGCTCGACGGTTCGACCCAGCACACTCAAAGTGCGTATCAGGATATTCATGTCCATCGAGCCATCGCGGCCGAGAAACCCCAGCGAGCCGGTATACGCGCCTCGCCCGATCCCTTCCAACTCCGCAATGATCTGCATGCACCGAAACTTGGGCACCCCCGTGATCGTGCCTCCCGGAAACACAGCTCTCAAGGCCCCAATGGGCGTGACATCGGATCGAAGCTCGCCACTGACGTTTGAAACGATGTGGTGAACGTGTGCGTACGACTCGATGCTCATGAGCTCGTCCACTCGCACGGTGCCGGGCTCACTGACCCGGCCGAGATCATTGCGCTCCAGATCAATCAACATGATGTGCTCTGCTCGCTCCTTCGGATGCGCAGCGAGCTCGGTCATTTCAGCCAGATCATCGCCTGGGCGCCGGCTACGTGGGCGTGTGCCTGCAATGGGCCGTGTGTCGATGTGGCCATCGTTGATACGGACGAGGCGTTCGGGGGAGGAGCTGAGAATTGTTGTGCCGCGCCATTGCGCCAGAGCTGCGAAGGGTGCGGGATTGGCTTTGCAGAGCCGGTTGTAGAGTGCGCCGATATCAGGCTCACGGGACAGCTCAACTCGCCACGGACGCGAGAGGTTGGCCTGGTAGATATCGCCCGCGCGGACATACTCCTTGGCCCGGCTAACCCGCCCGAGGTAGGCCGCGGGATCTTCCTCGGTCACCGACTCGACGCTGAGGGTATCCGGCGTCCCAGGTACTTCCGCAGCGACCATGCGTGCATCCGCTTCCAGGCGATCGAGAGAATCGACGGCTCCTGGCTCGGCGACGGCAAAGACCTTACCTGTGACCCGCTCGTTCACGAGAGCGCATGGCGTGCGCAAAGCAAAGGCACGCCACGGCAGGCTCGAACGCGGCAGACGCAGCTGGGGCTCAATCTCCTGGGCCGCCTCGTAGCTCAGAAACAGTGCCCACCCACCCACGAAGGGAAGCTTCTGACGAATCGCGGGAATGCGCTCCGACAACCACCAGTTTTCCAGGGCGGTGAGAAAATCGCCGCCCCGGGGAGTGAAGCCTTCCGCGCCCACCTCCCCGCTCGAATCGAGCCACAAAGCCGCGCGTGGCTCGGCAACGAGAATGCTGGTTTGACTCAGCGGCCCGTCGGCAGCGCTGTCAAAAAGAACGGGATAGCGTTGTGGAAAGCGCGCCGCCAGACGCCGCAGCACGTCCGCGGGGACATCGAGCTCGCGGATGGAGGCCAACTCCCCGTTGGAGGAGAGCCTAGCCGGTGAAGCGCCGGAAGATGACCGAGCCATTGGTGCCGCCGAAGCCAAATGAATTCGACAGCGCAATATCGACTTTCAGCTTGCGCGCCGTGTTCGGCACGTAGTCGAGATCGCAGTCAGGACCCGGATTGTGAAGATTGATGGTCGGAGGAACGACCCCGTCACGAATCGCGAGCAACGAGAAAATCGCCTCGACCACACCCGCAGCCCCGAGCAGGTGCCCGGTCATGGACTTGGTTGAGCTGATTGCCAGCTTCCTTGCGTGCTCACCGAAGGCATTCTTCATGGCGAAGGTCTCGGCCCTGTCGCCGAGCTCCGTCGAAGTAGCATGCGCATTAACGTAATGCACTTCGCTCGGATTGAGCGCCGCATCCTTGAGCGCGTTGACCATGGATCGCCGGGCGCCGTCACCGTCTTCAGGCGGCGCCGTGATGTGATGAGCGTCGCCGCTCATGCCGAAACCAACCAGCTCGGCGTAGATGTTCGCACCGCGTCTGCGGGCGTGCTCGAGCTCTTCCAGAATGACAGCGCCGCCGCCATCACCCAATACAAAACCATCCCGATCACGGTCCCAGGGACGGCTGGCCTCCGCAGGCGCATCGTTGCGGTGGGAAAGGGCTTTTGCCTGAGCGAAGCCGCCCAGACCGGCGGGCGTCGTAGCCATCTCGCCGCCACCCGCGATGATCATGTCGGCATCGCCGTATTGAATCGTCCGCATGCCCAAACCGATCGCATGAGTGGACGTGGTACACGCGGTTACCACTCCCAGGTTCGGACCTTTCAGTCCGTACTTGATCGACAGGTGGCCGGAGATCATGTTGATGATGGAAGCCGGGATGAAGAACGGCGAGATCTTGCGGGGACCGCCCTTCAACCAGTTGTCGTGCTCCGCCTCAATCGTATCCAGGCCGCCGATGCCGGCGCCGGTGACAGCGCCACAGCGCTCAGGATCGACCTTGCTGAAGTCGATTCCGGAGTCGGTGACCGCCTGCATGCCGGCGGCAACTCCGTACTGCATGAATTCGTCCATGCGCCGAGCGTCTTTCGGCGTCATGTACTGGGTGATATCAAACCCTTGGACAGCGCCGCCAAACCGGACCGGAAATGCGGAAACATCCATCCTGGTGATCGGACCAATGCCGCTCTGCCCGCGGACGATGGCATCCCAAGCCGATTTGATTGTGCTGCCTACGGGCGAAATGATGCCGAGGCCAGTGACGACGACGCGACGCTTGCTCACACGCTACCTGTATGAAGAGCCAAGGGGATGATTGAACGCGGGGCTGGTGCTGTCGGCGAACCGGGCCGGATGCCCGGGGGCGCCCAGCCCGTGACGCGCAGCGTCAGGCTTTGGTACGACGATCGTTGATGTACTCAATGGCCTGCTGGACCGTGGTGATTTTCTCGGCGTCCTCATCGGGAATCTCGATCTCGAATTCTTCTTCCAGAGCCATGACCAGCTCGACTGT
>JAXDQF010000370.1:0-29445 GCA_034668025.1 Gammaproteobacteria bacterium | reverse complement strand
AACAAGGAAACGCACACGTTGACCGAGGCGGCCAAGGAGCCGAAGCCGAAGAAGTCAGCCGAGATTATTGACCTGATGGCGGTGTTGAAGCAGAGCCTCGAGAAGGGCAGAGGCAGCAGCGGGCGGGCGGGCCCGCGCCGTGCGCCGCGCACCCGCCACGCCAAGAAGAAGTCCGCCCGCGGCTAACCGAAGCTGGGCAACAAAAAGTCGGCCAGGCTCAACACCGCAGGTGTGCGGATGACTTCCGCGGTCACCGCGATGTCATCTGCAAGCAACCGGTCCTGCGTCGCGAAAGGGATGCGGGCGCGAAGAGCGTCATACGCTTGCTGCAGCGAGCTGGAAGTCTTCAGGGGCTTGCGGAAGTCGATGCCCTGACAGGCGGCCAGGAGCTCGATCGCGATGATGTTTTGCAGGTTGGTGGTCATGCCCAGCGTGCGGCGCGCGCCATGCGTCGCCATGCTTACATGGTCTTCCTGGTTTGCAGAGGTTGGAATGCTGTCGACGCTTGCCGGGTGGCACAGCATGCGGTTTTCGGCGACCAGCGCGGCGGCGGTCACCTGCGCCATCATGAATCCGGAATTGACGCCGCTGTCGAGCGCCAGGAAGGCCGGCAGGCCACTCATCTTCGGATCCACCAGCAGCGAGATACGGCGCTCGGCGATAGAGCCTACTTCGGCACAGGCGAGCGCCAGAATGTCCGCGGCGAAAGCCACCGGCTCGGCGTGAAAGTTGCCGCCGGACAGGACTTCGGCGGTGCCCGCGAAGATCAACGGGTTGTCGGTCACCGCGTTGGCTTCGGTCAACAGGGTTTCCGCAGTTTGGGTGATCAGATCGAGGCAGGCGCCCATGACCTGCGGTTGGCAACGCAGGGAATAGGGATCCTGCACCCGCTCGCACGTGCGATGTGATTCGCGAATCTCGCTGCCCGCGAGCAGATCGCGATAGACCTGCGCGACCTGCACCTGGCCAGGATGGCCGCGTAGCGAGTGAATGCGTGGGTCGAATGGCACGTCGCTACCCTGGAGGGCGTCGAGCGACATCGCGCCACTGACCATCGCTGCCGAGAACGCGTTTTCGAGCTCGAATAACGAAGCCAGCGCGAGCGCTGTGGAGACCTGGGTGCCGTTGAGCAGCGCCAGACCTTCCTTAGGACCTAACTCCAGCGGCGTAATGCCTTCCTGGGCAAGAAACTCGGCCGCGGGGCGGATCTCCCCGCGACGACGGATCGAACCGAGTCCGAGGACGGCCAAGGACATATGGGCGAGAGGGGCGAGGTCGCCGGAAGCGCCGACGGAACCCTGTGAAGGGACGCAGGGGTTGAGGCCTATGTTGATGAGTTTCTCGAGGAACCGGGCGAGCGCTTCGCTGATTCCCGAAAAACCCTGTAGCAGGCTCGCAAGCTTGAGGACCATCATCAGTCGCACGATGGAATCGTCGAGTAGCGGTCCAACACCGGTGCTGTGGGAGAGGATGATGTTCTTTTGCAGCAGCGTGCGCTGGTCGGCTGGAATGCGGGTCTGGGCGAGCAACCCGAATCCGGTGTTGATTCCGTACGCGGCAGCATCGCCTGCAGCCAGCTTTGTGGTCGTCGCGTGAGAATCGCGAACTGCACGCATGGCGCGTTCGTGAATCTTTACGGGGGTCGGTTCAGTGTAGACGCGGCGCAGGTCGCTCAGGCTGAGGGGACGAGAGCCGAGTTCGAGGTCAGTTGTCATGAAGCCACTCTTGTCATGAGATCAGTTGTCATGAGATCAGTCTGCCGGCGCGGATGACGCTGCGGCGGGGGTTGAAGCCAATCCAGTAACTCAGCTCTTCAACTGAGCGGATATTCCATATGACGAAATCGGCGACTTTTCCCGTGGTGAGGGTGCCGCGTTTGTCGAGCTCTCCCAGAGCACGCGCTGCATGGCGCGTCACACCCGCGAGTGCTTCATCGGAGGTGAGCCCAAAGAGTCGGGTTGCCATGCTCATCGCGAGGAGGATTGAAGTACCTGGCGCTGATCCCGGGTTGCAGTCAGTCGCAATGGCCAACGGCGTGCGCGCCTCGCGGAACGCAGCGACGGGGGGCTTGTGACCTTCGGCGAGGCAGTAGAAGGCGACAGGCAGCAACACAGCTACGGTGCCGGCGGCGGCGAGAGTGGCAGCATCTTCAGAAGTAGAAAACTCCAGATGGTCGCACGACAGCGCGTGGTGACGCGCCGCCATCTGGCTGCCGCCGAGGTTAGATAGCTGCTCGGCGTGCATCTTTACCGGCAGGCCCAGCGTCTGCGCGGCATCAAACAAACGTTCAGACTGCGCGACGTCGAATCCTATCGATTCGCAGAACACGTCCACCGCGTCGACCAGACCCTCGGCATGTAGTGATGGGAGCCACTCATTGCAAATCGCGAGGATGTAGTCATCGGCGCGACCCTTGTATTCAGGCGGGAGAGAGTGCGCTGCGAGCAAGGTGGTCTTTACCGTGACGGGAAAAGAGCGCTGCAGCGCGCGAGCCACACGCAGCATTTTTCCTTCGTCCGCGAGTGTTAGTCCATAACCTGACTTGATCTCGATCGTGGTGACGCCTTCATTCAGAAGTGACTGCAGGCGCGGCACGCTCTCGTCAAACAGCTGTTGTTCGGAAGCTTCTCTCACGGCACGCATGGTCGACAGGATGCCGCCACCGCTGCGGGCGATCTCGGCGTAGGTGCGGCCTTTCAATCGTTCTGCGTACTCGGTTGCGCGAGTGCTCGCGAAGACCAGGTGTGTATGACAGTCGATCAGACCGGGTGTGACCCATGCGCCATTCAAGTCCCGTACTTCGGCGGGTGCTCTGAACTCGGGCAGCGCACTTTCGTCGCCGACCCATTCAATCTGACTGCCACGCGTGAGGATCGCGCCCTGCTCGAAGACGGTCATGGAGTCGTCGCAGGTGGCGACCCGGGCATTGCGCCAGAGAGTCAACATCAGCCTAAGAACGGCAGGTTGAGGCCGTTTTCCCGAGCACAGGCCACAGCGGTCTCATAACCGGCATCGGCATGTCGCATGACGCCGGTGGCCGGATCATTCCACAACACGCGCTCGACCCGGCGAGCCGCTTCCTTGGTGCCGTCACAAACAATTACGACGCCCGAATGTTGGGAATAGCCGATGCCCACGCCGCCACCGTGATGGATTGATACCCAACTGGCGCCGCTGGCCGTATTCAACAACGCATTTAATAGAGGCCAGTCAGCTACCGCGTCGGAGCCGTCGCGCATGGCTTCGGTTTCGCGGTTGGGGCTGGCTACCGAGCCGGAGTCCAGGTGATCGCGGCCGATGACCACCGGGGCGCGCAGCTCACCTTTGGCCACCATTTCGTTGAACGCGAGCCCCAGCCGGTGCCGATCACCCAGTCCTACCCAGCAGATGCGGGCAGGCAGTCCCTGGAACTGGATGCGTTCGCGGGCCATGTCCAGCCAGTTGTGGAGGTGTGCGTCGTTGGGGAGGAGCTCTTTTACTTTTGCATCGGTGCGGTAGATGTCTTCAGGGTCTCCCGACAGGGCGGCCCAGCGGAACGGACCAACGCCACGGCAGAAGAGGGGACGGATATACGCCGGCACAAATCCCGGGAATGCGAAGGCCTCTTTCACACCCTCATCGAAGGCGACCTGGCGCAGGTTGTTCCCGTAGTCGAATACCGGAATCCCGAGCTTTTGGAATGCCAGCATCGATTCAACGTGGCGCGCCATTGAGGTCCGGGATGCAGTGGCAACCTGCTTGGGGTCCTCGGTCCGCAGGCGATCCCATTTCTCCAGGGACCAGCCGGCCGGCAGGTAGCCGTTGACCGGATCGTGAGCCGACGTCTGATCGGTGAGAGCGTCTGGCTTGATTCCCCGGCGCAGCATCTCGGGCAGAACCTCGCAAATATTACCCAGCAGACCCACGGATACTGGCTTCCCCACACGCCGGGCGTCTTCGAGGATCTTCAAGGCCTCGTCCAAAGTAGCTGCTTGTTTATCCAGGTAACGAGTCTGCAGGCGCTTGGCAATGCGGTCGGGTCTGCATTCCACGGCCAGCATGGACGCTCCGGCCATCGTGGCCGCGAGTGGCTGCGCGCCGCCCATACCACCGAGGCCGGCTGTAAGGATCCACTTTCCAGCGAGATTGCCGCCGAAATGCTGCCGCCCCATCTCCACAAAAGTCTCGTAGGTTCCCTGGACGATGCCCTGGCTGCCTATGTAGATCCATGAGCCGGCAGTCATCTGGCCGTACATCATCAGGCCCTTCTTATCCAGGGCGTTGAAGTGATCCCAGTCGGCCCATCGGGCCACGAGGTTCGAGTTGGCGATCAGGACGCGCGGCGCGTCGGTATGGGTGCGGAACACGCCGACGGGCTTTCCGGACTGGATCAGCAGCGTTTCGTCCTCGCCGAGGCGCCGAAGGGCCGCGACGATCTGGTCGAAAGCCTCCCAATTGCGAGCGGCCTTGCCGATGCCGCCGTACACGACCAGGTCCTGGGGACGTTCGGCTACATCTGGATCGAGGTTATTCAGCAGCATCCGCAGGGCTGCCTCGGAAATCCAATTGCGGCAGCTCAGCTCGGTACCATGCGGTGCGCGAAGGGGTGAGCGAACAGTCGAAATGCCCATTGTCTTTATACCTGTATAGACAAGTTAGCTCTGGAAGGATCCGGTGAGCTCGTAGCGCGAGCCGGGATGGTAGAGGTCGGCCACCGTGGCAATGCGCTCGCTGGCCCAGGTGCGACGCCTGATCAACAGGCAGGCATCGGTGGCATCGAGCTTCAACATCCGGCGGATGCGGCTGTCGGGGATTATGGCCCTGACCGTATGCTCGGCGCGCTGCAGCGGCGCCGCCTGCATGAGAAATTCATGGGGTGTGACGCGGGTGAAGTCGTTTCGCAGGTAGCCGGGCACTACGGTCGGGTTGACGTAGCGGTCCTCGACCTGCAGTGGCGCTCCGCCTTCGAAGTGAATCAGCAGCGAATGATCCAGCCGGGCGCCGGTCGATACACCACAACGCTCGCCTATTTCACGGGTTGCGGTGACTGATGTCAGGGATACGATCTTCGCTTCGTATTCGTGGCCGCGCGCGCGGATCTCATCGGCAATGTTCCGTACCTCGAGTGGGTGGGCGTGCACGCGGCGTTCGGCTACGAACGTGCCTACGCCAGCCACTCTCAGCAATACCCCTTCTGCAGCCAACTCGCGCAGCGCACGATTCGCTGTCATGCGGGCGACATCCAACTCTCGCACCAATTCGTTCTCGGACGGCACCCGCTCGCCGGATCGCAGGGTCCCGTCGGCGATTTTCCGCAGGACGTGGTGCTTAACCTGAAGGTAGCGGGCGGCTTGCGGCTGGGTCGGCATGTGCGCAAGCTTCGCACCGGACGGGCAACCTGTCTAGACAGGTTTGGGGTGCTCTGCAGGGGTACTGGAAGCAGCCTCCATAATAAAAAGTAGGAATGCTGTTTCACTGCAAGCCGGCTTTGGGTAGAATGCGCGCCCCCCGCGGGCTCGGCCGTGGTGGACGGGGCGGCGCAAGATCCGCACCGTGCGCTTCCAAGAGCCCCCCGAGGGGCTTTTTTCGTTTTTCTGGTGGGCCGTTGGGCCCATTTTTGTTTGTAGCGGCGGGTAGTTGCGATGACGGTGACCTTGCGAGAGCGGCTCATCGCCCTCATTGAGCCTGTGCTCGCTCAACTGGGCTACGAGCTCGTTGAGCTCGAGTATGTTGCAGGGCGCTCACAGGCAGTGGTGCGCCTGTTCATCGATAAATCAGGCATCGATACGCCGGCAGGGATTTCGGTCGATGACTGCGAGCGAGTCAGCCGCGATGTTGCGGCTCTCCTCGATGTCGATGACCCGATACCGACCGCGTATACGCTCGAGGTGTCCTCGCCGGGGTTTGACCGGGTGCTGCGGATACCGGCTCATTTCGAGCGGTTCGTGGGTGAGCGGGTGTACGTCGAGCTGCGGGCGCCGCGGGCGGGGCGCAAGCGGTACACGGGGCTGCTAAAGGCGGCGACCGCGACGGGGATAGAGCTGGAAGTGGATAAGCAGACGGTCGAGGTGCCGTTCGGGGAGATCGCGAAGGCACGATTAGCGCCGCTGATGGGTTGAAGAGTCAGATTTGTTTGTGGGGTGAAGACGCGTGAACAAGGAAATTTTGATGGTGGTCGATGCCGTCTCGAACGAGAAGGGCGTCGATAAAGAAGTCATCTTCGAGGCTCTCGAAGCCGCACTCGCGTCCGCCACTCGCAAGAAGCACGGTGAAGAGTGGGATGTTCGGGTCTCCATCGATCGCAAGAGCGGCGACTACGAGACTTTCCGCCGCTGGAAGATTTTCGCCGACGACTCGACGGAGCTCGAGGTTCCGGAGCGCGAGCTGCGCCTGGATGACGGCCGCGACATCGATCCCGCCGTGGAAATCGGCGGCTTTGTGGAGCAGGGAATGGAGTCCGTGGCTTTCGGTCGCATCGCTGCCCAGCAGGCCAAGCAGGTCATCGTGCAGAAGGTGCGCGAAGCCGAGCGGGCGCAGGTGGTGGATGCTTACAAGGAGCGCGTCAATCAACTCGTCAGCGGTGTGGTGAAGCGCGTCGATCGAAACGGCATATATGTCGATCTCGGTAGCAACGCCGAAGGATTCATACCGCGTACGGACATGATTCCGCGCGAGCAGGTCAAGCCGCAGGACCGCATCAAGGCCTTCCTGAAGGAAGTGCGTTCGGAGCCTCGTGGGCCGCAGCTGTTCCTGACCCGCACGGCGCCGGAATTTCTCATTGAGTTGTTCAAGCTCGAAGTGCCCGAGGTGGGGCAGGGCTTGATCCAGATTCTCGGCGCGGCTCGCGATGCGGGCGTTCGCGCGAAGATTGCCGTACGCAGCAACGATCCTCGGATCGATCCCGTCGGGGCGTGCGTGGGTATGCGTGGTTCGCGTGTGCAGGCGGTGTCCAACGAGATTGCCGGCGAACGCGTAGACATCATCCCGTTCGACGAGAACCCGGCACAGTTTGTAATCAATGCGATGTCACCGGCTGAAGTCATGTCCATTGTGGTGGACGAGGACTCACACAGCATGGATATCGCGGTGTCCGAAGAAAAGCTGTCGCAGGCCATTGGCCGCGGCGGCCAGAACATCCGGCTGGCCAGTCAGCTCTCCGGATGGGATCTGAATGTGATGACCGAGTCCGATGCCGAGGCCAAGAGTGAGACCGAAGCGAAGGAGCTCGTACAGAATTTCATGAAGCAGTTGGATGTAGATGAGGACGTTGCAACGATCCTCGCACAGGAGGGTTTTTCGACGATCGAGGAGATCGCATACGTACCGCAGGCCGAGCTCGTCGCGATTGACGAGTTTGACGAGAACATCGTGAAAGAGCTGCGCAACCGAGCGCGTGACGTACTGCTGACGCAGGCGATCGCGAGCGAGGAAAGCCTCGATCAGTCGATGCCGTCCGATGACCTGCTGCTGCTCGAGGGCATGAGCCCTGATTTGGCACTTGCCCTGGCACGCCGCGGCGTGCGCACACGGGAAGAGCTGGCAGAGCAGTCGGTGGACGATCTGGCGGATATCGACGGACTGCAGGCTGACGAAGCCGGCAAGCTAATCATGACGGCGCGTGCTCACTGGTTTGAAGCAGGCCAGTAAGTAACGGGGGTTCGACAACCTATGGCAGAAGTAACAGTTTCGCAGTTCGCAGAAGTACTGAAGGTGCCGGTCGACCGGCTGCTCGTGCAGCTCGACCAGGCAGGTATCAAAGTGGACGGACCGGACGACCGCATCAGTGATGATGCCAAGCTCGAATTGCTGACCCATTTGCGTCGTAGCCATGGAAGTGGCGACGATGGTGATGCGGCGCCTCGCAAGATCACGCTCAAGCGTAAGACGCAGAGCGAGCTCAAGCTGGCCAGCGTGCAGGGTCGTGCTCGCACCGTGAACGTCGAAGTTCGCCAGAAGAAGACCTACATCAAGCGTGACGTGCTCGAAGAGCAGGCCCGTCATCAGCAGGATGAGATCGACGCCAAGCGCCGGGAGGCTGAAGAAGCCGTTCGCCGCGAAGCTGAGCGAGTTGAAAACGAGCGCCGTGAGCGCGAGCGGGTTGAGTCTGAGAATCTGCGTCGCGCTGAAGAAGAGCAGGCGAAGAAGAAAGCCGCGGAAGAAGCCCGTCGTGTTGCCGAGCAACGCGCACGTGAAGATGCCGAACGCCGCGAGCTCGAGCGCCAGGAGCAACTAAAGGCGCAGGCTTCCAGGCCCGCCGCCGCAGCCGGTGCCACTGCCAGGGGTGCTGCCACTGCAGCGCCGGCAGAGGCCGCTCCGCCGCCGCCGGCCCCACCGGCCCCACTGGCCCCGCCGGCATTCGTTCCGCGAATTGTTTCTACGGGACGCGTGCAGTCGCACCCACGGCCGCAGCCCAACAAGGCCCCGCCGGCTCAGGCCAAGGGTGGGCAGCAGCCACAGCAGCAGCGAGGACAACCTCAAGCGGCTGCGCTTGCATCTCCGCCGCCACCGCAGCAACAGCAAAAAGGTGCACCTGCCGTTGCGGCTGCGCCTGCAGCCGATGGTGCGCCGACTCGTTACGGCCGCCAGGAATTGCACGTCGCTGGTGACGTCAGCTCACGCTACAAGAAGAAGCGCAGGACCAAGTCGCGTCCCACTTCCTCTGGATCGGAGGGTCGGCACGCGTTCGAAATGCCGACCGCCCCGGTTGTTCGCGAAGTGGGTATCGGTGAGACCGTCACCGTGTCCGAGCTTGCGAACAAGATGGCCGTCAAGGCCAACGAAGTGATCAAGGTACTGATGAACATGGGTGTCATGGCCACCATCAATCAGCCGCTGGATCGCGATACCGCGGTGCTGGTTGTTGAAGAGATGGGACACACGGCGAAGGTGTTGAAAGAGAACCAGATCGAGGACGACCTGCAAGGTGTGGCCAGTGAGGAAGCCGAAGTCGGCGAGCCTCGCCCACCGGTGGTCACGGTCATGGGCCACGTCGATCATGGTAAGACCTCGCTGCTCGATTACATCCGCACGACGAAAGTGGCGGCGGGTGAGGCGGGCGGGATTACGCAGCACATTGGTGCGTATCACGTGGAGACGCCGAAGGGCGTAATCACGTTCCTGGATACACCGGGCCACGCCGCGTTTACAGCCATGCGCGCGCGTGGAGCGAAAGCGACCGACATTGTGGTCCTGGTTGTTGCCGCCGACGACGGCGCGATGCCGCAAACGGTTGAAGCGATTCAACACGCTCGCGCCGCTGGCGTGCCGATCGTCGTGGCCGTCAACAAGATCGACAAGCCCGATGCAGATCCGGAGAAGGTTCGTACTGAGCTGTCCAAGCACGACGTGATTCCGGAGGAGTGGGGCGGCCAGGCTATTTTCGTGAATGTCTCGGCCCGTACGGGCGCCGGCATCGACTCCTTGTTGGATTCGATCCTGTTGCAGGCGGAAATCCTGGAGCTGCGGGCCCCGGTCGATGGCCTGGCTTCGGGCATCGTCATCGAGTCGAGCGTCGAGAAGGGCCGCGGTGCCGTTGCGACCGTGCTCGTCAAGAAGGGCACTTTGAAGATGGGCGATCCGATCCTCGCGGGTGCGGAATTCGGCCGTGTTCGCGCCATGTTCGATGAGACCGGAGCGGCGGTGCAGGAAGCCGGGCCGTCCATGCCGGTTGTTGTGCTCGGATTGGCGAATCCGCCGAATGCAGGTGACGATCTGCTGGTGGTCGAGAGCGAGCGCAAGGCACGCGAAGTAGCTCAGTATCGCCAGGGCAAGACCCGCGATACGAAGCTTGCGCGCCAGGCTCCTCGTAGTGAGGACGTGTTCTCGCAGATGGGCGAGGACAAAGCTGGCGTGGTTGCAGTCCTGATCAAAGCGGATGTGCAAGGCAGCGCGGAAGCGTTGCGCGAGTCGTTGGATAAGCTGTCCACGCCGGAAGTGCAGGTCAGGATGTTGGGAAGTGCGCTGGGCGGCATCACCGTATCCGACGTACAACTCGCTGCCGCATCAAAGGCGCTGATCATTGGTTTCAACGTACGTGCCGATGCCGGCGCGCGCGATGCGATCAAGGAAACGGGCGTCGAAGTGCGCTACTACAGCATCATTTACGAAGCCATCGATGATGTGAAACAGATGATGTCCGGCATGTTGAAGCCGGAGATCAAGGAAACCATCCTGGGCATTGCGCAGGTGCGGGAAGTGTTCCGCTCCAGCAAGTTCGGTGTGGTCGCCGGCTGTCTCGTAACCGAGGGTGTCGTGAAGCGCAACAACCCGATTCGTGTGCTGCGTGAAAACGTGGTGATCTTTGAGGGTGCGCTGGAGTCACTGCGACGCTTCAAAGACGAGGCGGGCGAAGTGCGTGCGGGTACCGAGTGCGGTATCGGCGTGAAGAACTACCAGGATGTGCGGGTGGGCGACCAGATCGAGTGCTACTCGCGCGTTGAAGTGGCTCGGACTCTGCAGTAACCCGGTGGCCGAAGCACAGCGAAAGAGACGCATCGAAGCCGAGATCCAGCGTGTGCTCTCGGAGCTCATCGCGCGCGAAGTAAAAGACCCTCGCGTGGGCAATGTCACTATCACGGCGGTTAATGTCGCCGCTGATATGGGCACTGCCCGCGTGTACTTCACGCCGTTTGCGTCCCTGAATCCGCACGAAGAAGTGCGGATCGGTCTCACTCATGCCGGCGGTTTTTTGCGCGGCGAAGTGGGGCGTCGGCTTCGGCTGCGCCATGCGCCGCGATTGGAATTTATCTTTGACGATACCGCTGACAAGGCATCCAAGCTCACCGGACTGATTGAACGTGCGGTGAAAGACGATCGTGCGGGGCACGTCGAAGACGACGAGCCGGCTTGAACGCCCGGTCGGGGCATCATGCCAGTTCCGACTAATGGCATCCTGTTGCTCGACAAGCCGCTGGGGCTGTCGTCGAACGCGGCTCTGCAGAAAACCCGCCGGATGCTCGGAGCCGAAAAGGCAGGGCATGTGGGGAGCCTCGATCCCCTTGCTACGGGGATGCTCCCGATCTGCCTGGGCGAGGCAACCAAGATCGCCGGCGACATCCTCTCCGGACGTAAGCTCTACCGCTTTACGGTCGCCCTGGGAACGCGTACGGCCACAGGCGACACTGAAGGTGGCGTCGTCGAAAGCGCGGCGGTGCCCGACTTCGACGAGGCGCGCCTGGTTGGTGTGTTAGGGCAGTTCCTCGGCCACCAGACCCAGATTCCACCGATGTACTCGGCCCTCAAGCGAGACGGTCAGCCGCTCTACAAGCTTGCCCGTGCGGGAATCGAGGTGGAGCGAGCCGCCCGGGATATCGAGATATTCAACCTCACGAAGCTGGCGTGGTCCGCCACTCACCTCGAACTGGAGGTGCTTTGCTCAAAGGGCACTTATGTCCGGACGTTGGCCGAGGACATATCCAAGGCACTGGGCACTTGCGGACACGTACAGGCGCTGCGACGTGTCTATGTAGAGCCGTTCGATAACTCGCCAATGGAGACGCTGGAGTCGATCGCCCGTGCCCTTGACGCTGGCGGGGTGCCTACCGTTTTGGCGGCTGATGCGCCGTTACAACACATGGTGGCGGTCAGGCTCGATTCGACGGCAACAGAAAAGATGTTGCACGGCCAGCCAGTTACGGCTGGCGAGTGTGGAACGGCCGGCCGCGTGCGGTTATACGCCGCCGACGGGGCGTTTATAGGCATCGGCGAATCGGACGGGGCCGGGAGCGTCCGCCCGAAGCGGCTTTTTAGTGGTGGGCGCTGATGGATGGGTCGAGCAATTGCAGCGCGCTGGCCACGTCGGTCTGTCCGGTCCGCTGAATGTCCTCATTGGAATATGTGCGGCCCGGGGATGATGAGCACGCTCCGGGACGCTGCGGGAGCCGGGAAGCGCTGCTGTTTTGAGGGCACACCACGGCGGCTGCCTGGCCGGCCGGCCGGGGTGCCCCGGATTCGGACCGATTCGCCATCGTGCTGCAGGCAACGACTGATGCCGAGACTACGGCGCAGATGGCCAGAGTTTTGAACATGACTGCTCTCCTGACTGCTTTAAACTTGTGGCGAAGGCGCTTCACCGGGTAGAATTCCGCGCTTCCCAAAAGGGCTAACGAGACAAGTATTTAGGTGTATGCGCAATGGCTTTAACAGTTGAGAAAAAAGGCGGAATCGTCGCGCAGTTTCGCCGTGACACGTCGGATACCGGCTCCCCAGAAGTCCAGGTCGCACTCCTCTCGGAGCGCATCAACGGACTCGGTGAGCACTTTACCGCACACAAGCGCGATCATTCCTCACGGCGCGGGCTGGTCAAGCTCGTCAACCAACGCCGCAAGCTCCTCGATTATCTGAAATCGACCCAACCACAGAAGTACCAGGAGCTCGTCGAGCGACTGGGGCTTCGTCGCTGAAGCTATAGCAAGGGCCGCCGCGAAAAGCGAGCGGCCTTTGTGTTTTGGCACCCATCCCTAATTCGAGGAACGAAGCTTGAGCGCTGTCAGCAAGTCATTTCCATACGGTTCCCATACCGTCACCATTGAAGCCGGCGAGATGGCTCGCCAGGCGAACGGGTCCGTACGCGTTTCGATGGGCGACACCATCGTCCTCGTCACCGCCGTCGCTGAAAAAACTGCCAGGGCGGGACGCGATTTCTTCCCCCTGACGGTCAACTACATCGAGAAGACCTACGCTGCGGGACGAATCCCCGGCGGGTTCTTCAAGCGTGAGGGCCGGCCGACGGAGAAGGAGACGCTTACCTCGCGCCTCATCGACCGTCCGATTCGCCCACTGTTTCCCGATGGTTTCTTTAACGACGTGCAGGTCGTTGCCACCGTGTTGTCCCTCGATCCAGAGATCGATTCGGACATTCCGTCACTGCTCGGCGCTTCTGCCGCGCTCGCCATCTCAGGCGTTCCTTTCAACGGGCCGATCGGCGCTGCGCGCGTCGGCTACAAGGAAGGCAAGTATGTGTTGAATCCGGGTGCCAAGGAGCTGTCCGAGTCAGCCCTGCACCTCGTGGTTGCCGGTACTGAGAAGGCGGTGTTGATGGTGGAGTCGGAAGCCAAGGGGCTCTCCGAGGAAGTGATGCTGGGCGCCGTTGTGTTTGGCCACGAGCAGATGCAGGTTGCCATCCGCGCCATCAAGGAACTGGTTGCCGAAGTTGGCAAGCCCCGCTGGAAGTGGGAAGCACCGGCTGACAACGCCGATCTCACCAGCGCCGTCGCCATGCACGCACACGCGGCGATGGGTGAGGCTTATTCGATCAGCGAGAAGCAGCAGCGCTACACGCGCATTGCTGAAATCAAGGCGCAGACGACCACTACGCTCACGAGCGGCGACAGCCCGAAATTCACGGCTGACGATGTGGATGGGGCGCTGTTCAAGTTGGAAAGCAACATTGTCCGCCAGCGTATTCTGAATGGCGAGCCGCGTATCGACGGCCGCGACTTCAAGACAGTTCGCCCGATCACCATCAAGGTTGGTGTGCTGCCGCGTACTCACGGTTCGGCGTTGTTCACCCGTGGCGAAACCCAGGCATTGGTTGTTACCACGTTGGGCACCACTCGGGATGCGCAAATCATCGATGCTCTGACCGGCGAGCGTCGCGAGCCGTTCATGCTGCATTACAACTTCCCGCCGTTCTCCGTCGGTGAGACGGGAATGATGGGCTCGCCCAAGCGTCGTGAGATCGGTCACGGCAATCTTGCGCGCCGCGGCATTGCCGCAATGATGCCCGACATGGAAACGTTCCCGTACGTCATCCGTGTTGTATCCGAAATTCTCGAATCCAACGGCTCGAGCTCGATGGCCAGCGTGTGCGGCACATCGCTGTCGCTGATGGATGCGGGTGTGCCGATCAAGGCGCCGGTGGCCGGTGTTGCCATGGGCCTCGTGCTGGAAGGCGGCCGTTTCAAGGTCCTCACCGACATCCTCGGTGACGAGGATCATCTCGGCGACATGGATTTCAAGGTCGCCGGCTCGAAGGACGGTGTCACGGCTCTGCAGATGGACATCAAGGTCGAGGGTGTGACACCTGAGATCATGAAGGTTGCGTTGGAGCAGGCCCGCGACGGACGCCTGCACATCCTGGGCGAGATGAACAAGGTCATCCTGGAGCCCCGCGCCAAGATGTCCGAATGGGCGCCTTCAATCATCACCTTGAAGATCGACCCCGAGAAGATTCGCGATGTCATCGGCAAGGGCGGCGCCGTGATCCGGCAGATCACGGAAGAGACCGGCACGACCATCGACATCGAGAACGATGGCACGGTGAAGATCGCCTCGGTCAGCGGGGCTGCGGGCCGCGAAGCACAACGGCGCATCGAGCTGATTACGGCCGATGTTGAAGTGGGCCGGATCTACGAGGGCAAGGTTGCGCGGCTGATGGACTTCGGCGCGTTTGTGACCATTCTGCCGGGCCGCGATGGCCTGGTGCACATCTCGCAGATTTCCAACGAGCGGGTCGAGCGTGTCAGCGACAAGCTCAAGGAAGGCGATGTCATTCGCGTGAAGGTATTGGAAGTGGACCGTCAGGGCCGCATCCGCCTGTCCATGCGGGATGTCGACGCTGCGTAGCGATTCGAGCCGACCGATCGTTGCGAAACGATCGGTTTAATCGAATCTAGTGATGCGATGCCCCCGAGACCCCCAGGGGCATCGTTATCAGTCAGCTTCGAAGGATGGGAGGAAGACCACGTGCAGGCCGCCCTCCCCACTGTATCCGTCCCTCTTGACTTTGCGTGGTCGAGGTTACTGACCCTCCAGTGTCTCAACCTCTGATCGACCGCGCGTCGCTGCATTCATCAGCGTGCGGTAGATCTCGTCTTGCACCGAACGCCAGCGCTGGTAATTGCGCTGTGCCAGGTGATTGACGGCTTCTGCGGATTCCGGATCACCGACGCTCTTGATCCGTTCGCGAGCGTCGCGTTGCTGGCTCGCAAAGAGCTTCAGGCTCTGTTCGAGATAGCTTCCGATCATTCCCTGCATTGCACCGCCGTAGGAGCGGATGATCTGCGAGAGAAAGTCCCGACTCATCAGTGGCTCGCCGCCATGTTCCTGCTCGGCGATCACTTGCAACAGAATCGAGCGTGTAATGTCCTCCTGTGATTTTTTGTCCATGACCACGAAATCAATTCGATCGATGACCAACCTCCGAATGTCGGCAAGCGTGATGTAACGACTCTCGACCGTGTCGTACAACCTTCTGTTGGGATATTTCTTGATCGTTCGCGGTTCGCTCATTCTCACGGCCCTCGTGTGTAAGCAGGACGTTCCCAGTCCCAGGGCGTCAGGATCGGCGTGGCTACCTACCTTAGTCCATATTCCGCATTGAACCCAACTATTTTGCGTGCACCGTGTCACGGGCCGTGACACTCCGCACACCTGCTAGCGCTCCCATCGTCCAGTTGCGTGCAGCCCACGCGAGCTGCCGCGCCGGTGTGTCATTTTCCAACTCCGGCGGCGGCGCATGGTTGAGCATGCGCAGCACCATTGTCAGATAGGTATTCGCAAGCTGCGGGTCAACAGGCACGGAATGCCTGGACTTACCGAGCTTTTCTTGCGTTTGCTCCACGACGAGGGGCAGGTGCGCGTGAGTCGGGGAGGGCAGGGACAGTGCCTTTTGCAGCCTGATTTGCCAAGCTGTGCTGAGCAGCAGATCGGCGCCGCGCACCACGTTAGACACGTGTTGCGCAGCATCGTCGACGATTACAGCGAGTTGATAGGCAATAATTCCGTCCTTGCGTTTGATAACAATATCGCCCAGCTCGGCGGCGCGGAACCGGCAGTTCCCTTGTATTCGATCGTCAAAAAACACCACGCAGTCGTCGGGAATTCGAAAACGCGTCGCGGTTGGTATGCCGGCACGTGTTGGTCCGTTGCGGCACGTTCCTGGGTAACCGGTGTCTTCGTTGCCGGCCAACTCGCGACGCGAGCAACTGCATTGATAGGTGAGACCTGCAGACTCGAGCTCATGCGCAGCAGCAACGTATACGTCGCTGCGTTGGCTTTGATATATGACATCACCATCCCAGTGGAGGCCGAAGCCTTCCAACGTTCGCAGAATGCGATCGGCGCTGCCGGGAACAACACGGGGTGTATCGATATCCTCGATGCGGACCAGCCAGCGGCCACCCTGATGGCGCGCATCGAGAAAGCTTCCGACCGCAGCCAGCAGGGAGCCCAGGTGCAGGTCGCCCGTGGGGGAGGGAGCGAAGCGTCCTATGTAGGGAGGTGGTGCACCCTGATCGGCTGCACGGAGCCGCTCGCGGTCCGCATGTCCCGCGAGGCTCGGATCGGCAACGCGCCGACCTTCTCCAACGGTCAAAAGTCGCCTAGCGGCGCTTTTGACTCGATGACTGAAAGGCGCGACTTTCAGTCATCTGTATCGGTCGTCTCGGTCGCCGTACTGACGTTCGCGGCGTTCGCGGCGCTCCTGGGCCTCAATGCTCAGGGTCGCCACCGGACGCGCCTCCAGGCGCTTCACGCCAATCTCCTCGCCCGTCTCGAGGCAATAGCCATACGAGCCGTCCTCGATCCGTTTCAACGCTTCGTCGATCTTGCGGATCAGCTTGCGCTCACGGTCGCGCGTACGCAGCTCGAGGCTGAATTCCTCTTCCTGCGTCGCTCGGTCGTTTGGATCAGGGAAGTTCGCGGCCTCGTCTTTCATGTGGGTGACCGTTCGGTCTACCTCCATCATGAGATCCTGCTTCCAGCTACCGAGGATCTGCCGGAAGTGTTCCAGCTGCGGCTTGCCCATGTAGAGCTCGCCGCGCTTGACGATATACGGTTGGACGTTACGGGGGCCCGCAAGCAGGCTTCCAGGCTCGACCGAGTCACCGTCGTCGGAGTCCACGGCTGACTGAATCACTGGGCTCACTCGGGGCGGCACCCCAGTCGGAGTTAAAGAGGGTTGACTCGAAGCACCCGGCACCGGGGTCACGGGCGTTTCGGAAACCGGCTCGACAGCCTTTCGCATCTCGATTGTTTCTTCCGTCGTGGGGGTTGATCGGTGCGGAACGGCCTTTTTAGGCACGACCGCGCTCTGGGCGCTCTGGCGAACGTGTGCCGTCGCGACGACCTTGACGCGCTCGGCGGGCTGGCGGGCCGTGGCCTTGTGGGCCGGTGGCCGGCTTGCCGCCTTTTTACCCTTCGCGGCTTTAGGCGCGGGTTTCTTGGCCGGCATCTTCGCTCCTCTAAAAAAGCCTCTGGCTCATAAAGGACGCGGGATTATACAAGCGAAGCCCTGCGTGTCTATGGCCTCCCGTCGCTACCGCAGACCAATTAAGAAAGAACAATAGATGCAGGGGGCTTCCAGGAGGGCTGTCGCCGCTCGACGACGACCGAGGTATAGATCCCGCCGCGCACATTGAAACGGGCCGTGAGACGCAGGAACCGCGGTTCCATGGCCTTTGCCAGGTGGTCGGCGATCTCATTGGTTACCGCTTCGTGAAACGCGCCGCGATCCCTGAACGACCAGATGTACGACTTGAGTGATTTGAGCTCTACGCAGCGCCGGTCCGGGACATATTCGAGATCCAGCGTGGCGAAATCCGGCTGACCTGTTTTTGGACACAGGCAGGTGAATTCGGGAATCTGCATGCGGATGGTGTAATCGTGCTCCGCTGGATTATCGAAGGTCTCGAGATCATTAGATGGTTTTGAAGGCATGCCAGTTACTTTACACTAGGCGGCTAGATTTCAAGTCCCTCAGAGAGTGTGATCATTAATGCGGCTGACCAAGATCAAGCTCGCCGGTTTCAAGTCGTTCGTAGATCCCACCCAGGTCAGCTTTCCCAGCAATCTCACCGGAGTCGTCGGCCCGAACGGGTGCGGCAAGTCGAATGTCATTGACGCCGTGCGCTGGGTGATGGGTGAGTTGTCTGCGAAGCACCTTCGCGGTGACAACATGGCGGACGTCGTGTTTAACGGCTCCAGCGCGCGCAAGCCTGTTGGCACTGCGTCCGTCGAGCTGGTGTTCGACAACTCCGACGGCAAGCTCGGTGGCGTGTACGCGAACTACAACGAGGTTTCGCTGAAGCGTCAGGTCTCTCGCGACGGCTCGTCCGGCTATTTCATCAATTCCTCGCGCTGCCGCCGCAAAGACATCACGAACCTCTTTTTGGGCACGGGCTTGGGAGCGCGCAGCTACGCGATCATCGAGCAGGGCATGATCTCGCGCGTCATCGAGGCCAAGTCCGATGACATGCGGGCGTTCATCGAGGAGGCTGCAGGAATCTCGCGCTACAAGGAGCGGCGCAAGGAAACGGAGAGCCGCGTTGCAGATACGCGTGAGAACCTCGAGCGTCTGCAGGATCTTCGCGACGAGATTGAAAAGCAGATCCGGCACCTGCAGCGGCAAGCTGCGACGGCACGCCGTTATCAGACTTTCAAGGAGCAGGAACGGCGCCTCACCGCCGAGCTGCTCGCCCTGAGACTGCGTGATCTCGATGGCGGCGCGGAGGTCCATGACAGCGCAATGCGGGAGCGAGAGCTTGCTATGCAGGCCGCACTCGCTGATCAGCGCGCTGCGGAAGCAGCCATTGAAAAGCAGCGGGCTTTTCACACGGAACAGAGCGATCGCGTGTCGGCCGTCCAAGGCCGCTACTACGAGATCGGTGCTGAGATTTCCCGATTGGAGCAAACGGTTCAACACGCCCGCGAGTTACGCGAGCGTCAGAAAACTGATCTCGCACAATCCCATTCGACATTGGCCGATCTCGCGTCGCACATTGAACGCGACGAGCGTCAGCTCACCGAGCTGCGTGACGAGATTGCTCGGCTGGCACCTGAGATCGAAGGCGTGCAGTTGGCGGAAGGCGCTGCGGCAGAGTCTCTAGACGCGGCTGAACGTCAGTTGCAGGACTGGCAGCAACGCTGGGAGCAGTTCAACAGGGCACTGGGCTCGGCAGGTCAGACCACGCAGGTCGAACGTGCACGCATCGAGCAGTTGGAGAATCAGTTGCGTCGCCATACGGCTCAGGGCGATCGGCTCGCGCTCGAGCGCGACGCCCTGGCGGCACAGGATTCGAGTGAGCAACTCTCGCTGCTGACCGAGCAGGAAGCGGATGCACGAGTTGCGGCCGATGAGTTGAATAAGTCACTCAAAGTAGCTCTGGAGCAGGTGCAATCGCTTCGTGCCGAGCAGCTTTCGGCAGAAAAGCGGTTGGAGACGGCCCGCAATGAGCGTGAGCGTGCTCGTGCCGAGCAGACCTCTCTCGAAGCCTTGCAGAAGGCTGCGCTGACCCACGATGCCGGAAGCGCAACCGAATGGCTTGCAGGTGCTGGTCTCTCCAAGCGCCCGCGCGTCGCGGAGACATTGGAGGTTCAGGCAGGCTGGGAGCGCGCGGTCGAGACGGCACTCGGGGATTACCTCGAAGCGGTTTGCGTTGACGGGCTCGACGAATTGGCTGCGGCTTTGGGTAGCCTGGCCAAGGGCCGTGTCGCGTTGGTGGAAGCTGTTTCGAATGCTGAGGTGGGGGAAACGGCCGCCGGCGAGACACTTGCGTCCAAGGTAAGGGGACCGTCTTCCGTTGTTTCACCGCTTGTTGGTGTGTTCACGGCCGAAACGTTGTCGGATGCGTTGCTGGCTCGCGGTTCGCTGACGTCTGGCCAATCGATCATTACCCGCAGCGGCGAATGGATCGGCAGGGATTGGCTGCGCATCAGCCGAGGTCCTGATCATCACGCTGGCGTCATCGAGCGCGAGCATCGTCTGAAGGGTCTGCGTTCAACGGTCGCTCTGACCGAGGAACGCGCAAACGAGGTGGAGGCCCACCTCGCCGCGGTACGTGAATCTTTGGCACACGCCGAATCCGAACGTGAGCACGCGCAATCCGGCATCCAATCAACTCACCGACGCCACGCCGAGCTGCTCAGCCAACTCGAAGCAACTCGCGCCCGTGCGCAGGAATCGATGCTGCGTCGCGAGCGGCTGGATGAAGAGGCTGCGGATGTTGCGCAGGAGAAAGGTGCAGCGGCTGATGCACTCGCCCGGGCGACCGCGGAATTGGATCGCGGACTGTCCATGTTGAGCGAGCTCGACTCGCGCCGCCATGAGCTCGAAAATGAGCGTGAAGACCGCCGTGAGGCTGTCACCACGGCCCGAAGCCGTGCGCAGGCTGCCCAGGTAGCCGCGCGTGACCTGCTCATCAGGATTGAGTCGCGGCGGTCTACCGAGAGCTCGATGTCTGTCGGCGTCAATCGCATGATTGAGCAGCGGGCCTCTGCCGCGCGCCGACGTGATGAGTTGGAGGCTGAGTTGGCGGGTGGTGACGAGCCGATATTGCAGCTCGAATCACGCCTGGATGATTCGCTCGCAACTCGCCTGGAAGTCGAGTCCGAGCTGTCGATCGCCCGGCGCTCGCTCGAAGATGCGGATGGGGATCTGCGTTTGCTCGACGAGAAGCGGGTGACGGCGGAGCGGTTGGTTACTGAAGCTCGCGAGGCTATGGATACGGCGCGGCTGGCTGCGCAGGAAACTCGTGTGCGGCGCGAGGCCATTGCAGAGCAGTTTACAGAGACGCACTTCGAGCTCGCGGAGGTCCAGCAGAACCTGACGGCCGATGCCAGTGTGTCCAACTGGGAGCATTCACTCACCCAGGTACGCGCGGACGTTGAGAAACTGGGTCAGGTCAACCTGGCCGCCATTGATGAGCTGAAGGAGCAGACGGAGCGTAAGGACTACCTTGATCGCCAGTTTACCGATTTGACGTCGGCGCTGGACACCCTCGACGAAGCGATGCGCCGGATCGACAAGGAGACCCGGACTCGCTTCGAGGAGACGTTTGAGAAGGTCAACGCCGGCCTGAAGGAGAAGTTTCCGCGACTGTTCGGCGGTGGGCACGCCTACCTGGAACTGGTCGGCGAGGACATCCTGTCGGCGGGCGTTGCCATCATGGCGCGGCCACCGGGAAAGAAGAACAGCACCATTCACTTGTTGTCGGGTGGTGAGAAGGCGCTCACCGCAGTGGCGCTGGTATTTTCCATATTCGACCTCAACCCTGCGCCGTTCTGCCTGCTGGACGAGGTCGATGCGCCGCTTGACGAGCACAACGTGGGCCGATTCTGCGATATCGTGAGAGACATGTCCTCGCAGGTTCAATTCATCTTTATTACCCACAACAAGACGACGATGGAGCTCGCGTCTCAGCTCTTGGGTGTGACGATGCATGAGCCCGGCGTGTCGCGTCTTGTTGCTGTAGACGTCGACGAGGCCCTGCGCCTCGCTGCTGTCTGATCGTTTAAGGAACGTGTGATGCCCGAGCTGCGCTGGACGCTGCTCATCATTGGTGTGTTGTTTGTCGTCATTCTCGCTTGGTGGGAAAGACGGCGGCCGCACCAGGCGTCGCGTCAGGCACCTCATATCGGCGGGGAACCCCGACCCGTCGTAACCGACGACGTGTCGTGGGGGACTGATGGCGCGTCTGGGAATTCACGTGTCATCCGTGATCCCGCCCTGACGCTTCCCGAGATTCGTACGGAAGTGCGCTCGCCGGCACCTGATCCTGCACCAGCGTCCGTGCCGCCTATGCACACGCGCGACCGAGAGCGTGAGCCAACTTCGCCTCGCGAGCTGCCTGTCATCGAAATCCCCGCTGACTCCCTCGTCGGGCTGCGTGTCGATGGCGACCGCGTTGAGGACGAAGTTGACGACGAGGAGGAGATCGACGAGGAGCCGGAGGAGATGCCGGTTGCGGAAGCGAAGGCGCCGGCAGTGGAATTGCCGCCTCCACCCACCCATATCGAAAAGCCTATTGTTGACTGGCCGCCAGAGGACCAGCGCACACTGGTGTCGCTCCGACTGGTCGCCCGCCCGCCGGATCGTTTCCGGGGCAACCTGCTTCGACAAGCCCTGGCCGCCGAAGGATTCGTGCTCGGAGATCTCGATATCTTCCACAAGCCCAATGCGGAAAATCGCGCGGTGCTGAGCGCGGCAAGCCTGACGAAGCCGGGCACGTTTGATCTCGAGACGATGGATATCCAACGATTTACGGGATTGAATCTGTTTGCTGTGCTACCTGGGCCAAAAAGTCCTCAGAAGGCGTTCGAGGATCTTCTGTTGACGGCTCGGACGCTGAACGAGCGTCTCGAGGGTGCCCTGCAGGACGAACGCGGTGGCCCTCTAACTCCAATGCGCATTCAAGCTCTCCGCGATGCCCTGGGAGCAGAGGCGAAGTCGTGAAGCGTGACGCCGAGAGGCGCGTTGCCGAGCTACGGCAGGAAATCGTCCGCGCGGACTACCAATATTACGTTCTCGACAATCCGGACCTGCCGGACGGCGATTACGACAAGTTAATGATCGAGCTGCGCGCGCTCGAAGCTCAATACCCCGATCTCATCACACCGGATTCACCGACTCAGCGTGTGTCGGGGGAGCCCGTCACTGCTTTCGGTGTCGTCACCCACAAGGTGCCGATGTTGTCTCTCGACAATGCGTTTACGGATGAGGACGTGTTGGCGTTCGATCGCCGCATTCACGAGCGTCTCCCGTCCGGCGCTGACGCCGATCTCGAATATGTTGCCGAGCCCAAACTAGATGGGTTGGCTGTGACGGTTATTTACCGGGACGGGAAGTTGGAGCGCGCAGCTACCCGTGGGGACGGTGTGAAAGGGGAGGATGTCACTGCCAACGTCCGTACCATCCACAAAGTGCCTCATAAACTGAAAGGGCATCCGCCCGAGGTCGTGGAAGTTCGCGGCGAAGTGTTCATGCCCATCAAGGGATTCGAGCGTATGAACCGGCTTCTGCGCGAGCAGGGGGAGAAGACCTACATCAATCCACGCAACTCTGCCGCTGGGAGTCTGCGTCAGCTCGACCCACGCATCACCGCCAAGCGCCCGCTCGACATGTTTTTTTACGCAATTGGGACAGTCGAGGGGGGCACGCTGCCGGACACTCAGTGGGGATTGCTGAAGGCATTTGAAAAATGGGGGCTCCCGGTGTCCCCGGATGCCACCCTGGTGAAGGGCGTTGAGGGACTGCTGGGTTATTTCCGGGGAATAGGCGAAAAACGTAGCTCCCTCACCTACCAGATTGACGGCGTCGTTTACAAACTCAATAGCCGTCCTGACCAGGAACGGTTGGGGTTTGTGTCGCGCGCACCCAGGTGGGCTACCGCGCATAAGTTTCCGGCGGAAGAGGCGACCACGACGGTTCTCAAGATTGAATTTCAGGTTGGGCGGACGGGTGCGCTCACGCCTGTTGCACGACTGGAGCCCGTATTTGTGGGAGGTGTGACCGTCACTAACGTGACGTTACACAACATTGATGAAGTGCGGCGCAAGGACGTCCGTGTTGGTGACACGGTGGTCGTTCGTCGCGCTGGCGATGTAATTCCTGAGGTCGTGCGCGTCGTTAAGCACGTGTCCGATGACGCTCCTCAGATAGAGCTGCCTACCAAGTGCCCGGTCTGTGGATCTGAGGTGATACAGGCGGAGGGCGAGGCGGTCGCCAGGTGCACGGGTGGTTTCACCTGCCGGGCTCAGCGGCAGGAAGCTCTGCGGCATTTCGCCGGTCGGCGTGCCATGGATATCGAGGGGCTCGGTGACAAGATTGTTGAGCAGCTCGTGGAGCAGGATCTCGTCAAATCCCCGGCTGACTTGTACACACTGACGCCGGAGCAGCTGACCGAGCTGGAGCGGATGGGAGAGAAGTCGGCGCAGAAGCTCGTCGAGGCTATCAAGAAAAGCCGCGACACCACGCTCCCGCGCTTTCTATTTGCTCTAGGTATTCGTGATGTGGGCGAGGCCACGGCGCTCGCGCTTGCGCAGCATTTCGGCAAGCTCGAGAAGCTGCTGGATGCGAGTGTCGACGAGATTCAGCAGGTTCAGGATGTTGGACCTGTGGTGGCGGCGCATGTTGCGGCCTTTGTGGCGTCGCCTGATCACCGCAAGGTGATTGCCCGGTTGCGTGAGGAGGGGGTTCACTGGGCGGATGTTGAGCGCCCGAGTGTTGAGGGCCAGCCGTTTGCCGGGATGACGTTTGTGATAACCGGTACGTTGGATTCTATGAGCCGCGAAGAGGCCCAGGAGGCGTTGGTCGCGCTGGGCGCCAAAGTGTCTGGCAGCGTCTCGAAGAAGACTCGCTACGTGGTTGCGGGCGCTGAACCGGGGTCGAAGCTGAAGAAGGCTACGGAGCTGGGGGTGGAGGTGCTCGACGAGGCACAATTCACGGCTTTGCTGGCTGAAAAGAAAAAGGGACGGTAGTTAGCCGTCCCTTTGTCAGTTGCTGCTGCAGCGTTCTGAGCGCCGCCAGGGCCGCTTATTTGGCGCTGTAGCCCCGGCCGTCCAGGCACGCAGTCATTGCACGTCTGTAGTCGGCTGAGTTGCCCGACGCCTGTGACGTGTGCGTGGGATCAAATCCGCTCTGTGCTACCGCCCACTTGTGGCACTCATAACGATCACTTGATTGCTGTTCGTCGCTCTGTCCATCCTTGGGATAGGCGTAGACGTTGGAGGAGCCACCGCTGACTCCATTAGACTGAACCTGCCCGGGCTCGGCACTGGAGTAGTCGCCGTTGCCACCCGCGGAGTCGCTGTCTCCTGCATCAGAGGGTGGAGGATCCGTCACAACGTACCCGCTCTGTGCGGCGTTATACGTGTAGTAAACGTCGTTGGCGTAGTAGTACGGAACTCCACCCCACCAGTACGTTGCGTACACCGCTGGGAGCACCCCCAGGAACCACGGATAACTCCATCCATAGTAGGCGCGCGGCCAGTACCCACCGCGCCAATATCCGCCACCCCAGTACGGGCGGTGATAGCCAAATCCGCCCCGGCCGTAACCATATCCGTAGCCGGGATGGCCGGCGTAAGCCGGTCGTCCGATGAATCCACCTGTGTGGCCGCCGTATGCGCGCACAGAGGCAACACTACCCCCGCGAAATCCTGGGGAGTATCCGATGTGGGGAGCATAGTGCGCGCCGCCGCCTGCAAACCCGCCGCGGCTGCCGGCGAAGCCCGGTCGACCGCCTGCAAATCCTCCAGCGTGCCCACCTGAGAAGCCCCCGTGGCCACCGCTGAACCCACCACCGTGTCCGCCGCTAAACCCAGCGTGTCCGCCACCGCCGCCGCCACCCATGTGGCCGCCGCCTCCACCACCACCGCCATGTCCGCCACCGCCACCGTGCTGAGCGAATGCGGGCGTTCCTACGGCCAGAAGCGCCGCTAGCGAGATAGCCCACAGGGAGCCCCCCCCTCGGAGAGAGAACCCAGTGCGTAAAAAACTACCCTTCGTCTTCATGATGCTTACTCCGACGCCGGCTTTTTTCAGGTTGCCGGCACGGCCTCGAGGTCTAGTCGATTAGACCTCTTATTTCCGCCTACGTTCAAGCAAAACGCATTCCCTCCCTGCCGGCTGACAGGGAACGAGAGGCAAGGTGGGCGGGGGAACATATGTATGTGAAATGGGGGCCCGAAGGCCCCCATACAAGTAAATCGATGCGACGACCTGAACCCCTCACCCAACGGGCGGGATATCAGACCCGCGATCAGCCGGGCTTCTTGTCTTCCGGCTTGACGTCAGCCTTCTTGTCGTCGGACAGCTTCTTCTCGATCTTGGCATTGCGCATCAGATCATCGGTGTAGCCCTTGACCTTCTTGGACTGCACTACCTGCTCGAGGCGCTGGCGGACACTGTCATAAGCTGGAGCCTGCAGATCGCGCGTCTCAACCAGCTCGATTACGTGCCAACCGTACTGCGTCTGAATGGGCTTGTGGGTGTACTCGCCCGGCTTCAACGACAGGACGGCGTCCGAGAACGGCTTGACCATCTTGTCAGGTGTGAACCAGCCGAGATCGCCGCCGTTGTCCTTCGACGAGTCCATCGACTCATGCTTGGCGACGTCCTCGAACTTCTCGCCTTTCTGCAGTCGTTCGACCACCTTCAGTGCGAATGGCTCAGTCGCCACGAGGATGTGCTTCGCGTGGTATTCCTGCTTGGCCAGCGAGCCAACCTGACTTTCGTACTCCGCACGCAGCTCCTGCTCGGTGGGCTTGCGGTCCTTCAGATACTTCTCGGCGACCGCCTGTTGCAGAACGTTCAAGCGGGTCAGCTCCAGCAGCGCCGAGGTCTCCGGGACCTTGTCGATGCCGTCTTTCACGGCCTGCTGGCCGACGACCTGGGCGCGAATCAAAGTGTCGAGGGCCTGGGTGCGCTGCTCTGGAGTGAGCTCGCTGGTCGCCTTGCCGGTGATGGCCTTGATGTACTGATCAAAGAAATTCTGCGAGATGTTGGTGCCGTTCACAGTCGCGACAGCCGGTGAGGTGTCCGCCGGCGTGCTCAAGCTACTGTCGGTTTTAGGTTGGCAGGACGCCAGGCCGACCAGTCCGGCCAGTAGGAGGATTCGCGAGTAATTCATGCTTCTTTCTCAGTGAGTTAGAGACGTCAGTTAAACTGTTTCGTCAGGTGTACGGGCAATGATGCTCAAAGCGTGTATTCGGTGTTCCATCGGGGCCTGCCCCATGAGCGGTGCGACGGCTGCATAGACCATTCGGTGACGTTCGAGTTGCGAACGTCCTTTAAAGGCGTCGGCAACGAGCACTACGCGATAGTGGCCGCCCTCGCGTGCGCCCGCGTGACCGGCGTGTTTGGCGCTGTCGTCGATGACTTCGAGCGACACCGGTGCCAGCTCGCTTTGCAGCGCCAGGCGCAGCTGCTCAACTCTGTTGGATGTCATTGGTCTACGCCTCAGGGCTGGGGGGAGGGCTCGCCAGTGTCAGAGGAACCGCGACGCACGAGCCATGCGACCTGCGCTCCAACGAACAGCAGGTTGATAACGGGCAGACCAATGACTTTGAACGGGACCCAGACGTGCTCGCTGAAATTGAACGCGACGAACAGATTCAGTCCGCCCAACAGCGCGTAAAACGCGACCCAAAGAAGATTCAGGCGTTTCCAGGTGGACTCGGCGACGCGCCTGTCCTGATCACCTGATGCTTCTCCACCCAACGCTGCGCTCAGCAGGCGTTGGGTGAGCGTCTGCCTGCCGACCCATTGACTGCCGAGAAAAGCCAGCGCGGCGAGCCAGAAAAACACCGTCGGCTTCCACTGGATGAAACGCAGATCGTGCAGAACGAGCGTGGCGGTACCGAACAGAAACACGAGCACAGCGCTCAGCGCATGCATCGCAGGAACGCGGCGCAGCCGCACGTAGTCCACGATGAGTAAAATCGCCATCGCCACCATCAGGACAGCCGTTGCGGCATACAGTCCCGAGACGCGATAAGCGACGAAAAACGCTACGAGCGGCGCGAACTCGAGCAGAGCCTGCATAAGTGAAGACTGTCCATCAGGGACGTGCTGGCAAAAAGGGTCGCGTATCATACGGTATGAGGTGCTTCCCGCCCAATGACCAGCCAGTATTTCGAGCTTCACCCCATATCTCCCCAATTGCGCTCAATTCGCCAGGCGGCGGAGATCGTTCGCAGCGGGGGTGTCATCGCCTATCCGACCGATTCGTGCTACGCATTGGGTTGCCACATCAACGATAAGAATGCGCTCGAGCGATTGCGTGCCATTCGGGGTGCTGGACGTCACCACCATTTCACGCTCGTGTGCGCGAACCTCGCTGACGTCGGACGGTATGCGCGTCTGGATACCTGGCAGTTTCGAGTTCTGAAATCATGCACGCCCGGTCCCTACACTTTTCTGCTGCACGCAACGCGCGAGACGCCGCGCAGATTGCAACATGAGCGTCGCCGCACCATCGGGGTGCGGATTCCCGATCATCCAGTCCCGCACATGCTGCTGACTGAGCTCGGTGAGCCTTTGATGAGCTCGACCCTGATTCTGCCTGGCGATGAACAACCACTCACACATGGGCTCGAGATTCAAGAGCGGCTCGAGCACGATGTCGACGCAGTTTTGGATGGTGGCGATTGCGGCCTCGAACCGACTACCGTCGTGGATCTTTCGTCTTCTCCTCCAGTGATTGTGCGCGAGGGAAAGGGGAGTCTCGACCCCTTGATCGGTACGACGCGGGCCTGACCGGCTACGTGCGCTATAATTGCCCTTCGTAGAAATTAGTTAGTCGCCGAATCCACCAGCGTCAGGACTCTCGTGTCTATTTGCTATCCTCGAGGATTGAGTTGAGCGCCACTGCTCCCGCCAGGCGCGTGCTGTCCGGCATGCGGCCGACAGGGCGGCTGCATCTGGGCAATTATTACGGCGCACTGAAGAACTGGGTCACTCTGCAATATGAGTACGAGTGCTTCTTCTTCGTTGCCGACTGGCACATGCTCACCACTGGTTACGAAGACACATCAAAGCTGCCCGCGCAGATTTATGACGTGCTCATCGACTGGCTCGCAGCCGGTCTGAATCCCGGTGTCGCGACTCTGTTCATACAGTCTCACGTGCCTGAGCACGCCGAGTTGCATCTGCTGTTGTCGATGATCACGCCCCTGGGTTGGCTCGAGCGCGTGCCCAGCTACAAGGATCAACAGGAGCAGTTGAAGGAGAAGGATCTCGCCACTTACGGCTTCCTGGGATATCCGCTGCTCCAGAGCGCTGACATCCTCATTTACCGCGCGAACTTTGTCCCTGTGGGCGAGGATCAGGTCGCGCACGTCGAAATGACGCGCGAAATCGCGCGGCGCTTCAATCACCTCTACGGTCGCGAGCCGGACTTCGAAGAGAAGGCCGAGCGTGCCGTCAAGAGTTTGGGTGGGCGAAACAGTACTGCTTACAAGCAGTTACGGCGTAAATTTCAGGAATCAGGTGATACCGAGGCCCTGGAGCGCGCGCGCGTCCTGGTCACCAGCAACAATCGAATTACCGTGGCTGATCGCGAGCGGCTGCTGGGATTCCTGGAAGGCGGCGCGGTTTCGATTCTCCCCGAGCCCCACGTGCTCCTGACCTCCGCTGCAAAAGTGCCCGGCCTCGACGGCCGCAAGATGTCGAAGTCGTACGGCAACACGATTGGCATGCGCGAAGAGCCGGATGTGGTCGTGAAGAAATTGCGCGCCATGCAGACCGATCCGGCGCGCGCGCGCCGCACGGATCCGGGCGATCCGGAAAAGTGTCCGGTCTGGGATCTGCACAAGATCTACTCGGATGATGCGACCCGGGCCTGGGCCAATGAGGGCTGTCGTACTGCCGGGATCGGGTGTCTCGATTGCAAACAACCCGTTATTGACAAGGTGGTCGAGGAAGTCACCAACTTGCGCAAGCGTGCTCAGGAATTCGAGGAGAATCCCGAGCTCGTGCGCGGTATCGTCGCGGAAGGTGCCGACAAGGCGCGCGATGCGGCGCGGCAGACACTCGACGAAGTACGCCGGGCTATGCACCTGCGGGCGGAGTGAGCGTGGCGCAGCGCACGAAAATCAAACCTGAGCTGAAGATAGTGGTATCCAACTCCCCCGAAGCGCCGGCTGTCGAGCCGCCGCCGGAGCAGGTGGAGATGCCATTTGCCATCGTGAACGGCGAGCCCGTCACGCAGATGCCGAAGGACCTCTACATCCCGCCGCAGGCGATGG
>JAXDQF010000369.1:0-3300 GCA_034668025.1 Gammaproteobacteria bacterium | reverse complement strand
CCCCCTACGGCCGCACCACCCATTTTCAGAAAGTCGCGCCTCGAGTGAGAACAACAACCACGCCCGCCATGCGATACGCTCATCTCACGCCTCCCCGGCGGCACGCTTGATCGCTTCGCGAATACGCGGATAGGTGCCGCAGCGGCAGATGTTGGCGGTCATTGCTGTCTCGATGTCCGTGTCGCTCGGCCTCGAGCTGCGCGCGAGCAGGCTGATCGCGGACATGATCTGGCCGGATTGACAATACCCGCACTGAGGCACGTCCAGATCGATCCAAGCTTGCTGAACCTTTCTTCCGAGGGCGGTCCCGCCGACCGACTCAATGGTCATGATCCGTCTGCCCGCTGCGGCTCCCACGGTAGTTACACACGATCGCACCGGCTCTCCGTCCAAGTGAATCATGCAGGCGCCACAGAGCCCCCTACCGCATCCGAATTTGGTGCCCGTCATCTGCAACACATCGCGAAGCACCCACAGTAGGGGCATGTCGGCCGGAACGTCGGCCTCTCGCTGTTGGTCGTTCACATTGAGGATAGTCATGGTCGACGCGACTCCACCTGGCAATCAGCCGTAGCCGAATGGCAGCCTGATCCTGAGGCGCAAAGGAATCTTCCCTCATCGCCGGTCAGATTTTCTAATTGCACGTCTGAAAGAGCTGCCTGCCACTGAAGCGTATCGACGGTCGGCTACAACAGCGAGGGCACGTTATGCGATGGGATAAACCTCCGGTCGCACGAGCAGGCGTCGATCGGAAGAGCTATCCTTGCAGTAATCACATGGCCGCGAGTCTGCGTATGACAACGATCTCTCCGAGTCGCAAGCTTGTCACGCTGATCAATGTCTTCACCGTCGAGCCCGCGAATCAGCGGCAACTCCTTGAACTGCTGGCCCGTGCAACGGAGACTTCCGTACGCCATGCGCCGGGTTTCATTTCAGCCAGCCTGCATCGGGGTCTTGATGGAACAAAGGTCGCGATGTACGCTCAATGGCGCAGCGTCGAAGACTACCAGGCGATGCGCGAGAATCCCGCGCCATTGCCGTATTTGCAGCAGGCGCTCGCAATCGCGAAGTTTGATCCCGGAATGTATGAAGTCGTCGAGACCTACTCCGGAGCTGCATAGCTGCGCGTTCGGCGAACTGCGTCGGCGGTAGCCGCTGACGCATGATTGCCCCAGCTCGTCCGCACGAAATTGACCACGTCTGCAACATCCTGATCGGAGAGCCTCCAGGCAAAGCCCGGCATGGCGAACTGCGCCGGTGACGCGCCCGTGCGCGGAGTCCGCGACCCTTCGAGAACGATGGAGACAACCGAAAGCGGATTCCGCGCTTGAACGATGGGATTTCCGGACAAGCGCGGGAAGACACGTTCATATCCCATGCCGTCCGGACGATGACAGGCCGCACAGTTGTTCAGATAGAGCATCGCGCCTGGCTTGCTCGCGTCACCGTTCTTCAGTGCGCGGTGTTCGGTTGCATCATAGACAAAGGATGGTTGCGGTGTTGCGCCTGGGAATCCGAGTGTCTTGAGATATTTCGCCGTCGCGAGTGCATCCTCCGAAGTCATGTACTGGGTGCTGTGTGTGATCACGTCAGTCATGGAGCCGAACGCAATGCCGCGTGTGTTTCCACCGGTCAGCAGGAACTGCGTGACCTCGTCGGCGCTCCACTCACCAAGAGTCCCGGGTCCGTCGCTACGCAGGCTCGGAGCAAAGTAGTTCTCAATCACCGCGCCCGACAGGTACGTGGGGCCATCGGCCCCCGTGGCGGCTCGAGCCTGCAGGAAAATCCCGCGCGGCGTATGGCACTCTCCGCAGTGACCTAAGCCCTCGGCAAAGTAGGCGCCTTTGGCAACTTCATTGGTCATTCCCGGCGCAGCGGCAAACGGCGAGGGCTTGGGCGCGAATAGCCATCTCCAGAACGTAAGCGGCCAGCGCATGGAAAGGGCGAACACGATATCGGTCGCCCGGTTTGGCACTGAGGACGCCGGCACTGCGTACTTGAAGTAGGCGTACAACGCAGCGACATCCGCCGGCGTAGTGTTGTAGTAAGAGGTGTAAGGCATTGCTGGGTACAGCGTGTGTCCTTTGGCGACGCCGAAGCGCAAGGCGCGATCGAAATCCGTGAGCGTGAAGCGGCCGATGCCATTGCTTACGTCGGGCGTGATGTTGGTCGTGTAGATGGCGCCGATCGGCGTGCGCATGCGCAAGCCACCCGAAAAGGCAGGCCGCGCGGGAACACTGTGGCACGCCGCACAGTCCCCGAGCCGTGCAAGATAGGCGCCGCGCGCAACAACCGCCGCGGTAGGTGTTGGCGCCATCAGAGTCTTCTCGCCCGCGCGCTGATCCGACACGTACGAGACCGCCATGGCGGCGATCAGCGCCACCAACGCGCCGCCGACCATCGCGAGCAGTCGCTTCAGCCTCACACCTGCACCAGCGGGCCGGGAGATCTGAGGTAGGTGTCCCTGATCTTCGCGGCTGAGAAATACGCCAGCGCGGCAAGCAGCCCCGTCGGTGCGCCGCCGAAATTCTGCGGGAAGGCTGAGGCGCCGTAGACGAAGAGGTTCGGCAGGTCCCAGCTTTGCGAGTAGCGGTTGACCACACTGTTGCTCGGATTCGAGCCCATGATCGCGCCGCCGGTCGTGTGCGTGGATTGATAGAACCTAACGTCGTAGTGATCGCCCGGCCGGATCAGCATGGTCGCTTGCTTCTCCGGCTTCATCGCGCGGACGATCTCCTCTATCTTTGCCGCGGTGTAGGCGGCCATCCGGGTTTCGTTATCGTGCCAATCAAAGGTAATGCGCAGTAGCGGTAAGCCGTGCGCGTCGGTGTAGGTCGGGTCAAGAGACAAATACCGATCGCGGTAGGACATCACGCTGCCCAGAGTCCCGATGGGGGCGGAATGACGGTAGTGCTTGCGCACGGCCGCCTTCCAGGCCGTGCCCCAGGCTGGAGTGCCCGGTGGCAGCATCATCTGGTCGATCGGGCGTCCCCCCGTGCCGCCTGCCAAGATGAGCGAACCGCCAATGAACCCAAGGGCCGCGTGGTCATAGTGATCCGAGTTGAACTCGTCGATCGCGCGTTTGCCGGCTGCCCCGGCGCCGATGAAGGGATTGATCCCGACGTCCTCGTTGAAATAAACACCCGTGCCACTGGACATCTGGTAGGCATAGTTCTTCCCTACAACACCCTCGCCCGACACCGGGTCGTACGGTGTCCCAATGCCGGACAGCAATAGGAGACGCACGTTTTGCAACTGGAACGCTGAAAGAACGACCAGGTCGGCAGGCTGCTCTACTTC
>JAXDQF010000368.1:0-9907 GCA_034668025.1 Gammaproteobacteria bacterium | reverse complement strand
CTCCGCCCAGCGCCACCATCGCGCCAACCAGCACGATGCCGTGTACGAAGTTGGACCCCGACATCAGCGGCGTGTGCAGGATGACCGGCACGCGTGAGATGACCTCGTAGCCGCAGAAGGCTGCGAGCATGAAAATATAGAGAGCCACGATGCCAGTCATGAGTTAACCCCTAGCGAATGAGCGGCAAAAACCACGCTTTTTGCCGCGGGTAAAATGAGGCGCAGGTGCGGATTCCGCGGCGGCAAGGCCGACGCCAAATGAACGAGAGGCGCACGACGCGCCGACGCAGCCGGCAAAAACCGCGCTTTTTGCCGGCGGCCCACGAAGCACTGTCCGCTGAAATGACTTCCTGTCATTTCAGCCAATGGACGATCGGGTTGCTTCGTGTTTGATCTCGCCGCCGTGTGTGAGGCACGACTGCGCAAAGACCTCGTCGTTCCAATCGATCGCCAGCTCGCCGGCCTTGTCGATGGCCGGCTTGAGGAAGTTGAGCAGGTTGCGCGCGTACATCTCGCTCGCGTTGTAGGCGAGCTGCGCGGGAAGGTTGACCGCGCCGATGATCTTCACGCCCTGGTGCTCGACGATCTCGCCGGCCCGGGTGAGCTCGCAGTTGCCCCCCTGCTCAGCCGCAATATCCACAATCACCGACCCGGGTCGCATGCGCTCAACCGCCGCCCGCGAAATGATCTTCGGCGCCGGCCGGCCAGGCACTGAGGCGGTCGTGACCACGGCATCGGCGACCGCGATCCGCGAGTCCAGCACTTCCTGTTGTTTGGCCTTTTCCTCGGCCGTCAGCTCGCGCGCGTAGCCACCGGCGCCATCCGCGCTGACACCCGTATCAACAAATTTCGCGCCGAGCGATTTAACCTGTTCCTTGGTAGCGCTGCGAACGTCATACGCTTCGACTACGGCGCCCAGCCGGCGGGCCGTGGCGATGGCCTGCAGGCCCGCGACGCCGGCCCCAATGATGAGCACACCGGACGGCCGGATGGTGCCGGCGGCAGTGGTGAGCATCGGCAGAAATTTCTGCAGGTTGTCGGCGGCGATCAAGACGGCCTTGTAGCCGGCAATGGCGGCCTGTGAGGACAGGGCGTCCATGGATTGAGCCCGCGAAATGCGGGGCACGAACTCCATGGCGAAACTGGTGATGCCACGCTCCTTGAGGGCCTTCACTTCAGCCTTTCGGCTGTAGGCCTGCATGTAGCCGACGACCACTGTCCCGGATTTGAGACGCGTAATCTGTTCGACAGACAAGGGCTGTACAGTCAGCACGACCTGCGCCTGCTCCAGGACCGCTGTCGGCGAATCCGCCCATGCAACGTTCTTATAGGCGGCGTCAGGGAACATGGCGCGTGTGCCCGCGCCCTTTTCGATGAGTACCTTAGCGCCCGTCTGGGCGAACTTGTCGGCGACCTCGGGCACGAGGCTGACGCGCGTTTCTTGCGGCGCGCTCTCGCGGAGCGCACCTATGGTGACTGGCATGCACGGTCCTTCCGGAGGTGTTACGGGATCCCGCGCGTACCCACGGCGATACGCATTTGGAAATCCTCAAGCGAATTAAGACGTTGCAACGTTGAATTCTTGCATAAAAGTGCTTTATCTTACAGCGCCCATGCTAGGCATAGATCTAGATCGCGCCGACCACGGCAATCAGGATGACTTGCGGATCGTCGCGAGCCCGGGGGCCCGTTCTTTGTCGCAACTGGTCCTGCGTACCGATATCGCCGGCATGCCCCTCGAATGGATCGACTATAAGGAAGCAGCCCGACTCTATCATCAGGAGCAGGTTGCTTATACCTGTGGATCTCCACTCTACAAACTCTACGGTGGCGTCAACGCTGCGAGTGGACTGCGCACGGTGCTCGAAGTCAACTCGATCGTGGCGACCGTCGGCCATACCGGCAATCCGGGCAACACGCGGCACGACTATGTTCCACCATTGAACAATCAGACACTCTTCCGCCGTGATGCTTTTCTGTGCATGTATTGTGGCATGCGGTTCGCATCGCGCGAGTTGTCGCGGGATCACATCAGGCCTTTCAGCCAGGGCGGCGTCGATATCTGGACAAACGTCGTAACGGCCTGTCGCCGTTGCAACAACCAGAAGGCGTCGCGAACTCCCGAGCAGGCGAAGATGCAACTCCTCGCCGTGCCGTTCACTCCGACCTACGCTGAATACATATTCCTCAAGGGGCGCCGCGTGCTCGCTGACCAGATGGAATATCTGCTCGCCCACTTTCCCCGCTCCAGCCCGCTGCACGCACGCATTCACCGCTGGTTGTCGTGAGTCGCAGACGTTGATTTTTCTGATCGACGCGTCGGTGTATGTATTCCGTGCGTATCACTCAGCGTATCCCGGCATGGTCGACCGCGATGGCAATCCGGTCCATGCGGTGTTTGGTTTTGCGCGCTTCATCGGCGATCTGATCGAGCGGATGCGGCCGCGATACATGGCGGTTGCTTTCGATCAGCGTCTGGCCAACTCGTATCGCAGCCGGATCTATCCGGCCTACAAGGCGAATCGCGAGCCTCACCCGGTGGACCTGTTGGCGCAGTTCGAGCACTGCCGCCAGGTGTGCCGCCACCTGGGCCTGGCCGTGTTCACCAACCCCGAATATGAAGCCGATGACATCATCGGTACGCTCGGCTGTCAGATGCGGGAAGAGGGCGTTCGGTCAGCGTTCATCACGCGCGACAAGGACCTGGCGCAACTGGTGCGCGATGGCGACCTGTTCTGGGATTACGGGGCTCGGGACCAGTTTGGCTACCATGACATCGAACGTCACTATGGGGTTACGCCAGAGCGGTTTGCGGACTATCTCGCGCTGACGGGTGACAGCGTCGACAACATTCCGGGTGTGCCGGGCATCGGACCGAAAACGGCCGCCTCACTCATGAAGGAATTTGAGTCGTTGGACGATCTGTACGGCAACCTCTCACGGGTCGCGGCACTGAAGCTTCGCGGTGCGAAGACGCTCAGCGATCGTCTGCGTGAGCACCGTGAGTCAGCTTACCTGGCGCGGCAACTGACACGCATTACATGCGATATGGAGCTTGGCGTCGGGGTTGAAGGTCTTCGACGCCGTATTCCCGATATGTCTGCCCTCGGTGGCCTCTACGACCACCTCGGGTTTGGCCCCTTCCTGCGCCGCCAGGGCGAACGGCTGACACAGCTTCCGGTAGGCTAAGACCGCGCTACTGCCCTACGGAAGGGACTTCGCCAGTCACGCATCCCAGCGGCTCACCCGAGCCATCAGTACGACGGGCTTCCAGATGAACCGGGCGTCCTGCCAACAGCTGCGAGTCGATCCGCAGGAGTTGGCTTCCGTCAGGTTGTATCCTGGAGGCGTAGTCGCCGGCTGGAAGCTCGCGCTTCTCGGAGTCGAGAGCGACAACACGAAGATCTTTTGAAATCCCCGGCACACGGAGCACGACTAACCGCGTATCTGACGCTAGTCGCATAGCGGTGCAATCGCCTGCACCGCGAGACACGGAAGGGAGGTTGAATACCACCGTCCGCGTCGAGTCCAGGTCCGTGGCCGTTGTGGCTTTTCCCAACCAGCCACCCGTAGCACCGATGACTCCGGCGCCAACCAAAGAGGCAGCCATGCGCCAGTCGCTGAACGCGGCCAGCTTGCGGCGGGGAACCAGCGTCCGTACTTCCGGGCTCTGCCGCGGCATCTCGAGCTTGATTGCGCGCCAGACTTCAACGTCGGCGACGCATTCGGAGCAGCCCATCATGTGGAGCTCAAAGGCCTCCTGGGTGTGCTCGTCGAGGCCGTTGGCCACGTAGCCGGCGGCGGTTTGATTGGCTTTGAACTGTATGTGGTCCATGGTTCTCCCTATCCCTCTCGAGTCGATTGCGCAGACCCCGTCTCGCCCGCGGCCAGGCCGTGTCTGCGAAGGATGTCACCGAAGCGCTGGCGTGCGCGCCAGAGGACCTGGTTGAACTGCATGTCCGTCAATTGCAACGACTCTCGAATCACTGTCCGCGGCTCTTCATGGAGGTAATACCGTTCCAACACTTCGCGATCGCGCTGCACGGGCAGATGCACCATGAGGTCACGAACGCATTTCGCGAGCTGCTCATGGTCCAGCTTCTCCTCGAGTGACAAAGCGTCATCCTTGAGGTTCGACAGCAGCTCACGATCGTTGTCATGCCGCCGTGAAAGCTCCCCGCGCCAGTAGGCAGTAGCGAGCTTGCAGGCCGTGCGATAGAGATAGCCTCCCAGATTGCTCGGGTCATCCAGTCCTTCAGTACGAATCTTTTTGATCGCCTGCAGGAACGTGCGTTGCAACAGGTCCTCAGCCGCATCACGAGCGATACGTCTGTGGATGAATACCTGTAGCAAAGGCCTCCGATATCTCACGTAAAGTTGATTTTGCAGGCCCGTTCGCTCAGCGACGGCCTCTACGAGGGACAAATCGCCGCCATCCCCCCTCTCGAGGGGCTTTTCAGCGCGGACGTCTGCCGGCGGCGATTCGGTATAATTCATGGACGCTGTTCCCGCTGCGATCCTGGCTGGGGACAAACGCGCGCTTTCCGGCGCTCCGTTTCCAGAAGACAAGCATCGGCTATCGGCACCCCGTCTAGATAGGGCGTCCGAGACCCAGGCTTCGAACGGCGCGGAGTCTCGACCATGCGCCCTCGTACGACCCTTGCCAGGAACTCGTCGGTACTCAATTTAGCATAGGGCGGGCTTGCCCATATGCCAGCGAGTAATCCCGATAGAATCGCTGTGGAGTTCGAACTCCCTTGTTCCAGTCTATAACGGTCGGGGGCGGCTCCCGCCCCAATCACGCACGCGCTTGGTGCACCTAGGTTAAGCCCAGGTGGGGCCACCGTCGTCCCAGGCGAGATCATGTCCTCGTTACCGATGGGGATTGCCCGGATGATCCTGCGGAAGGTATAGGCCGCGGGGTAACCGGCCTGTGGTTCTCCCTTGTTTGGGACGCTTGCGACCACGATTGCAGGGTGAGGCGCGTCACGCCGATCCGCTATTTCCGCAAACGCTTTGTCTAGCTCAGGCGTCGTCGTGAACCAATGTGAGCTGAAGCTCAAAATCTGGGCCCCCATCCGTGTTGCATAATCCAATGCCCGAGTCAGGCGTTGAGGATCAGCGTCGTCATTGACGCCTCGATTACAGCCGACAATGCGCAGGATCATCAAACGGGCACCGTCTGATCCAGGTGCCGCAATTCCGGTGCCGTTGTTTCGCTCAGCGGCCACCAGGCTGGCCATCAGGGTGCCATGGCTGACCCGGGACCGGCATTCGCCCTTAGGTGACACATCTGGACTGTTGTCGACGAAGTCCCACCCGTGCAGGTCGTCGACATAACCATTGCCGTCATCATCGGCGCCCGGTTTGCCGTGCGCCTCGGCCTCATTGGTCCAGAGCTGATGGCGCAGATCTTCGTGATCGATAAAAGCGCCATCATCGAATATAGCGACTATAACGGGTTTGACCGGCCTGCGGTCACTCCAGGCGAGTGACCCCGCTACATAATCAACCCACCAGAGGTTGCCAACGCTATAGGCGCAATCGTTGTTGTGTGGATCGTCCACGGGCGTGGACGGCAGAAGTGTGGAGCACGTCACAGGCTGACACTGAAACGGCGTCTGCGTCTGCCCGTGGGCCTGCGAGAACCAAAGGCCGGACAGGACGCAGCACAGCCCGGCCGCGTGAACGGTACGGCTCGTCATCGAAACGATTGTAGGTCATACGGACGAGCCTTACCGGTTCCCGCGAAGCCCGATGCCTTATTGCATGTGTAGAACGCCGTTATCGTCCAGCTGCACGGAGCTGGGGGCGTTGACAGACTGGAGAACGACTACGGCACGTGGACCCGTGCTGGTATCGCGTGGGAAAACGAGGACATGCTCGAGCTGGCCGTGGATCTTCGCGATCCCGTACCAGTGGGCTTGCTCGTAGTACGGCTCGGTGGCCTGAGCGTAGTTTGACATCGCCAGGAAGGGCGAAGTGGCCTCCTGGCCCGGAATGCACTCGAAATCGGCCGGCAGGGTCGACATGCTGGTACCAGGCCGGTATTGCAGCTTGATGCCATTCCAGTTGGCGGCCCAGCGCAGCGAGCCGGTGTTTTCGGCCTCCACGACATAACTACCGTCTGCAGTCAGGCTGTCGGCGGAGATCTTCAACTTGAGGCCGCTCTGGACACGCGCGGCGAGTCCCGCATGTTGCTCGGTGCAGTTCTTGGACACCGTCCATTCAGCGAAAAAATAGGCGGGAATGGTGTCGGCGCGGGCCGGAACAGCGGCGAAGGCGGCGACCAAACACTGAACGGCAACGGCTGAAAACAGGAAGGACTTGCGGGAAAAGGGCATGGGAATCTCCTCAATGGCGGTGGCAATGAATCCGCCGGGAGATAACTGCTCCGAACTCGCCGCTTATCTCAGGAGAGACACTGCGATGTTAAGAGGTTAAATGGAGCTGTCGGGCCAACCGTATAAGGAAAAGGCGGCCCAGTCGTGCGAAGAGGCAGTTTCAGCCGCCTCAATCTGAGCCCGCCGCAGGGCCGTTGCAGCCGGGAGGCGCTCCGCGAGGAGGTATTTGTAAAACTGCTGCATGAATTTTGAGGTAGTAACGTCGTCCACCCTCCAGTAGCTGGCGACGACGGCTCCCGCGCCCGCCTGCAGGAAAGCCTGCGCCGGGCCCAATACACCCTCACCGGGTAACAACCGGCCGCGGGAAGTCTCGCAGGCACTCAAAACGACCAGTCCGGAACTCAACTTCAAGCCCAGGATGTCCAGCAGGCCAAATGCCGAGGCGGTCGTGTCCCCCCGGTGCTCGGGGGTGAGTGCTAACGCAGACAGTCGCGGACGCTGCGAATCCACGAGCGCGTGAGTGGCGATGTGGAGCAGGTCGACGTGTCCGTTTGCAGCGCGGCGCAACGCCGTTGGCACGGCCTGGCAGCCAAGGAGAATTTCAATGTGACTCGCGGGCCGCGACTGTTGGCCGAGTCGCGCCACCATCTGGACCTCGGCACGGCTTCCCGGCAGACGCGGCAACGATTCGGTCCAGTCCGATACGGCGCGGGTGATCCGCGCGTTGGTTTGTCCACCGAACGCATCGGTGCACTCGCGGTGCCAATCGGAGATTCTGAAAACAGGATCGCCGAGCAATGCGAAGCGGGGCGAGCTGGTGCGCGCTGTGTTGTTGGTCCGGATGCGAGTGAGAAACAGCGCTGAGGGCGCGATCGACACTTCCGCATGTTGTACGACGAGCGTAGCGGAGTCCTCGTTCGACCACGGCAGGACATTGAATGGCACCGTATGTAGTCCGCCGTCCGGCACGAAGATGAGCCGCTTCCCGATGAGCTGCGTAGCGATGGGCCACAGCACGAGCTCGGCAAGCCGTCGCGCCGCCGCTCGAACTTCACTCTGGGGAGATTCGGAGTCGAGCAGGCGGTCGTGCAATTCAGCAGCTGCTGCCGAGATCTTCTGATTATCTCCCAATCGGATGGTGTGCAGGCCGCTCTCGTTGACAACAAACGCAAACATGTCACGCGTGCCGACAGCGTATTCAACGAGGTTGGCATGCAGCTGACCCAGAGTCAGCGCGAGCTGCTGTTGATCGAGAAGCTCTTCGGCCTTCCGCTCGCGGAGGGCAGCCGCATCGAGATCGTCAACCAAAGTCGTCTGCCGGGAGTCCCCGTGCGAATCGCCGAGCTTGACGACGTCCTGCAGTAACTGCTGGTAGCGAGCAGTCGGTAGCGCTTCTGTCGATGCATCTCGTTCCGCCTGCGTGACTGCATACCGAAGGCTGCGGGCCCGGCCGCGCTCCGACGTCATGAACGCTAGCGACGCCTTCGAGGGGTCGGTGGCCGCCTCCGATGCGTACAGATCAGTCAACTCCGCAAACACCGCGTACTGCGTGGCAAGGTAGGTTGCACGCTTTTCGCCGTCCAGCTCATTGATGGGCACGACTTCGATCAGATCGGCTGCGGTTTGCAGCGTTCGCACTGCCTGAGCCTGTTGGTTCAATCCGCGGTAGCCCCCGGCCAGAAGGCGCAGTGAGGCGACGGTGTGGTCGATGTCCGCACGTCCGATACTTCCTTCCAACGCTGGGAGGCCATCGCGCACCGCCGCCTGCGCATCACCCCCAAGGAGAGCTGCTTTGACAATACCGAGCTGCGCCCTCCCTCGGTATTCATACGCTGACGGAACATTGGCCTCATCCGCGATCCGCAAAGCATGTTGGAAGGCAACTCGTGCACCCGCTGCGTCCCTCGTTTCCAGAAGCATCTCACCGCGCGCGTCGGCCAGTCGCATTCGAGTTTGTGCAGTGGGGGCGAACGGTTCGGCCGCGTCGAAGCAGCGCCGGGCGATTTTCGAGTCACCTTCCAACATGAGCGCATCGCCGAGCGACACGAGCGAATTGAATACGATGAGTTTATTTTCGTACGCGAGCCCACCCGGATCGAGCGACTTTGAACACCACTCGGCGTTTCGTTGACCGTGCAGGTAGGCATCCTGTCGGGTGATGGCGGTGTCGGCTGGCGCCTGAGCAGTGGCATTCGCCAGAAGCGCGGCGCAATCGAGCGAGGCGGCCTGTTGGAGGTAATTTTTCGCATCCCCCAGCGTGCCGAGCTGCACCATCAGGTTTCCGGAGCGCGCGAGATTCCTTCGCACGCCCTGGCAATCTCCCAGCTGCGCGTATTCACGCATCGCGGCCGCATGCGAGCGCTCGCTGCCACTGAAGAAGCCCATCAGACCCTGCAGCGAGCCGTAGTTGTTCCAGATGTCTGCGGCGAGCTTCGGATCCAGGCCCGGCGGCAAGGAGCGCAGCGCGTTCGAGAACGCCTTCAGGGCATCCGTGTAGTTCTTCCCCTCATACTCCAGAAGCGCGACGTTCTGGCTCGCGATGGCGTAACAGTCCCAGTCGCGCGCATCCCGGCAACTGCGTGCGGCGCTGGAGAACAACTCGCGGGCGCGGTCAAATTCACTGAAACGATAAACGAAGAATCCCGTCATGATGTCCAGGCGCGGCAATTCCCGGGAGCCGGCCGGGTTGGCCTGGAAATACTTGCGAGCGGCCGCCTGCAGTTGGCGGACCTGTGGGGCAATCGCACTCGCTTCCAGCCCTGGCATGTCCACGAGCGCTTTGCTTTGAAGAGCGATCAGCGCTCCCATCACGAACGGTTCAGAATCGGTGCCGAGGTCGGCGAGCGCTTGACCCGCCAGCGCATAGGTGTCGCGTTTGTTGTCGAAACGCAGGTAGGCGATCTCCGCCATCGCCTGCCGCGACTCCGCGGAGCCGCGCCGCGCGCGCAGTCCATCGAACGCACGGGACGCGTTCAAGTACTGCTCAAATGCGGCCTCCCACTCATGATTGTGAGTCGCTCGTCCAGCGGACGCGAAAGCGCGCTCCGCGGCTAGACGCGGGTGATCTGTCTCGGCAATCAAGTCGGCACGGACGCAATACTCGGCGGCAATGTCCGGTGAGTCCTCTGCTTTGACCCTTACGGAGTGAGTTTGCCCCGCCTTCGTATCGGTCACGAGGTGGATGCTTCCGATGCGCTCAACCGGAGACTCCGCCGCGCTCCGAGCATCTGCGTCCAATGTCGCGATGACCGTTACACCGCGCTCCTGGATCTGGATCCGCAGAGTTCCTGGTTCTGGAGCAACCACGCTCAGGGTGCTCGAGCGGGGGCCGCCCACCGACATGCAGCGCTCGGCGAGAACCGGACGCGTCGTGCTGCCCGAACCGCACCCCATCAGAAGTAGCGCCGGAACGATAGCCGCGAGCCAGCGTAGAGAGTTCTGGCGCAAGGTCAGCACTTGCCTGCGAGTGTCCACATGATTCGTTGAAGGAATGAAATGCGACGGCAGGGTATCCGCCGTTCTACGCCATAAAAAGGGGTCGTGCCAAGCGGCAACCGACGGCA
>JAXDQF010000367.1:0-4180 GCA_034668025.1 Gammaproteobacteria bacterium | reverse complement strand
TCACGGTGACTCGGGTGGCGGTCTGCGCGCATGTGAAGATCAAGCCACCCGCTCCGAGCGTCTCATCATCAGGATGTGGCGCGACGACCACGATGTGGGCCGGCGGGAGGGCCCATTCAGGCGCGTGGCTCGCCCAGTCGGCCCACTGCGGCACCGGCATTCCCGGAACGGATGTGTCGAATCCCTCAGTCTCCAGCCGCTCAGACATTGATACCCCCGCTGCGCTTTACAGGAAGTGAGCAGGTAATGTGCCGAAGGCGAGGTCTCGTTCCAGTCAGCGACAACGCGCTTACAATGACGGGATAGGAAGTCACCCATCATGGAGCTCTCGTGACCAGCCACCCCGAACGCAACCTGGCGCGCCTGGCCACCGAACTGGCCGCCCAACGCATCTCGAGCCGCGAGCTCGTCACGGACTGCCTGACCCGAGTCTCCTCCAGCACAGGCGAAGGCTCACGGGTATTCCTCAAGGTGTACGGCGAGCAGGCACTGGCGACCGCTGACTTCTTCGACCGGATGCGCCAACAGGGCGCCCGCCTCGGCCCCTTCGCGGGCATTCCGGTCTCCATCAAAGACCTGTTCGATGTTGCCGGCGATACCACCTTGGCCGGATCAACGGTACTCAAAGGCGCGCCGGTTGCTGAACGCGACGCCGCCGCGGTCGCCCGACTGCGAGCCGCCGGGTTCGTTGTAATCGGGCGCACGAACATGACCGAATTCGCCTTCTCCGGCCTTGGAATGAATCCAAGTTACGGCACACCCTTGAATCCCTGGGATCGTGCCACAGGCCGAATTCCCGGCGGTTCGTCATCCGGGGCCGCGGTCTCCATCACCGATGCAATGGCGTTTGGTGCGTTGGGTACCGACACGGGTGGCTCGTGCCGAATCCCGGCAGCGATGTGCGGTATCGTTGGCTTCAAACCAACAGCCAGTCGCGTGCCGATGGCAGGCACCTACCCCCTGTCGCGCTCACTCGACTCCATTGGGCCCCTGGCCAACTCAGTGGCCTGTTGTGCCGCCCTGGACGCGGTCCTGGCCGGCCGGCCGTTTGATCCGGTCTTCGGGTTGACCGCCGGCGATCTGCATCTGGGTGTGTTGACTTCCTATGTCACCGACGGACTCGACAAAGTCGTGGCGGACAATTTCGAGCGTGCCCTGCGTGCACTGACCAGGGCGGGGGCCACGCTGACCGATGTGAGCTTGCCGGAACTGGGGCAACTGCCCGAGATCAATCGCAATGGCGGCATCTCTTCCGCCGAGTCCTATGCACATCATCGAGCGCGGCTCGCGCAGGAGGCCGAGCGCTACGATCCGCGGGTTTTGATTCGAATTCTGCGCGGTCGCGAGCAGGACGCCGCTGATTACATAGACCTTCTCAACATCCGCGCGGACTTCACGGCACGGGTTGCACGTCGCCTCGGAAAATTCACGGCTGTGCTCATGCCCACCATTCCCATCACGGCGCCGGCCTTGTCAGATCTCGCCAAAGATGACGCCTACGTGCGTGCCAACGGTCTTGCGCTGCGCAATCCGAGCATCGTCAATTTCATCGATGGCTGCGCCATCTCAGTGCCGTGTCACGATCCAGGCACAGCCCCCGTCGGCCTGTCCCTGTTTGGACTGCGAAACACGGACACTCAGCTGCTGTCAGCTGCCGCTGTTGTCGAGCCTATAGTGGCAACCGGTGGGTAGCCGCGACACACGAGGCCTGATCGTACATCGCCGACATCATGTTCAAGGCGCGGGCCAGTGACTCGAAATCGAGCTTGCCGGTGGTGGCACGCGTCATGGAAATCAGCAGCTCCTTGCGAAAGCGCGCATAGCGGTCGGTGACATCCCGCCCCAGCGCGGAGACCTGGTAGGTCACATCCTTCTTGCTGCTGCCCGCCTGGCGGGATTTTTCAATCAACCCGGCCTTCAGCAGCTTGCGGGTGCCGTACTGCAGGTTCGACAGGTCGTCCCGCTTCAACAGCCGGGCCAGCTCCGAGATGCCCTTCGGCCGCTCGTGCATGCGAATCACATGCAGCAACGCGGTATCCGTGCCCGAAAAGGGCTGGCCGTGACAGCAGCCCAGACAATCCGCCTGCCAGCGCTCAAACGCCGCCGACACCCTGAAAACGGAAAACTCGAGCTCGGTGAGCCCCACCTCGAAATCGTCCGTGGCCAGATGCCAGTGCTTGTCCAATCCCCTGGCGCCGCGACGCGTGTTCCCCGCTGAGCCCATTGCTTGACACCTATACTTTTAACCGTAACATGTAGTGTAAATCACACGTTAAATTAACGGCATCCCAGAATAAAAAGAATTGGAGGCCGTAAGGTCCGCAACGGGAGCCCGGCCGATAGTTAATAATCGAGAGGGGTCTATAACGCCGGCGCAACAGCCGGCCACGGGGAGTCAACATGGCTCAATCGTACTTTCGCCGCATCGCAGTGTTGGCCGCAATCGCGACCACCGCTCTAGTCACCATCCCGGCCTTCGCACAGAACGTGCTCGAAGAGGTCGTGGTCTCAGCGCAGAAACGCGAACAGAACATCCAGGACGTCGGCATCTCCATGAGCGCCTTCACGGGGGACCAGCTGAAGGCCCTGGGCGTGCAGGAAAGCTTCGATGTGGCCGCCTTCACACCGGGCGTGCACATCTCCGGCAACCTGGCAGGTCAGAACACCCAGTTCACCATCCGGGGTGTGACTCAAAACGACTTCAACGACATCGTGGAGGCGCCCAACGCCGTCTACCTGGATGAAGGCTACATTGCCATTGCCCAGGCACAGACATTCGCTGTCTACGACATCGACCGCGTCGAAGTCCTGAAAGGCCCGCAAGGCACCCTCTTCGGCCGCAATGCAACCGGCGGACTGGTTCACTACCTCTCCCGTAAGCCCAACTTCGAGAAGCTCGAGGGCTACACCGACGTTACGTTCGGCAACTTCGACAGCGACACCCACGGCCTGTCAGAGCGCATCGAATCCGCCGTCAGCGGTCCGTTCAGTGAGACCGTCGCCGGGCGCGTAGCGATGATGTACAACCACAGCGATGCCTACCTGAATAATCTCTATCCGTATGGTGCGCCGGCCGGTCTGGCTGGTCTTTCGCCCGGCAACGGTGCCGGCGCCGACCTGGGTGGCGATAACACCTATGCCCTGCGCGGCACCCTGGATTTCAAGCCCAACGACGATTTGCTGATGCGCCTGTCGGTGAACTATGCGCATTCCAAGGAGCCCACCGGGCCTTATCAGTCGAAGTCCACGATCGGCGTTGCCAACTCGGCGGGCGAGCTGACCAACGTCATCAACACGCCCCCTAACGAGACCCGGTTGACCATCGAGGGCAACGGTGATGGTGGCGCCAACGCCATTGACGGCAGCTCGCTGTCCCCCGGAGCGAATATCGGGCTGGCCGCGCGGCCCGTGCCGGGCGGCGATTTCTTCGGTTACATCGACCCGGACGGTCCGGGAACGAATACCAGCGGCGACTTCGCGTTCAAAAACAACGGCTTCGTTCAAACCTACGGCATCAACGGTCGCGTGGAGTGGAAGCTCGGCGGCGGCATGACCCTCACCTCCATCACTGACTTCAAAGACTACAAGAAGCTGTTGTTCATTGACGTCGACTCGGGGCCAGGCAACCAGTTGGCCAACTACGCCGGCGTGGCGGCCACCAGCACGACCCAGGAGTTCCGCCTCAGTGGCGAGGCTGATCACCTGCGATGGGTAACGGGTCTTTACTACCTGAACATCAACAACCACTCCGATAACGGCCTGAAGGCTCCGGTCAACAGCATCGTGGGCACCTTCATCGCACCGGTCGACATCGGTACCGTGGCCAAGCTCGTGACCAACTCAACCAGCCTGTTCGGGCAGATGGAATACGACTTCACCCCCAAGCTGACCGGTATCATCGGTGCGCGGGTCATCGAGGAGCACAAGTCTTTCCACACGGGCATCGGTGTATTTTCATCGGAAGGCAATTTCAGTGTGAACCAGGGGCCTTTCCTGGACCAACCCTTTGGTGCGGGCGACCCTTATTTCGCCTCGGATCACACCTCCAACACGCTGTGGGCCGGCAAGCTGCAGCTCGACTACCACCTCATGGATGATTTCCTGCTGTATGCCGGTATCAATCGCGGCGTGAAGGCCGGAAGCTTCAATGCACCTCTGTTGGGTGCCTATCTGGGTTCGG
>JAXDQF010000366.1:0-6184 GCA_034668025.1 Gammaproteobacteria bacterium | reverse complement strand
TCGAAGCGCGGTAAAGGCACGTTGCCGACGTAGCGCACATCTTTACGACCCTGCGGTGTGGTGTAAAACCCGCCGGCGGTCAGATCGCGATAGCGCGCGAAGAAATTTGCAGCTGTAACGAAGTCCTGCTTTGCCTTTGGCGCGAAGCAGATATCGTCGCAGATAGCGGTACGTTGTTTGTTGGATAGCGTGACGAATGACTTACCTGCTCCGTAGCGCGCCGCCGCTTCGCTATCGAGCCATGCCAGTCCTTCGAGCAACGTTGCGCGATCCTGGCGCTGCGTTTCATACGGTGCGCTGATCCATTCGTCGAGGAAATCGACGACGCCCACTTCAGACGCACTCGGCGACGAAGCGTCCGCGGGGATGATCAAGTCACATAGAACCTTTGCGGTACGCTTTTGAGATGCGGTGAAGGTGAGTGGCCAAAGCTCGCCCGCCTTGTACACCCTGAGCAAATCCGGGTCGGTCCCGTAACCCTGGAGCAAAGGTGCGTCGGCTACGGAGGAGACAACTTCCAGAGCGCGTGCGGCGTCGCGCATTCCAGGCGAGGCAACTGCGACGGCGAGTACCCATTTGATCGTAGTGCGCCGGTCCATCAGATCTCCTTCCGGCGCATGCGCTGGAGAATATGGTCGCTGACGCGCCAGGCGTTTGCCATGATAGTCAGCGTTGGATTCTTGTCGGCATTTGACGGGAATGGCGCGCCGTCGGTAATGAAGAGGTTGGCCACATCCCAGGTCTGACACCATCTGTTGGTAACAGAATTCTTTGCCTCATGGCCCATGATCGCGCCGCCGACCTCGTGGATGATGCTACCGCCGGTATGTATCGCCTTGGTACCGTCTGTCTCGACACCTTTGCGAACGCGCCCTCCCATAGCTTCAATTATTTGCCCGAAAGTCTTTTGCATGTGGGCCGCCTGGCGCGTCTCGTGCTCGGACCATTCCCAATGGAATCGCAACACGGGAATGCCCCATTTGTCTTTGACCACCGGGTCGATCTCGCAGTACGAGCGTTCATTCGGGATCATCTCTCCGCGACCGCTGAAGTGGACAAACGAGCCGTAGTAGCGGCGCACGTCTTTCTTGAACTGTCGCCCATAGCTGCCGCCCGTCAGCCATTCCAACTCGGCCCCGGTATCCAGGTCGGGCATGCGGCGTCCGCCGCCAAACTCGATGTGGTAACCGCGCGCGAAGCCTAACTTACCGGCGTGCTGCTCCTGATATAGCCACCAAGGGGTATACATGTGCAGGCCGGCGGCGCCATCTTCGTTGTGCGGCGGCAGACTTTCCAACAGGGGCACCTGCCCGGCGACGGAGGAGCCGACCGTGTCCATGAGATATTTGCCAACCTTGCCGCTCGAATTCGCGAGCCCATCGGGAAACGCGGCCGATTTCGAATTCAGCAAAATACGGGCCGATTCGCATGCGCTGGCGGCCAGTACTACGACGCGCGCGTTAGCATGTCGTTCGCGTCCGCTCTTCTTATCTATGAAATTGACACCCGTCGCTCGCCCGGCTTTGTCGAGGGTGACTTCGTGCACCATTGCGTCCGTTAGAATATCGAGCTTGCCACTAGCCAGCGCAGGCGGCAGATGCACAGTGACGGATTGGTAGTTGGCGCCGATCGAACAGCCGCGACCACACGGTGTTGCCCACAAACACGTGGCGCGACTCCTCATGGCGTTGGCGGCGAGCTGTTGCGCCGTTGGATTGCCGGGGTGGAGTTTCGCCGGTATGTTTTTCCAGTCGAGTGGCTGCGTCACCACGGCGCGATGTCCAGCGATGACTGGAATACCGAGCTTTCGTGAGCGATCGGCTATCAGTAAGTCGCTGACGAGGGGCTTGGGTGGCGGTAACAGACATCCTGGCGGCGAGCTCGGCGTGTTTTCGAGCCCATCGTTGGCCCCATAGACGCCAATCAACATCTCCACTTTGTCATAGTATGGCGCCATCTCCTCGTACGAGATCGGCCAGTCGAAGCCTAGTCCGTCGCGCCCATGCGGCTCGAAATCGTAAGGCCCGTTACGAAGCGAGATACGTCCCCAGTGATTTGTTCGGCCGCCGAGCATGCGTGCGCGCCACCAATCGAAGCGGCCCGCGGTGTCTCTGTTGGTCTGTGTGTACGGTTCGCCCGGGACCTGCCAGCCGCCGTCAACCGTCGCATCATAGAAGCCAAACGGTTTACCGGGGGTATCTATTTCACGCAGCGGTGCCAGGTCCGGCGTCTGGAACATGGGGGTCTCGAGAGCCGGCTCGTACTTACGACCTGCTTCGAGCATCAACACGCGCGCGCCGTCCATGGTAAGTGTGTATGCAGTTTGGCCGCCACCCGCGCCCGAGCCGACGACGATGATGTCGTATGTTTCCCCGTCGACGCCCGTCGGGTCAATAAAAGGCATCGGCAGCCTCAATGGCAGTCATACAGAGCAGATCCGGAAGGCATCGGCCAGCGAAGCGTATGGATCGGCGCGCGTTGGCACGAACTCGTGCGCGAGGTAACCCGTGTAGCCACGATCAGCAATGGTAGTGGCAATGGCGTGGTAATTGAGCTCCTGACCAGCATCAATCTCATGCCGGCCTGGCACGCCGCCCGTGTGAAAGTGCCCTATCCACTGAATGTTGTCCCGGATGGTCCGGATCACGTCGCCTTCCATGATTTGCATGTGATAGATGTCATAAAGCAGTTTCACGCGTGGCGAGTTAACGCCCTTCATTACCGCGACGCCAAAAGCCGTATGGTCGCCCTGGTACCCGGGATGATCGATCCGGCTGTTGAGGAGCTCTACGCATACAGTGACGCCGGTCTCCTGCGCAAGTGGCGCGATCTTGCCGAGACCAGCGATGCAGGCGTCGATGGCTGCGCGATCGTCGCGCGCGGGGTCACGGTTACCGAACATCGCGATCAAGTTCGGCACACCCGCACGCGCGGCCAGCGGTAATGCGGTTTTCAGTTCATCGAGCAGCAGCGTGTGATTGGCAGGGTCGTTGAAACCCGTTTCGATGAACTTCTCGCGGCGGGTTGGGTACCCCATCGAAACAGTCAATCCGGCATCGTGAGCCACCTGCCACTCGTCTACATGCAATAGATCGATACCGGCGAAACCCATCTGCTTGACGCGACGGCACAGTTCGGGCAACTCGACCGCGCGGTACGGCCAGCGGCATACGGACTGTTTGAGCCGGCCTGGTGGCGCTGCGGCAGCTTCTGCGGATTGCGTGGCTGCGACGAGCAAGGCGCCGGCAGTTCCGATGAGCGCAGCGCGTCGGCTTACGGCGTCCATCAAAACCGGATTCCCGGTTCCACGGCCCAAGTCTTGCCGTTGCCGGCCTGTTCCACGGGTAAGCAGGCATGGTATGAACCCGGCACGGCTACGTACTGCAGCACCTGAGTTGCGCCAGCTTCCGAGGTGAAGAAGCCGAGGAGTGTCAGCTCCTTCGTCATCAGGATGAATGGACGTTGTAAGTCGTCTCGCAGACGGGCGGCCCGTTGGTCCTCGATAACAGCCGCGTCGTGGAATTTGCGAACGAGCGCGAGCTGTTGTGCCGGCTCGAGCGCGAGGAATTTCTTCCCCTGTTCGGTTTGCGCCGCGGTGTCGAAGTCAGCCAGTCCGGCGAGATAATGCTCGCGGTCCGTCTGCGCGTAGACCTCCGCGAGCATCAGGTCGATAAACCCGGGCACGCCTACGTCGATGGCTCCCGGAGTGTCAGTGCGCGGAATCATGATATCAGCCAGCACGGATACGATGCTAATCTGCGACGATGTCAGGATCGAGCGTTTTCTTCCAGCGGGCGTCGTGGCCGAATAACCTTTCTGGATGGCCAGGATCGCTGACGCGGAGACCGTCCCACCCATCAGCCAGGCGATGCGCTTCAGTGTTTCACGGCGAGTCAGGGTCATAACGTCAGAGGTTCATGTGTTTGAGCTCTTCCACCGCGTGGTTCGCAGCGCGCGCGGTGAGGGCCATATAAGTCAGTGAGGGATTCTGACACGCGGCCGACGTCATGCAGGCGCCATCGGTCACGTAAACGTTCTTACAGGCGTGGACCTGGTTCCATGCGTTGAGCACTGAAGTCTTGGGATCGCGGCCCATGCGGGCGGTGCCCATTTCGTGAATGCCGAGACCAACGCCAATGACGTTGTCGGAGGTACGTACGTCGCGGAAGCCTGCGGCGGTCAGCATCTCGGCGGCATCGTTGGCCATGTCCTTGCGCATACTGAGCTCATTCTGCTTCAGGCCCGCATCGAACACGAGCTGCGGCAGGCCGAACTTGTCCTTGGCGCCGCGATCGAGCGTCACGCGGTTCTCGTGATAGGGCAGTATCTCTCCGAACCCACCCAGCGATATGTGCCACGGCCCCGGCTTCTGCGCCTTCTGCTTGAGCTGCGCGCCAAGTGCGGTGTCGTGCATCAGGCTGGGCCAGTCCTGGCGTGACGCGCTCCCCTGATAGCCGAAACCGCGCAGGTAGTCGCGCTTGTCTTTTCCGATATTGCGGTAGCGCGGAATATAGAATCCATTGGGCCGGCGGCCGCTGTAGTAATGATCCTCAAAGCCATCAACGTACGCACCCGCGCCCACCTCGAGGTGGTGGTCCATGATGTTGCAGCCGAGCTCGCCGCTATCGTTGCCGAGACCGTTCGGAAAGCGTGTCGAGATCGAATTCATCAAGATGAAGGCGGAGCCGAAAGTCGATGCATTCAGGAAGATGACGCGCGCAAAGTATTCTGTGTGCGCTCCCGTCTCGGCATCCAGGACGCGCACTCCGCTTGCCCGATTCCGCTTTTCGTCGTAGATGAGCTCGTACACGATCGAGTTCGGACGCAAGGTCATGTTGCCGGTTTTCTCCGCCGCCGGCAGTGTGCTGGAGTTGCTGCTGAAGTACGCGCCGAACGGACATCCGCGGATGCACATGTTGCGAAATTGACAGGTGCCGCGTTGTGGGCTGTGCGCCAGGGGTGCCGTTAAATGGGCGGCACGTCCGATGATGAGCGCGCGGCCGAATTTCTCAGCTACCTTGCGCTGAAACTGCTTCTCGACGCAGTTGAGCTCCATCGGTGGCAGAAACTTTCCATCGGGAAGTTGGGCCAGGTTTTCGGCACTGCCGCTTACCCCGATGAAGGCCTCTACGTGGTCATACCACGGCGCCAGGTCGTTGTAGCGAATCGGCCAGTCGACTGCAATGCCGTCGCGCGCATTCGCCTCAAAATCCATCTGGCTCCAGCGGTAGCTCTGACGGCCCCAGGTGATAGAACGACCGCCGACCTGATAGCCTCGTATCCAGTCGAACCGCTGCTTCTCGACGTAGGGATTATCCAACTCGTCGACAAACCAATGTTTGGATGCCTGTGAGCCTACGTAGCCGGATCTCGCGGCCACGGGTTGGTGGCGGAGGTCTTCTCGCGTAGGGCGCCCGCCATAGGGCAGCTCCCACGGGTTGAGCCAAGCGGTTGGATAGTCACCATGGCGGACCATCCGGCCACGATCCAGTACCAGTGTTTTGAGGCCTTGCCCGGTGAGTTCCTTGGCCGCCCAACCACCGCTGATGCCGGTGCCCACGACAATTGCATCGTACGAGTTGCTGTCCATCCACGCTCTCTTGCACGTCGTCGATGTGCTGACGACTCACGCCATGCCAATCGTGCGCAGATAGTCATAGTCGACCTGCGCGGCTTCCAGTGGGTTCATGCGGGCGAACGGGCCCTCCTGCTCCACGAAGTAGTGTTGTAAACCGGCCTTGGCCGCAGCCGCGAAAATCGGTTTGTAATCGATGGCGCCGCGACCGAGCTCCGCGCCTCGCATGGGGCCGTTGCTCGCAGGAGGCAGGAAATCCTTGACGTGGATCATTGGGAACCGGTCCGGATATTTCTTGAAATAGGCGACCGGATCGCGGCCGGCAAAAATCATCCAACCGCAGTCGATCTCGAATTTGACGAGCTGTGGATCGGTGTCCCGCAGCAGCAGGTCGTAGCCAATCGCGCCCCCGCCCGAGTCAGCAAATTCGAAGTTGTGGTTGTGGTATGTGAATTGCAGTCCCGCCCGACGTGCGCTGGCACCAATCCGGTTGGCGAGCTCCGCCGTTCGCTTGGCTTCGTCGAGGCTCATGCCTGTTCCGAGCGCGTCTTTGGGCGCCTTGGAGCCGAGCACGAGGGAACGCATCATCCCGCTGACTGCGTAGGTCGC
>JAXDQF010000365.1:0-16411 GCA_034668025.1 Gammaproteobacteria bacterium | reverse complement strand
CGATCGCGGTCATGGGGTGTGCCGCGTTTGCCGGCATCTTCTTCACCGTCACCGCGTATTTCATGGTGTTCGGAATGGGGCACGATACGGTCGCGATGGGTCGCAGCTCGTCGCCGTTCGGGGATGTCGCCGCCCGGGCGGGCCTGGGATCTGCGGCTATCGCCGTTTACGTCGCGGCGATGATCAGTGTGTTCGCATGCGCTCTCGCGAGCGTCAACGCCGCGGCGCGCCTGTTGTTTTCGATGGGGAAATATCAATTCCTTCACAGCTCCATGGGCCGTGTGCACGATGTGCACCAGACGCCCCACAGGGCCATCATCTTCTGCGGCGCGTTGCTCGCAGCGATATCGGTCGTCCTGACACCGCTAGGGCTGTTGGACGCTTACGGGTGCAGTGGGACTTTCGCGAGCTTCGGGTTCGTCATCGTGTACCTGATGTTGTGTATCGTCGCGCCGATGGACTTGCGCCGCACCCGCGAAATGAAATGGCGGCACGTGTTGATCGGCGCCGCCGGGACCGCGCTGATGATGTTCGTCATCTTCGGCAGTCTCTACCCGGTGCCCGCCTATCCCTACAACACGCTGCCGTTTCTGTTTTTCGCCTACATGCTGGTGGGGGCCATCTGGTTCGCGGTGCTCAAGACCCAATCACCGCAAACCCTGGCGTCCATCCAACACGACATGGAAGGCTAGGAGCCAGGCTCCTACGGCAGGCAGACGCCGCCGCCCAATTCTGCTTCGGCTGCGTTGGCGCGGAACAGCTTGAACAGGTCTCGGCCAACCCCGTGCTCGTTGCCGCTAATATCGGCCTCGGCGTTGGGGCGTTGATCCCAGACAGCGGAAGACACATGCGCATCCAGCGTTCCGGCGACGCTGTCGAGTCTTAGAATATCGCCGTCCCGCACCTTACCCAGCGGTCCGCCGCCGAGGCACTCGGGAGTGACGTGTATAGCGGCCGGTACGGCGCCAGAAGCTCCTGACATCCGCCCATCTGTAACGAGGGCGACCTTGAAGCCCTTGCTCTGCAGGGAGCTCAAGGCCGGTGTCAGCTGATGTAACTCCGGCATCCCGTTGGCTCGCGGTCCCTGGAAGCGAACTACAACAATGACATCGCGGGCGAGCTCCCCCGTCTTGAACGCCTCGATCACCTCTTTCTGGGAATCAAACACACGGGCGGGCGCCTCAACGACCCGGTGCTCGCTCTTCACGGCAGATACTTTGATGACAGAGCGCCCGAGATTCCCGCGCAGGAGTTTCAGTCCTCCATCGGCGCTGAAGGGATTGCTCGCCGGGCGTAGTACGGTGGTATCGCCGCTCTGCGCCGGTGCGTCGCGCCAAGCGAGACCTTCGGGTGAGAGCCATGGTTCCTGGGTGTACGCGCGCAGCCCTCGACCAGCGATAGTGTGCACGTCCTCGTGCATCAACCCGGCTTGCAACAGCTCCCGAATCAGAAAACCCATCCCACCCGCGGCGTGGAAGTGGTTCACATCGGCGCTGCCATTCGGATAGATACGGGCCAGCAAGGGCACGGCATCCGACAATTCACTGAAATCATTCCAGTCGATCGTGATCCCGGCGGCCCGCGCCATCGCAACCAGATGCAACGTATGGTTCGTCGACCCTCCCGTTGCAAGCAACCCGACGATCGCGTTCACGATCGCTTCCTCATTCACCACGAAGGCCAACGGCACATACTCGTTCCCCAGCGAGGTGATCCTGGCGGCGCGGCGGGTCGCCGCCGCCGTCAGCAGGTCACGCAACGGCGTGTTGGGATTGACGAACGCGCTGCCCGGCATGTGCAGCCCCATCACTTCCATCAACATCTGGTTGCTGTTGGCCGTGCCATAGAATGTGCACGTTCCCGCGGAGTGATAACTGTCCGCTTCGCACTGAAGCAGTGCATCGCGCGTTGCTTTGCCTTCGGCGAACAACTGGCGGATGCGGGCCTTTTCCTTGTTGGCCAGGCCGGATGTCATAGGACCCGCCGGGACGAAGATCGTAGGCAGATGCCCGAATGCCAGCGCCCCGATGAGCAGGCCCGGTACGATCTTGTCGCAGACGCCCAGGCACAGGGTTGCATCGAACATCCCGTGTGAGAGCGCAATGCCGGTCGACATCGCGATGACATCGCGACTGAAAAGCGACAATTCCATGCCGGATTGGCCCTGCGTGACGCCGTCGCACATGGCCGGCACGCCGCCGGCGACCTGAGCAGTTGCACCCGCTTCGCGCGCAGCTGTACGAATCAGTCCCGGAAAGCCTTCGAAAGGTTGGTGTGCGGACAACATGTCGTTGTACGCCGTCACAATGGCGAGATTCGGCCACCGCAGCTGCTTCAGCACGTCCTTGTCGGCAGGGCTCGAAGCAGCAAATCCATGCGCCAGGTTGCCGCAGGACAATCTCGAGCGGGTACTGTCCGATGCCGTCTCCGCCTGCATGCGGGCCAGATATTCTGATCGCTCCTTGCGACTGCGATCTCGGACGCGCTCGGTGACTTGGCTTACGATTGGGTTCAGTCGTGCGGTTGACGTCGGCATGAAAAAATTTCCACTGTCGTAATGGAGTGCGGCGGATTTTCCGGCAGATACTGTGCGAGCTTATAAGGAATTGTGTGGAGGTTTGATAGCGTGGAGAAACCCGAGCCCGTGAAGGGCCAGTCGAACAGCCTGCCTACGGGGGCACCGTTCGACATGCTGCTCTTTGGAGCAACTGGCGATCTTGCCCTGCGCAAGCTCGTACCGGCCCTGTACCGCAGACATCTGGCCGGCCAGATCGTGGCAGGCTCGCGGGTGCTGGCTGTGGCCCGGACCAGTCAGAGCCGCGAAGTCTATATTGCGCAGATTGAGGAGACGTGTCGCAAGTATTTGCGCGCGGAGGAGTTTACCGCTGAGCGCTGGAAGTCGTTCGCGGCGCTCGTGGATTACGTGACCGTTGACGCGACACAGGCCCAGGATTTCAAGAAGCTGGCCGCGTTGCTCACGGGGCGCGACGATGTCGTGCGAGTCATTTTCCTCTCAACGGCGCCGAGTCTGTTCACGCTGACCTGCGACCATCTCGCGGCTGCCGGCCTCGTGACGCCGAAGTCCCGTGTCGTGCTGGAAAAGCCGCTGGGGCAGGACCGTGCCTCCGCCGAAGCCATCAACCGCAGTGTTGGAGCAATCTTCGGCGAGCACCAGATTTATCGTATCGATCACTATCTGGGCAAGGAAACGGTCCAGAACCTGATTGCGCTCCGATTCGGAAATACCTTGTTTGAGCCGCTTTGGCGACGCGGTCGGATACGGCACGTGCAGATCACTGTGGCCGAGCAGTTGGGCGTGGAAGGTCGTGGTCAGTTCTACGATCAGACCGGTGCTTTGCGCGACATGGTGCAAAGCCACTTGCTCCAACTCGTCTGCATCCTTGCGATGGAGCCGCCGGCGAGCAGCGATCCGGACGCTGTGCGTGATGAGAAGCTGAAAGTGCTTCGGGCGCTGCGCCCCATTCTGGATCGTGACGTTCAGACCAAGACCGTTCGCGCGCACTACAAGGCGGGCGCTGTGAACGGGCAACCCGTACCGGGGTATCTCGACGAAGCGGGTGTGCCTGCTGACAGCACCACTGAGACATTTGTCGCGCTGAAGGCCGAGATCGACACCTGGCGCTGGGCCGGGGTGCCGTTCTATCTGCGCACGGGTAAGCGGCTAACGGAGCGGCTGACTGAAATCGTCATCACGTTCGAGGACGTCCCCCACTCCATATTTGAGGGTGGCGGCGGCAACGATCGCTCGCCCAACCGGCTGGTTATCCGACTGCAGCCCCAGGAAAGCATCACGCTCACGATCCTGGCCAAGCAGCCCGGGGAAACCATGCGGCTCAAGCCGGTGAATCTGGCTCTCGACCTCGCGGGGTCGTTCAAGGAGAAGCCGGTCGATGCCTATGAGCGACTGATCATGGATGTCGTCAAGGGCAATCTCACTCTGTTCATGCGGCGCGATGAGCTGGATGCGGCCTGGCGCTGGATCGACCCGATCCGCGAGGGCTGGGCGCGGCACGACGAGCGGATCAAGTCGTATGTGTCGGGCAGCTGGGGCCCGGCGGCCTCCAGTGCGCTGATCAGTCGCGACGGATTCGCGTGGCAGGACGAGACCTGAGCGTCCCGCCGGAACTTTAAAGAGGTGGCGCCGTTGATCCGCCATTGCACCAAACGGATACGGTTGGAGAATTCAGCATGAACGCAAAGAACGGGGATATTGGAGCCGGAGCGGATACCGAGCAGGTCAAGGAGCACCTGCGCGCCGCCAAAGATGCGGCTGCCAGTGCTGCACGTGCTCGCGCCTCGCAGGCACGCGACTGGGCCAGGTCCCAAGTTGACGATCTGCAGCAGCGCGTTGAGGCTCAGCCGTATAAGGCCAGCGCTTGGGCATTAGGTGCCGGGTTTCTGGCCGGCATCCTGCTGATGAGCCTGGTCCGCAATAGCCGTCGATAGAACTGTCGGCTCCATCCGGAGCCCGTGACTGTTCAGTGACACACGGGCGTACAGCCCGTGGTCTCCTTGGCCCATGCACCAGATTGGCGTGGTGGGTCTTTCCTATCGGCACGTCGGCGTCGACGAGGTCGCTCGTTTTTCGGTACCCAAAGCCGAGGTAGCGGCGCGCCTGCCTGCCCTGCGGGACGCCCTGGGCGTCTCCGAGGTTTTCTACGTAGGGACCTGTAACCGGGTAGAAGTCCTTTTCGCCATGCCCGATGGCGCATCTGCAGGTGACGCCCGCCGCGAGGTATTCCGTGCCCTCATTGGCCGTGAGCCCGTCGGTGGCGAGGCAACGCGGATCCTTCGTGCGTGGACCGGTGAAGCGGCCGTAGAGCACCTCTTTCTCGTAACGTGCGGTTTGGATTCAGCACAGGCGGGTGAGCAGGAGATCGCCGCTCAAATCCGCCTCGCCTGGGAGACCGCACGGGGCGTTCAGGTCTGCGGGCCCACACTGGACAAGCTTCTCAGCGAAGCGCTGAGCATGGCCAATCGGGTGCACAAGCTCGAAGCCAACGTCCGCTCGCCTTCACTCGCAGACCTCGCTGCCGATCGAATCGTTCGCCATTTCAACGGGAAACCGGCCACGGTCGCGCTGGTCGGCGTGTCGCCGATGACCCGGCGGTGCGGGATGATTCTCCACCGTGCCGGCTTACCCCTCCTGGTCGTCAACCGAACTGTCCAGGCTGCCGAGGAATTTGCCGCAACCGTGGGCGGTCGGGCGCTGCAGCTCGATCAATTCCGCGAGAGTCCGACTGAGCTGGGCGCGCTGGTTCTGGCGGCGGGCGGCGGCGAGCCGGTGCTCGATGCACAGGCGCTGATAAAGATTGCTGAGGCGGCCGGTGCTCGGGCCCCGCTACTCTTGGATTTTGGCGTGCCGCCCAATGCGGATCCCGAGGCCACGCGGCTCGCCGGCATCGCACGGGTTGGAATGGATGACCTCATTCAGGCTGCCCAGGAGCGGCGGCTCTCGCAGCTGATGCGGCTCGCTCCGGTACGGGCAGCCATTGATGAGCGGCTGACCCGGTTGCGGGGCGAGCTCGCGACGCGCGCGATTGGCCGGCGGTTGGCTGACTTGCGGGGTACGTTCGAACAGATTGCGGCTGAGGAAGCGGAGCGCGCGCTGGCCGATGAGTTGAGTGATCTCGATGCGGGGCAGCGGGAGTTGCTGCAACGGTTTGCCTCGACCGTTGCGCGCCGGTTGGCGCATTTGCCGCTCGCCGGGTTGCGTGCCGCGGCGGCACATGCGAGTACAGACGCGGTGGACGCATTTTTCCGCGAGGCGCGGCTGCGGCGGCCCGCCAATGGCGAGGCCATTGCGCCTGACGCGCTCGATAAACTTCAAGAGTAACACTGTGACCAAACACCCCCATTCCGAAGCATTGTATGAACGCGCATGCCGGGTCATTCCCGGCGGTGTCAATTCACCCGTACGCGCATTCAAAGCGGTGGGGGGCACGCCGCTCTTCATTCAGCGCGGTTCGGGACAACATCTCATCGACGCCGACGGGCGTAAGTACCTGGACCTCGTAAACTCCTGGGGTGCGCTGATTCTGGGTCACGCGCATCCAGCGGTGGTCGCGGCCATCACGCAGATGGCGCGGAATGGCACGACGTTCGGAGCGCCATGCGCCGGTGAAGTTGAGTTGGCTGAAAAGATCGTCGCCTCGTACCCCGGTCTGGAGCAGGTCCGCTTCGTGTCCTCCGGCACCGAAGCAGTCATGAGCGCGATCAGAGTCGCCCGAGCGTTCACCGGCCGCGACCTGATCGTCAAATTCTCCGGCTGTTATCACGGCCACGCAGATCACCTGCTCGTAGCTGCAGGCTCCGGCCTCGCAACATTCGGCACCCCGTCTTCTGCCGGCGTCCCGGAAGCCTTTACAGCCTGCACCCGGGTGCTGCCGCTCGATGATGAAGCGGCCGTCGAAGAGTTGTTCGCGCGCGAAGGCGCGCGAATTGCCGCTGTGATCATTGAACCCGTGCCCGCGAATCACGGCTTGCTGCTGCAACGACGTGAATTCCTCCAAAAGCTGCGCGAGGTGACCCGCCGTCATGGTGCGCTGTTGATATTCGACGAAGTCATTTCCGGCTTCCGGCTGGCCCGGGGTGGCGTGGCAGAGCTGGTCGGCATCACTCCTGATCTGGCCACCTTCGGCAAAGTGATCGGCGGTGGCATGCCGGTGGGCGGCTTTGGCGGCAGCCGCCAGATCATGCAACGCCTGGCACCCCTCGGTGACACCTATCAGGCGGGCACGCTCTCCGGCAATCCCGTTGCCATGGCATCGGGCATCACAACTCTCAACCTCATGATCGAGGAGTCCGGTTGGGAGCGGCTGGAGCAGATCGGTGCGCTGGTGGAGCGCTCGCTGCTGCCGGTGTTGAAGGAGGCCTCGTTCCCGATTCACTTCGTGAGAGCCGGCTCGTTGTTCTGGATGTCATTCCACGACTTGGGCGCGCGCAGCGCCGCGCCTCGAACCGCGGAATCGATGAGTGCGACGGCGGTACAGCGATACGGTGCGCTCTTCCATGCGATGTTGGATCGTGGCGTATACCTGCCGCCGTCCGCTTACGAAGCGTGCTTCCTGTCACTGGCCCATACCAGTGCGGACGTTGAGCAACTGACCCGCGCGCTGCGGGAGTCGCTCGCAACCCTGAAATGAAAGCGACCCGGGTCTTTCAGGTCACTGCGCTGGCCCTGGTGGTCGTGGCGGCGGTGCAGGTCGGCTGGTGGCTGTTCGATCAGCGTTCGTACGCGATCGAAAAAGTGCGCGACTCCCGTGCGCTCTACACCCAGCAGATCATCGCCGCGCAGGCGCTGTTGGACTCGGGCACACCTTCTGATCAAGTGCGCGCGATGCTGCCTGGTGTTGCAATCAATGGAAAGCATGCGTCGTTGTCACCCGCCGTCGACCAGGCGCTCTCGACGGAAGAGCATCGGCGAATCAATCAGTATGCCTGGGAAGGCGGGTTCTTCCTGCTGGCTCTCGCACTCTGCAATGGTGTGATCTTCCGCGCGCTACGCGCTGAAGCCCGGGTGCGGCAGGAGCAGGACAACTTTCTCGCGCTGGTGTCTCACCAGTTCAAAACGCCGCTGGCGAGTCTGCAACTGTCCCTCGAGACGATGGCGATTCGCACGCTGTCTCCTGAGCAGTCGCGCACTCTCATCGAGCGCATGCTGGCCGATCTGGCACGCATGACCGCCATGGTCACTCAGATCCTGGAGAGCAATCGCCTGGAGCGCGGTCGCATCGATCTGAAGATCGAGCCCATCGAGTTGGGTGGGGCCGTTGGACGAGTGATCGCCCACCTGGATGAGAAGGCCCACAAGGAGAAGATCACCATCTCTGCTGATATTGATCGCGAAATTTATGTAATGGCCGACCCGCTGGCGTTGGACGTGGTGGTGCGCAACCTGCTCGAGAACGCGATTGCGGCCGTCACCCCCGTGGGTGGTGGAACCATCTCGCTGTCGGCACGACGCCTCGATGGTGAAGTTGAGCTTTCGGTCCGCGATACGGGTGTTGGATTTCGACCGTCGGATGGATCGCGTCTGTTCGAGAAATTTACGCGTTTGCACCCGGGTGGCGGCAGCAGCTACTTCGGTACGGGCCTCGGGCTTTATATCGTCAGGCGCCTGATGCAACTCGCGGGCGGCCGCGTGAGCGCGCACAGCGAGGGCGTCGGTCAGGGAGCGAATTTCGTGCTTGCATGGCCAATCGCGCCAGCGGAGCCCACGTGAATACGCCAACAGTGGGGCCACGCCCTCACGCTGCCAGAGCCGCCTCCGCAGCCGCCGGAGCTGCGGCCGCCGCATCCCGGGCCGCCGCCCCTGGGGCCGCCTCAAATGCGGCACGCGTGGTGACCCCGTGAACACACCGACACAGTTCTTCAACCGCATTCTCGTGGTTGAGGACGACGCCCTCCTGGCTGCCGGGATCGTGGACAACCTCCGTGCCGAGGGCTACGACGTTCATGCGGCCACCGACGGGGAGTTGGCCCTCGACTGGCTCGCAGCCCAACAGTGTGGGCTGATTGTTCTCGACGTAATGCTGCCCGGGGTCGATGGGTTTACGGTTTGCCGGACGCTGCGTGAGCGAGGCGACAGCACGCCCGTCCTGTTTCTAACAGCGCGTGGCGATCCCGCGGACCGAGTGACTGGTCTCGAGGCGGGCGGCGACGACTACATGGCGAAGCCGTTTCACCTGCAGGAATTTCTGCTGCGTGTCCGCGCGATTCTGCGACGTTGGGACTGGTATCGGAGCGCCTCGGCGAGCCCTGCCAGCGCGGTATTGCAATTTGCGGGCAACGAGGTCGACTTCCGCGCGTTTCGCGCACGGTCGTGGAACGGCATCGCGCAGGAGTTGACTGAAAAGGAAGCCATGATATTGAAAGTGCTGGCGGAGCATCCGGGCGAGATTGTCTCGCGTGAGGACCTGCTCGAAAAAGTGTGGGGTTATGACGTGTTTCCGTCGACGCGGACGGTCGACAATTTCATTTTGCGGTTGCGTAAGCGATTTGAGCGCGATCCGGCGAATCCAAAGCACTTTCTGACCGTATGGGGCGTTGGGTACCGATTCATGATTGAAGGAGAGCCATGACACTCAGGATCGGCACACGGGGCTCGGCGCTCGCGCTGTGGCAGGCGCATCACGTCGAGGCGCTGATCAAGTCTCAATCGGGCGCGCCGCCGGTGGAGCTCGTTCGCATTCGTACCGAAGGCGACGTCCGCACGGATGTGCCTTTGTGGCAGATAGGTGGTCGTGCCTTCTTCACGAAGGAGATCGACAAGGCGCTCCTCAACAATGAGATCGACATCGCCGTCCACAGTCTCAAAGACCTGTCGACGGTGTTGGAGTCCGGCATCGAGCTCGCGGCCGCGCTGGAGCGCGAAGATCCGCGCGATGCTTTGCTCAGTCGCTCCGGGGCGGGGCTCGCTGACTTGCCACGCGGTGCGCGTCTGGGTACCAGCAGCCTTCGCCGCCGAGCGTTTGTGGCGCGCCTGCGACCCGACATCGAGCTGTTGGAGTTGCGCGGCAACGTTCCAACACGGATCGACCGGATGAAGAACGGTGACTACGACGCCATCATCCTGGCGGCTGCCGGGCTGCGCCGGCTCGAGCTGGATCAGCACATCAGCGAATTCTTGTCCTTGGAGGAATTCCCACCCGCCGTCTCGCAGGGCGCCATCGGTGTTTGTACGCGGACGGGCGATACCGAGGCGGCTCGCTGGCTGCAGAAGCTCGACGATCGCGCGTCGCGGCTGGCAACGACCGCCGAGCGCGCATTGCTGCGGAGACTGGAGGGCGGATGTCAGGTTCCACTCGGAGCCCTGGGCTCGCTCGAAGGTGACACCTTGCGGCTGCACGCTGCGGTCTGCGCACTGGATGGCACAAAGATCCTGCAGGCGAGGTCACAAATGCCGGCGACATTGGCGAATGCGACGAGCCTCGGGCAACGAGTTGCCGAGGATTTGCTGTCCCAGGGCGCCGCGGGATTGATGGCTAACGAGCGCACCGCGCGTAGCCTGGCGACAGGAGGAACCTGACGGTGGATGCGCCGCCCAGGCCGACCGCAGACGATAGTCAGGCGGATGTGTCGAGCCCCGCCGCACAGGCGAAACCGGTGGTCGCGACCCGCGCAGGGGATGACGATCGGCCAGATGTCGCGAGTCCGCCGGACCTGCCGACGAAGCGCGTTGGCGTCACGCGCGCAGGGGATGAGGATCAGTCGGATGTCGCGAGCGCCGCGGATCTGCGGGCAAAGCGTGTGGTCGTTACACGCGCGGAATCTGACAATGGCCCGCTGAGCTCGGAGCTGCGTGAGCTCGGGCTGCAGGTTCTGCTGTGGCCCGCGGTCAGTGTCGCGATTGCGGAGACGGGCCCGCTCGAAGCCGCGCTCGGGACCATCCACGAGTTTGATTGGATCGTTTTCGCCAGCCGGTATGCGGTCGCTGCGGTCATCGAGCGTATCCCCGTGCCACCCGCAAACCTGCGCGTCGCCGCGGTTGGACAAGCGACGGGCCAGGTGTTGCGTCAGCGGGGCTGGCCGGTTGATTTATTGCCTGACGATGCCAACGCCGCGGCGTTGGTGTCAGCTTTCGCGACGAAGCCGATGCAGGACACCAAGGTGCTGTTTCCCGCAAGCTCGCGCGCGCTGCCCACGATAGCAGTCGGGTTGACTCAGTTGGGTGCGGCGGTCACGCAGGTAGAAGCCTATCGTACCGAGCCTGCTTCGCTCGATGCTGGTGCATGTCGCTCCTGGATCGAGCGGGATGCGATTGGCGCTGTCACTTTCGCGAGTCCCTCCGCGGTCGTCGAGTTGGAACATTCGCTGGGTAAGGCGCATTTCGACCGGTTGCTGGCCACGACGAAGGTGGTCGCCATCGGACCCACCACCGCGCGCGAGCTCGGTGAATACGGTTGCACTCCTGTCATGGCCGAGTCCGCCACTTTGAAGGGGCTGGCCGTGACCACTTTTCGCTCATTGCAGACGAGGGATTGATCATGGGATTTCCGTTGCAGAGACCGCGGCGGACGCGGCAGTCCGACGCCTGGCGGCGCATGGTGCGCGAGACGCGCCTGACGCTCGACTCGCTGATCTATCCGCTGTTTGTTGTCCCCGGGCGAGCGGTCAAAAATCCAATCAGCAGCATGCCGGGCATCGCGCAGCTGTCGGTGGATGAGGCCGTGAAGGAGGCTCGGGCCGTGGCCGCCGCCGGAATCCCTGCCGTGCTGTTGTTTGCAGCCCCTGAGCAGAAGGACTCGAAGGGCAGTGCGGCTCTGGATCCCAAGGGCCTGGCGGCCCAAGCGATCTCAGCCATCAAGGACGCATGCCCTAACCTCATCGTCTGGGCAGACGTGTGCCTCTGTGGTTCGACTGACCACGGTCACTGCGGGCACATCTCCTCGAAAGGGCAGATCGACAACGACTCATCGGTGGAGACGCTGGCGCAGGTCGCATTGAACTACGCCCGCGCGGGCGCGGACGCCGTCGCTCCTAGCGACATGATGGACGGCCGAATCCTGGCGATGCGCAACCTGCTCGATCGCGAGGGGCATTCAGCCACGCCCATTGTTTCATATGCGGCGAAATACGCATCGTCCTTCTATGGACCGTTTCGCGAAGCGGCCGAATCGGCCCCGGCGTTCGGCGATCGCCGCTCCTATCAGATGGACTCCGCGAATTCGCGCGAAGCCCTTCGGGAGGTGCTCCTCGATGTGGAGGAGGGTGCCGACATGGTGATGGTGAAGCCAGCCGGGGCGTACCTGGACATCATCCGGCAGGTACGCGATGCGGTGAATCTGCCCGTGGTCGCCTACCAGGTGTCCGGCGAATTCAGCCTGATCAAGGCCGGCGCCGAGCGCGGTTGGATTGACGAACGCGCAGCGGCGCTCGAGACCCTAACGGGGATCAAGCGAGCCGGGGCCGACCTGATCATTACTTACTTTGCGCCGAAGATGGCGGAATGGTTGGCAGCGTGAGCGCGCCTACACCCGCGCCGGCGATGCCGAAAAGCACGGCGTCCAGTACGTCGACTTTCATTGCGGCGTGTCGCCGGCAGCCGGTGGCGCACACGCCCATCTGGGTCATGCGCCAGGCCGGACGCTATCTGCCTGAGTATCGCGAGTTGCGTTCCAAGGTGGATTTCGAGTCGCTGACGCGCAAGGCCGAGTTGGCTGCGGAGGTCACCCTCCAGCCGTTGCGGCGGTTCGAGCTCGACGCGGCGATTTTGTTCAGTGACATCATGACCCCCTTGCAAGGCATGGGGATCGACCTGTATTTCGATCCGGGTCCGGTAGTGCGCGATCCGATTCGCACTGACGCGCAGATTGATGCGTTGGCCACGCTCGTCCCGGAACGCGACGTGCCGTTCGTCCTCGACTCGATCAAGCTCATTCGACCCGAGTTGCCGCGCGGCGCCCCGCTCATCGGCTTCGCCGGCGGCCCGTTCACGCTGTTGTGTTATCTCGTGAGTGGCAAGCCTTCGAAGGAATTCGGGGTGGCGCGCTCGTTCCTGTATTCGCAGCCCGAGTCAGCCGAGCGTCTGCTGGATCACCTGGGTGACGCGATGGCGGCGTATCTGGGCGCGCAGGCGGCCGCGGGCGCGCAGGCGTTGATGTTGTTCGAGTCGTGGGCCGGCTTGCTCGCGCCGCGCGAATTCAACAGGTTCGCCTTGCGGGCGGTTCGCCGGACCATGGCAAAGCTGCGCCAGCAAACGGATGTGCCTTTGATTTACTACGTAAATCAGGGCTCGGCGCTCATGCAGAGCGTGGCCGATCTGGACGTGGATGTGATTGGTGTGGACTGGCGTTCGCCCCTCAGCGAATGCAGCCGGATTCTCGGGCCGAGCAAGGCCGTCCAGGGCAACCTCGATCCGGCTGCATTGTTTGCGCCGCCGGAGGAGCTCAAACGCAGCATCGACCGCGTGCTGCAGGAAGGCCGGTCGGCGCCGGGACACATATTCAACTTAGGCCATGGGATCTGGCCGGAAACGAGTCCGGATGCCGTGGCCCGTCTCGTCGATCACGTGCATGAAAGCAGCGCCAAGGGAAGGAAGTCAGTGTGACTGCCGAGAATTCGAGTTTGAGTATGGCCGCCCCTGCGGCGGACTATTTCCGCGATCTGCAGGGTCGCATCTGTGCAGCGTTCGAGCAATTCGAGACCGACAGCCGTTTCGAGCACCGCCAGTGGAGCAAGCCCGAGGGACATCGGCTGCAGGGCGGGGGTGAGTCGCGCCTCATGCGCGGCAAAGTCTTCGAGAAAGTCGGTGTCAACTTCAGCAATGTCTGGGGCGTGTTTTCTCCCCAGGCGCGCGCCCAGGTGCCCGGCTCGGAAGAGTCGGAAGGCCGCTTCATCGCATGTGGAATTTCGCTGGTAGCGCATATGTGGAATCCATATGTCCCGGCTGTGCACATGAACCTGCGCTACCTGCGCACGAGTCGCGGATGGTTTGGAGGCGGATCGGATCTGACGCCAACTTTTCCGATGGCCGAGGACACTGCTGAGTTTCATGCGGCGCTCAAAAGCGCGTGCGATTCGTATCGGCCGGATGCTTACGCTGAATACAAGGCGTGGTGTGATCGCTACTTCTACTTGCCCCACAGGCAGGAGCCCCGGGGCGTGGGCGGTATTTTCTTCGATGAGTTGGCAACAGCTGACGTCGCTGCGGACTTTGCCTTCGTCAAAGCCGTTGGAGAGGCCTTTCTAGGCGTCTATCCAACACTCGTTGCCCGCCGGAAGGCGACCCCGTTCGATGACGAGGCGCGGGAAAAGCTTCTCGTGAAGCGCGGGCGTTATGTCGAATTTAACCTCGTCTATGACCGGGGCACGAAATTCGGTTTCAGCACGGATGCGGATCCGGAAGCGTACCTGATGAGTCTGCCGCCTCTCGTTCGCTGGTGAGTTGACTGCGCCAACTGCCGGTCCGGGGCCAGAAGACGGATAATTGTTGTGATTTAGCCGCAGCCCAGTGCGCGCTCAGCACTGAGGCAATGGCCTCGATGGTTTCGGTGGGGGGTTGCCACACCCAGCTGTTGGTGGCCTTCACGCTCGATCCTTCCCGTTTTAGTAGTGCTATATAGGTGAGCGTTTTAACCCCCCGGAAGTTCCAAATAAATGTGTCGCGTTCCCGAGACAGGCCCCGCCAGTGGTCGGAGCCCGTCCCGGAAGTCGTCGGCTCGCCTCCTCAGCCCTTCCGGGCAGAAGCTACGAGGATGCCGCCGTACCCGTACTGAGCATTGTCCGGGCACGGAATGACGTGGACATCGATGCTCGGACGGGCGAAGCCGTTAGCGAGCAAAGAGTCGACCAGATCGTCCTCGGACAGATCAGCGCCGGGAAACATCCGGTCGCCGACCTTGTAGGCCTTGCAACGGTACAGCGCGTGGAGAATCAACAGGCCCCCTTCGTGAAGGGTCGACAGCACGTTGCTCATGCAACGGTGCCAGACCCGCTTGTCGCTCGAGACGGCGTCGAGACAAAAACCTGACACCAGCAGATCGTAAAAGCCCTGTCGGTCCGGGCCCAGCGGATGCTGCCAGCGCGCATCACTCACGTGCAGGTTGCGAATCACTTTGCGAGTTTGCTCCTCCCGCCGCTCGATGCGGCGGGCATCGGGAGTTTCGCCCTCGCAACCGAGGCCGCTTTCGCAGGTCAGAATATAGTGTGTGAAGCGGTTCCAGTCGTTGTTGTCCCCTGTGGAGTTGACCCACTCCCGCACCTGCGTGAGATTGTCAGGAAGCCAGTCAGCCATATCGATTCGAAACGCATAGCGAGCGGCTGCGATCGCACGGTGAAGCGTGGGACCGCAACCATATTCGAGCCCGCGCCCGAATTTATGTTCGATGCGTTTCAGTGCCTCGATCTGGTAGGCCAGCACGACCTGCTCGTCGGGCAGGACCACTTCGCTGTAATAGGTCTTGAAGTAGTCCTGTGCCTGCCATTGTGAATAGTCCGCTACCGCCGGACTCGCGGATGTGCCTTCGCTCAAGAGAGACCTCCATTCCTTTGGTTAAAAACCGGCCCGTTAGAAACAGGCCCAGTGAAAACCGTATACGCTCATAACTCTTGAGCTACAGGCGCAATCCGGGCAGATTCGACTCGGTGACACAAATCTGTCAAACCCCCCGATTTGGCCTTCGTGAGCGACCGCAACGCAGCATGCGCAACCAACGATAAGTGCATCTGGTTAATGGGATGAGAACGTAGGCGACAATGATGTCCGCAATGAACGCAGTTCCGCACAAGACCCCCGCCCAGCCTGGCTCCCTGGCATCCAATGACGAGACCGAGACTCAGGTCGGCACCTGGCAGTGGGACTTCGGCGCGGGCGTTTTCTCGATCGATCCGCAGTGGTGCGCGGCCACGGGGCTCAGCCCCTGCGCAGGGCCCGATCACCTGGAGAGCTGGGCCCAACAGATTCATCCGGACGACGTCGCTGAATTCCGCCGTAAATGCGATGCGGTGCGGCACGGGCGGCTGGATCGCTTCGAGTTCGAATACCGGGTGCTGGTGGGTGAGGCGAGCTGGATCTGGTTGCTGCAGCGCGGCCGGGTGGTGGAAAGCAGCAGCGACGGCCAGGCGGCCCGTGTGTCCGGGATCTGCCTGGAAATCGATGACCGCAAGCGAGCGGAAGTCGCGCTGCAGGAAAATGAGGCCCGCCTCGCGACTGCCTTGTGGGGGGCGCGCGCGGCCTTCTGGCAGTGGCACGTAGCCACTGACGTCGCTGTCATGAGCCCGTTGTGGTTCGCCATGACGGGTTACACCCGCGAGCAGTGGGAAAGCGTTCCAAATCCCTGGGCCTCCCGTATTCATCCTGACGACCGGCCTGCGGTGCAGCTGCAGATTCGCAGGCACCTGAGCGGTCAAAGCACCTCCATCGAAACGGAATACCGGATCCGCGCAGCCAATGGCGAATGGAAGTGGATGCTGACCCGCGGACGCGCAGTGGCCTGGGACTTCGAGGGCAAGGCGACGTCCGCAATCGGCGTGTCGTTGGATATAGATGCCCAGAAGCGCGCGGAGCGCGAGCTCCGGTCGAGCGAGGCGCGGCTGGAGACGGCAGTGTGGGGCGCCGGCATGGGCTTGTGGGAGTTGGACTTCCGCAGTGAGCGCACCCGGTGGTACAGCGATTGGTGTGATCGGCTGGAGCTGCACTCCTGCGAAGGTCTGGACCATGTTGCGCGGTGGGACGCCAACATCCATGCGGACGATGTGACATCAGCGGCCACCCGCTTCAGCGATCACGTCGCCGGCAAAGCTGATTACTACGATGCGGAATACCGCATCCGGGACAAGAAGGGGCGCTGGCGCTGGTTGTTTGAGCGCGGCCGGGTAGTTGAGCGCGACGCCAATGGTGTTGCGCTCCGGATGGTCGGTGTCTGCATGGACATCGAGGAGCGCAAGG
>JAXDQF010000364.1:0-5126 GCA_034668025.1 Gammaproteobacteria bacterium | reverse complement strand
GTCGCGTACTGCCAGACATAGAAGCCGTAATAGAAGTGGGGCACGAACGCCCACTCAATACAGTACGCGGGGTCGATTTTCATGGCGCCCTGTGCATCGCCGTAATATTTCTTCAACACGCCGCAATACAGGTCGGTCAGACGCTGGCCCGACAGCGCCCGACCTTGCTCGAGCTCCTGGTGAATGGACAGTTGAAATTCCGCAAACATTACCTGGCGGAAGAACGATCCCCGTATCAGCTCGAGGCCCTGGCCCAGGTAGTACAACTTTTCGCTGTTGGTCCTGGCGTGCGCCACCAGCTTGTCATTGAGCAGCATCTCGTTGGAGATCGAGGCCGTCTCCGCGGTGAAAGCCGAGTAATTTGCGGTCGGGTACGGCTGCACCTCGTTCGCGAGCAGTGTGTGAACAGCATGGCCCCACTCGTGCACATAGGTGCTCAGCGACTGGTAGTCGTCGTTGTAGTTGAGCAGCAGATAGGGGTGGACGTCATAGGCGCCCGGATTCATGTAGCCGCCGGGTGCTTTGCCGGGGTGCGGCGCAATGTCTATCCAACGGCCGTCGAAACCGTGCTGCAGCTTCTTTCTATATTCAGGACCAAACGGTACCGTCGCTTCGAAGGCCAGTTTCTTCGCATCTTCGACGCTGAAGCTGAGTGACTTCGGCGCCTCAAACAGCGACGGGTAGACGTCGTAGTAGGCCAAGTCTCCCTGGACGCCGAGCCGTTGTTTACGAAGTCGCAGGTAGCGATACATCTGCGGCAGGCCGGCATTGGCCTGAGCGACCAGTTGCTCATACACGGCTGCGGGCATGTTGTCGGCGAACAGCGCGTCGGCCAGCGCGCTTGGATAGTGGTGAACCGATGCGTCGAATTCTTCGGTCATGACCTGGGTCGCAAGAATCTGACCGAAAGTACCCTGGTATCGGGACCAGGTGTTCCAGAAACTATCGAACACCAGTTTGCGGTCGGCGCGATTCGGCGACTGGCGGTACTTCTCATACGCGGGAGTATCGAGGCGTGCCTGTGTGCCATCGCTCAATGTTATGGTGGGAAACGGCAGGTCGCCGTTGGCAAGTTGAGAAAAAATCGAATTTGGCTGCTGCGCCATGTTCGCTGCGGCCGCCACAACGCCTTCCGCTTCGGCGCTCAGCGTATGGGGAGCACCGCGCAAAACACCGTCGAGGAAGTGCCCATAAAGCTTCTCTAACTCCGGCGATTGCTGCTCGAATGCATGCACTTTGTCTGCGCCGATTGCCAGGATTTCGGGGTTCATCCACGAGGTTGCCTCACCAATGGAGGAGAGCAGCGCTATGGCCGTCTGCGCCCGTTCCTGGCTGTCGCTGACTCGGACATCTTCGTCACGCCGGAGGGCGGCATACGCCGCGAGCCGGTTCGCTTCCTTGTTTGAAACACTCTCGGCCTGCAGGGCGGCCAGCAGTTGCTGCGGGCTGCGAGCCAAGGTGCCTTTGAACTGGGGGAGAGTGGCGATTTGTTGCGCCACTTTGGTTTGCTCGATGCTCCAGGCGTCTGCAGACGGGTAGAGCTCAGTGAGGTCCCAGGTGGCAGCCCCTCGGGACTCAAATGGGGCGGTCACGAGGAACACCGCCAGGAGCAGTGCAAACGGTCTCATGTATCGAATCCTTGATCGCATCGATCTGGCCTCAACTGCTTTGAAGGCGTCTATTATCACAGACGAGCTCACTGTCGTGACGCTGTCACGACAAAGGAAGGCTCGAATTTGGTGCAAACCTTCGTGGGAAAGCTTCTTTTCAGCGGCGGATAAAGAGGTAAGATCGAAGCGATATCGCTTGGCGGTGAAAGTACAACCCCTGCGGAGATTCCCCTCCATGGACACAGCGGTCTCTTCCATCTGGCTCGACAGAATGGTCGCCGCAAGCGCGACGATTGTCGCAACTATGCTGCTGAACGTAGCGTCAGCAGACCAACCCAACGCCGCCAAGGCCTCCGCCTCGCCCCAGGTAACCATTGAGGTCCGCGCCTTGCAGAGCAAGGTGCACACCTACATCGCGAATCTCACCGAGGGGGAGGTGTCATCCTTTGACGATCCGCTGGAGGTGTGGCGCAAGCCGGTCTGTCCGCTGGTAGCGGGCTTGCCGGCCACAGAAGGTCAGTATGTGTTTGACCGTCTGACCGCGGTGTTGAATCGAGTTGGCGTGCCCATGGGCGCGACAGGCTGTCACCCGAATTTCTTTGTCGTCGGGACTGTGCAGCCGGAAGCGGTGTTAAACGGGGTTTGGAACCGCAGGTACAAGGTGTTTGGCGACGTGAGCCCGACGCTGGTCAAACAATTCATTGCAACGCCGCGGCCTGTGCGGGTCTGGTACAAGACCATTCCCGCAGGCACTGATGGCAGTCCCGTCGGCTCATACGTGCTCTCGTCCAATCTCGTCGGCACCCGGTTTGACGGGCTTCCAACATTCGACCACGATGGTAACGACCTGCGGGGGAGTTTCGTCGCCGTTCACGACCTGTTGGCCGTTGTCGCGGTGATTGATCTGACCAAGGTCGGTGGCCTCGATTGGGGGCAGGTGACAGACTATGTTGCTATGACAGGTTTGGTCCATATCGACGTTGATGCGAATTTGGGTGACACGCCGACCATCCTGCATTTGTTCGACACGCCCGCGGGTTTGAGCGACTGGGACATCGCCTTCCTCAAAGGCGTGTATCACACCGACCCGGTCTCGGTGCATCAACGGTGGGCCATCTCGCAGCAGATGGTCCAGGATCTGTCGCGCTAAAAGTCGGTGACGGCAACCTTCAACGCCTGCCGATACTCCCGCCCCCGGGCAATGTAGTGCTCGCAAGCATGCCGCATCATCGCCAAATCGCGATCAGTCACTTGCCGCACAATCTTCCCAGGCGCGCCCATCACAACTGACCCATCCGGAATCTCCTTGTCGGGCGGTACCAGGGCGCCCGCGGCGATGAGGCAGTTGCGCCCGATTCGCACCCGGTCCAAAACCATGGCGCCGTTGGCGATCAGGCTGCCGTCGCCCACGGAGCAGGAGTGGACGAGTGTGCGGTGCCCGAGGGTGACGTTGTTTCCCAGGTGTACCGGGCTTCCTTCGTCGACGTGGATGATGCTTCCGTCCTGAATGTTGGTGCCGTCGCCAACAACGATACGGTCACTGTCCGCTCGCAGGACGCAGTTGAACCACACGGTGGCGCCACGCCCCAAAGTGACGGAACCGATCACCTGAGCGCCGGGGGCGACATAATAATCGTCGCCGACGGTCTCCAGTTTTCGGTCTCCTAAGGTATAGATCATGTGACTCTCCCAGCGGATGGGCCCATGATACCGGGAATTATGGAGGACCCATGCCCCTGCCCACGACGCTGATCGAGCCCATTGTTGCGCAAGCAGACGCCTTCGCCGCTGTGCGACGTGATATCCACGCCCATCCTGAGCTTTGCTTTGAGGAACAGCGCACGTCCGATCTCGTTGCGCAGCTGCTCACCGAGTGGGGTATTCCCATCCACCGTGGCTTGGGAAAGACGGGCGTCATCGGAATCATCAGGAGCGGACAGAGCAACCGGGCTGTGGGTTTGCGCGCTGACATGGATGGACTGCCGGTTACGGAGTTCAACACCTTTGGCCACGCGAGTGTCGTTAAAGGAAAAATGCATGCGTGTGGCCACGACGGCCACACAACAATGCTGTTGTCGGCCGCTCAGTATCTATCGAAGCATCGGAATTTCGACGGCACGGTTTACTTGATATTCCAGCCGGCGGAAGAGGGTGGTGGCGGCGCCCGCGAGATGATCAAGGAGGGACTGTTCGATCAGTTCCCGATGGAAGCGGTGTTCGGCGTGCACAACTGGCCGGGCCTCGAGGTCGGGCAGTTTGCTGTCAACGCGGGCCCCGCGTTCGGCTCCAGCAACGAATTCACTATCACCATCCGCGGCAAAGGCGCGCATGCCGCGATGCCTCACAACGGAATCGACCCAATTCCCGTCGCGTGCCAGATGGTCCAGGCGTTTCAAACTATTATCACTCGCAACAAGCGCCCCATCGACGCAGGCGTGATTTCGGTGACGATGATCCGTGCGGGCGAAGCCACGAATGTGATACCTGACTCATGCGAGTTGCGTGGGACCGTGCGGACCTTCACGCTCGAAGTGCTCGACCTGATCGAGCGGCGCATGTGCGACGTCGCGCACGCGACCTGTGCGGCTTTCGATGCAACCTGTGATTTCAGTTTCCATCGCAACTACCCGCCGACCATCAACCATGCCGCGGAGTCGCAGTTTGTCCGGGGTGTGTTGGGTCAGTTGGTGGGCGCGCCGAATGTGAAGGAGTTTGAGCCCACCATGGGTGCCGAGGATTTCAGTTTCTATCTCCTCGAGAAACCGGGGTGCTACTTCGTCATTGGCAACGGCGATGGTACGCACCGCGACGGCGGTCATGGCGGTGGGCCCTGCATGCTTCACAACCCGAGCTATGACTTCAACGACCAGCTCATTCCGTTGGGCGCCTCGATGTGGGTGCGCTTGGCGGAGAGCTGGCTCAACACGCCGCGCTAGAGGCTGCCGGCAGAAATGGGGCCGCCGGATGTTGATCCGGAGCCCCCGCCTGAATCAACCGAACGAGACGGGGCCAACGGCACCGTACCAATGGCTCACCTTGGTGGGATCTGCCTCGTCCATGTAGAAGAAGTGAGTCATGGTCGGCCGGACGACGCCCTGGCTCTTGTCATCGGGCGTCATCGTGACGACCCCGCGAAAGACCTTGAGTGCGCCACCGTCCCAGTATTCAACAACGTCGTGACGGGCCGTGAAACCGGTATCGATGAATGCTTGGAGATTCTTGCGAATAGCCTCACGTCCGTGCCAGTCAGCCACGCCTAGATTGCAGATGGCATCGGCGGCTAAGCAGTCGAAGCCTTTGCCGAATGTCTTGTCATCGATCTCTTTCCAGAACGCCAGCAGCCAGGCGGGCGGGGCGGTTTTCGTGAAGGGTACTGTGGTCATCAAAGCGCTCCTGAGCGAATATCCTGGCGACTAATGTAGGGCTCAGGCGCATGGCGGCATTGCCAATGCACCCTCGGTTCTCGCCAAACTGGCGATCACGTCCTTGAGCGCGGGGTGGGCGTGAATCGACTGT
>JAXDQF010000363.1:0-25249 GCA_034668025.1 Gammaproteobacteria bacterium | reverse complement strand
TACCGCATCCGGGACAAGAAGGGGCGCTGGCGCTGGTTGTTTGAGCGCGGCCGGGTAGTTGAGCGCGACGCCAATGGTGTTGCGCTCCGGATGGTCGGTGTCTGCATGGACATCGAGGAGCGCAAGGAGGCGGAGCTCGAATACATCCGCAGTCAACGTCGCCTCGAGACCGCGCTGGAAAGCGCGCGCGGTGGAATGTGGGACTGGGACTTGGCCAGGGGCGAGGCTCGCCATGCCGAGCCCTACTATCGCATCCTGGGCGTCGTTCCGAAGACCGGTGATCACACCTGGGGCTTCTGGAACAAGCGCGTGCATCCCGAGGATGTGGTCCGCGTCGAGGCTGAGCTCCAGGATGTCATTGCGGGCCGCAAAGAGCTTTACGAGGCTGAATACCGGCTTCGCCACGAAGACGGCAGCTGGCGTTGGGTTCTCGATCGTGGCCGGGTACCGGAACGCGATGCGAATGGCCGTGCCACGCGGATGGTTGGTTTCCTCGTCGAGATCACCGACCGCGTTCATACCCAGGAAGCGTTGCGGCAGAGCGAGTTCCGCTATCGAACCGTGGCCTCGATGGCCCCGGGTTATGTGTTTGAGTACCGCTATAACGCCGAGAATCAGCCGGAACCCGTGTGGGCCAGCGACGGCATGCAGGCCATCTTCGGCTGCTCGCTGGAGGATCAGCAGGGCAGGTGGGACTCCCTGATCGATGAGGAGTGGAAGTCCATCGTTGCAGCGCGTCATGTGCGTATCAAGCTCGGCGAGGCGCAGGCGGGCGAGACGCGCATTCACACCGTCAACGGCGAGCGCAAGTGGCTGTATGTTAGTACTCTCCCGGTGCGGGATCCGCAGACGGGCGAGGTCACCGGTGTCCTCGGTTCGGCCTATGACATCACGACCCGCAAGCTGGCTGAGCAGGCCGTGCGGGAGTCCGAAGCTGTTTTGCGGGCAGTGACGGAGAACACGCCGGACTGGCTTTTCCTGGTGGATGAGTCCTTGCGCGTGCGCTTCATGAACCGGCAGTTCGGTGCATTCCGGTCCGAGGATGTGGTGGGACGGAGCCTGCTGGAATTCATTCCCGAGGCACACCGAACCAATCTGGAGGAATTGTATCGGGGTGTGCTGGCGACCGGCGAGCCGGCCCGGTTCGAGCTGCGCCATCCGAACTCCAACAACACACTGTCACATCACGAGCACCGGGTCGTGCCGGTTATTGACAGCGGCGTGGTTCGGTCGCTAACTGTTGCCGTGACGGATGTAACTGAACGGAATCGCGCTGAAAGTGCCTTGCGCGAGTCACAGATGACGTTGCAGACGGTTGCTGCCAGCTCGGCTGACTGGCTGGCGTTGTTCGATCGGCAACGACAGTGTGTGTTCCTGAATCGTGCGATGCATGGTGTGCCGCCCGGCGGCTGGATCGGCGCGCCAGTAGAGGATTTTGCGCCGCCGGCCGACCGAGCTTACATGCATGAGATATTCGAGCATGTGATGAATACGGGCGAACCGCGTGATTTCGATCAGGTCATCATCGACCCGAAGCGCGGACCCCGGTACCTCGAGCTGCGGGCCCGGGCGGTACAGGCGGATGGCCGCATTTTCGGCGCCGTCGTCAATATCACCGAAGTGACGGAACGGCACGCACAGCAGGATGCGTTGCGCACCCAGGCGCGAATTCTCGAGACGATGCGCGAAGGCGTGGTGCTGATCGACTCGACAACTCATCTGATCACACTGACCAACGCGACATTCGATAAGATGTTCGGCTATGGTGCGCTGGAGTTGCTGGGGCGGTCCATCGACCCGTTGTTCAGCATGCCTGCATTGCAGCGCAAACGGTTTGAGCGGACGCTGCGGGACAACGCCGATACCGGAGAAGTAATGCCGGTGGAGTTTGAATGCGCGCGCAAGGATGGGTCACGATTCGTGGCAACCTGTGTCATTACACCCTTGCGGATCAGCGGCACGGAGCGCTGGCTCGCGGTGCTGAACGATGTCACCGAGCGCAAGCGGCTGGAGCGGGAAATCATTGAGATTTCGAATCGCGAGCAGCAGCGTATCGGGAGTGATTTGCACGATGGACTCGGACAGGATCTCACGGGGATCGCGTTGATGCTCAGAGGGGTGGCCGCGCAACTTCGCAAGGAGGGCTCCGCTGCCCGTCTGGAAGTGGAGGAAGTTATCGGCCTCGTCAATAACGCCATTGAGAGCACTCGCTCACTCGCTCGCGGCCTGTCACCGGTGAGCGGCGAACGAGGCGGCCTTGCAGCGGCACTGCAGACGCTCGCGGCGCGTGCCAGCGAACGTTACGGAGTGCATGTTGATTTTAACGCCAACTTTGATGAGCCATTACGCCTGAGTGAGACGTCCGCGACACACGTGTATCGAATTGTTCAGGAGGCACTGACCAACGTCATTCGCCACAGCCGGGCCAGTGATGTCACAGTCAGCCTCGAAACCGTCAGCGGCGAGCTGCATCTGAGAGTCGATGACAACGGTCGCGGGTTTGAGCAATCCACTTCCGAGGCCTACGCTGGCCTGGGATTGAAGATCATGCGTTATCGTGCGCAAATGCTGGGTGGCGATCTCGTACTCGAGTCAGGAACACAGGGTGGTGCGTCGGTGCGCTGCTCGTGCCCGCTGGATGGAGCCCAGGAAGGAAATCCAGTGCCCCGTTCTCCGGGACCACCGCCGCATTGATCGTTCGGGTGCCTCAGGTCCAATGTCTACGTCCTAACTGGCCATGAAAGCCCCCCCACGCGTGTCGAATTTCTCAGCGGTCACCGCTCAGCGGAAAGTTCTGATCGTGGACGACCATCCGATCGTGCGGCAGGGCCTGCGGCGGATGATTGAGTCGGAACCTGACCTCGTGGTCTGCGGGGACGTGCAGACGGAGCGGGAAGCCCGCGCGGCAATCCGTGCTCTGGCACCGGATGTCGTGATTGTTGACATATCACTGGCTCAGGGTGATGGATTGGAGCTCGTCCGCGATGTGCATGCACAGCGTCCCGAGCTGCCGATGCTCGTGCTTTCGATGCATGACGAATTGATCTACGCCGAACGGCTGCTGGCAGCGGGTGCCAGTGGTTACATAATGAAACAGGCGGCGTCCGACCAGTTGTTGATTGCTCTGCGAAAGGTGCTCCTTGGCGAGACCTACCTGAGCGAATCGCTGGCGGGCAACCTGGGCCGGATGGATGGCCCGGGCGGGGGAGCCGGCGTGGGTGCCGACCCCATCGACCGCCTCAGCAACCGGGAGCTCCAGGTGCTCAGCCTGATCGGTCGTGGCCTCTCCTCCCGTGAGGCGGCCGAAGCCCTGGGGTTGTCCGTCAAAACGGTCGAGACCCATCGGCAGAGCTTGAAGCGCAAGCTCAACCTGGCAACCAATGCGCAGCTGCTGCAGTATGCGATCAACTGGTACGCCAGCCGCAGTACGCCACCGGCCACCACGGCCTCAGCCGAGCCGCCGGATTCGCTGGGGTGAGCCCGTCTCGTCCGGGGGCGGCCCCCGGAAGGTGGGACACGGTTTCGGCGGGCACCCGGATCCAGGGACTGGGCAGATCCAGGGACTGGACAAACCCACGGTCTTTAAACGCTTTGGCTGCTGTCTGTCTCTAACAATACGAATGAAAGAGGCAGGGCGGCAGGATTCACCGATCGATTGGGAAGGCGCGCTCGTGGAGCGTGCCCGGTCCGGGGATACCCGCGCCTTCGAGAGGCTCTATCGCGAGCATGCCGGCAAGGTGTACGGACTGTGCCTGAGGATGACCCGGGATGCCGCCCTGGCCGAGGATTGCACCCAGGAGACGTTCATCAATGCCTGGCGCGCCCTGGACCGGTTCGAGACGCGCAGCTCGATGGGAACCTGGTTGCACCGGATTGCGGTCAATGTGGCGCTGGGAAAACGCCGCAAGGCAGCGCCGCTGATCGTCGACTCGGACAGTGTAGGGACTTCGGGAGAGGACGAGCCCATTGAAAGTGAGTGGACTTTGGAAACACCGCTCGAGGTCAACGAGATTGAGACGGCCATCGGTGATTTACCGGATGGCGCGCGAGACGTTCTAGTGTTGTACGCGATTTATGGTTATTCACATGCTGAAGCTGCTGAGATGCTGGGTGTTGCGGAAGGTACGTGCAAGGCGCAGCTTCACCGCGCGCGCGGGTTGTTGCGAAACAGGCTTGGAGGTGCGTTGACATGAGCGGCAACGAAGAGCGGAAGATCAGCTCGCTTCGCGATCTGCCGCGCGATCTCGCCCCTCCACGGGACTTGTGGCAGGGCATCGAGGCACGGATCGCCGCTGACAAGAGCGCCGCGTCAACCGACGGCCGTGCCGGGCCGACTGTACCGACGCGGCGTTTGGCAGCGACCGGCAGGCTGGGTGTGTTGGCGGCTGCGGCGGTGATTGTCGCGTTGGCTGTGGGGATCTGGATCGGGCGGTCCGTGTTGCCCGTACCGGGCGGCGCGGTGCCGGGTGGGGGTAGCGGGCTGAGTGCCAACAGCGTGACGAGCGGGGAGCCCGGGGCATTCCATGCCGCGTATGTGATGGACACCAAGTACATCCAACAGCGGGCGGCGCTGGTGAAGGATCTCGAGTCGCGGTTGGCCGCTTTGCCGCCGGACTCACGGGCCAAGGTCGTGTCGAGCCTGCAGACCATCAATGACTCAAAGCGGGATCTGGAAAGAGAGCTCGGCAAGGATCCGAGCAATGCGCTGCTGCAGGAACTGCTCGTCAACACTTATCAGGATGAGATGCGCGTGCTGACCGCCGTGCATGAAGCCGGCAGCTCCGGCGAGGGGATCTGATCATGGTTGGTATCATTCGATTGTTGGTGTTCGGCGCCTGCGCTGCCGTCGCCGGATTGGCGCACGCGGACGACTCCAGATTTGAAAAGCGGCTGCCTGTGGACCCCCACGGTGTCGTGGAAATTTCCAACGTGGCCGGCAGGATCGAGGTGTCCGGTTGGGACAACCCGGAAGTGGAGGTTCACGGTAATCTCGGCGCGGGCGTCGAGAAGGTTGACGTCACCACGGATCACGGCCGGACGAGCATCAAGGTACGTGTGCCGAATTCCTCCTTCCGAAGCGCTGAGGCAGATCTTCGTATCCGTGTTCCCCGGGACAGCGAGCTGGACATCTCCGGAGTTAGTTCTGAAGTCACGACTACAGATGTAGGCGGGCAGCTTCAGGTGAAGACAGTCAGCGGTAGTGTGCGAGTAGACGTGTACGGGCGGAGCGCAGAAATCAAAACTGTCAGTGGCGACGTCGTGTTACGCGGTAGGGGCAAAGAAGGCCCGAGCGCAGCCGAAATTCACGTCACCACCATCAGCGGCAACATTCGTGTCGATCGCGCTGGCGGAGATCTCGAGGCTACGACAGTCAGTGGCGATATGACCCTGAGACTGGAGCCGTCACGCAATGTACGGATTCGGTCAACTTCGGGTGACCTCGGGTTTGAAGGGAAGCTCACCAAAGGGGCGTCCGTGGATGCGGAGACTGTTAGTGGCGACCTGACTGTGCGCGTCGTCCCGGAAGGCAGCCTGGATTATCAGGTCAGCACTTTCAGTGGTGATATCCGCAACTGCATGGGCATGGATGCCGAACGCATCAGCAAGTATGGCCCCGGCCGCCGGTTGAATGGCACTCGCGGCAATGGGGGCGCTGACGAGGCGCGCGTCAGGTTGAAGACGATGAGCGGCGACGTGGAGCTGTGCGACAAGGGTTAGGGGTTTACTGTTGGGCCAGGTCCGACAGCGACGGCCGGTCGAGCCCCAGGGCGGTGGCCGCCTTCTGCAGTGACAGCACCAGGTCTTCGCTCGTCACGCGCACCTGGTCGGAGTCGATGTCGGCCAGGCTCACCGGTCGCAACTGGTCTTTCAGCTGCTTGATTTTGGCGCTCATTGCAGCAGCCAGCGCCGGGTCACGAGCAGTGAGCTCAGACGCGAAAACAAGGTTGTAGGCGGTCTCAATCCCATCCGCATTGTTGCGCATGTCATCCAGTGACGTGCCGCTGAAACGGGACTCACCTCCATCTGCTTTGCTTTCGCCGATCTCGTAGGCGAGCTTGGCGGTACCTTCCAGCATTCCCTGACCCGTCAGAGGCGTACCGCGAACCATCATCTTCAGGTTGGCGAGATGGAAAATCAGCGCGTCGGTGGCCGGGAGCACATCCATTTCATGCGCGCCGAACAGCCGGGCTTCAATGAAGTGGAAACCCGTGACAGCACTCGGCCACGCATCAATCGCGGCATCCAACTCTGAAGTGAAACCACTCGTGAAGACTTCGGACCGTTCCCAACCAACGCGCGAGGCAATCCAGGCTTTCTTCGCGCCTTCCAGGTCCTTGGCTACGATTCGTTCCCGCATGGTCTGCGCGCCCGTGAGACATTGCTCGACCGCCGCCGCCAGCGCGGGACGATAGTGCTCCGCTGCGGAATCCAACGATCCCCCGGCCAGCGATGTGGCTGAGGTCGCGCCGGATTGCGTGGCCATCGTGACCGACAGCAACGCGACCACACAGCCGAGTTTCAGGACCCTGTTGTGATTCATTTTTCGTCCATCCCGCGATTTCGTCCGCACACAACTAACTCGGTTTTGTGACGGTTTCGTGACAGCGTAACCGGGACAGCCACGGGCGTCCGCTGTCTGAATAATTGTCAAGAGACCGCATCCGGGAACCATCGGTCGGTCGACTGCAACAAAACTGCAATCGCTGACGCCTACAACGCACACAGCAGCGCAAATAACTCCATGCCGCGCTCTGACAATCAGCTTCGAACTTCCGGTGGCTATGTCACCGTTCAACCAACTCTTGTGGGGAGGGGATTGTGAATCCAGGTCAACAGCATTCGAAATCACTCGTTGCCGCGGTCGTCGCGAGCATCGTCATGGCGGGTGGCCTCTCGGCGCCTGCGCAGTCCACTGTCGCGCCGGATTTCCGGGGTGGCGGCGGCTCGGGCAACTCGGTGCCCACCAGGACGCCGATCAAGCACGTAGTCATCATTTTCGGTGAAAACGTAAGCTTCGATCACTACTTCGGCACGTACCCCAACGCGAAGAACACGGAGCAGCCGATTTTCAAGGCTGCCGCAGACACTCCGGCCATCAATAGCCTGAGCGCGGGCCTGCTCACGAACAACCCTAACCTCTTCAATCCGAAGCGGTTGGGCCGTGAAGACGCCTACACGTGCTCGTTCAACCACGACTACACGGCAGAGCAGAAGGCCGCTGACGGCGGTCTGCTCGACAAGTTCGTGCAGGCGACCTCGCGTGTAAGCGAAGGTTGCGCCACAGACGGCTCCACCGTCCTGGATTACTTCGACGGCAACACCGTGACAGCGCTGTGGAACTACGCCCAGCACTACTCGATGAACGATAACTCGTTCGACACGAACTTCGGACCCTCCACAGTCGGCGCCATCAACCTGGTCTCCGGCCAGACTGGCAACGGGCACCTCGCCACTTCGTTCGCGGGGGGCAAGGTCTCGGGCTTCAAGCCGGTCACCGTGACGGGCGACCCCGATCCGGCGCTGGACGATTGCGGCGCGGACGCCGGTGGTACCGCTAGCGGCAAGGGCACGGTGGAAATGGAAGGCCGCAATGTTGGCGACCTGTTGAATCTGAAGGGTGTCACCTGGGGCTGGTTCGAAGGCGGCTTCGCCGCAACGGCTCCGGCGGTGGTGAATTCCGACGGATCGACCAAGACTCCCGCGCAGTGCGGCCAGTCGCACATCACGCATCAGTACAGCGAGAACGGAAAGGTTCTGTTGACGGTGCCGAATCCCACAATCAACCCGGGTGCGGATATCCACGTGGCGACGGCTGACTACTCGCCGCACCATGCCCCTTTCCAGTACTACACGTCGACCCGCAACCAGCACCATCTTCCTCCAAAGAATGTTGCCGAGATCGGTCACAACGGACAGGCCAACCACCAGTACGACATCACCGATTTCTACAAGGCGCTGTCGGCCAACACCCTGCCGGCTGTCTCGTATCTGAAGGCGCCGAAGTACGAAGACGCGCATCCGGGCAATTCCGATCCCCTGACCGAGCAGGTGTTCCTCGTTCAGGTGATCAACGCCCTGCAACAGTCGGCGGATTGGAAGGAAACCGCCGTGTTCATTCAGTACGACGACTCGGACGGTTGGTACGATCACGTCAATGGACCGATCGTGAATGCGTCCGCGAACTCGAGCGGCGTGGATGACGACAACACGAACGCAAATGACTCGTTCATTCCCACGATTCCGTTGTCGACCTCTACGGCTCCTGCCAACTCGAATGCCATTCCGACGTCGGGCATCTGCGGATCCCCGAGCACGACTGGTGGCGGTTTGGCGGCTCGCTGCGGCTACGGTCCACGCCTGCCGTTCCTGGTGGTCTCACCCTGGGCCAAGCAGAACTACGTCGATCACACCACGACCGACCAGGCCTCCAGCCTGCGATTCATTGAGCAGAACTGGGGCCTGGAGTTCATCGAGGAGCAGAAGCCGGCCGAAGGTGCAAGCTCCTTCGACCGCCTGGCCGGCTCCGTCATGACGATGTTCGACTTCGACGGCAACCCGGAAAACAAAAAGCCGCTGATTCTCGATCCGCTGACGGGCACTCCCGCCAGGAAGTGGTAGAGCGATGATAGGGAGGAGGGCAGGACTGTCGTGCACGCTGGTGCTCGCGTGCCTGCCCTCACTCGGACTCGGTGCCATACCGGGGAGCAGCAGCAGTCTGCTCCCCCTTGGCACCGATCTCGGTGATGAAGCATTCGATCGTCCGCGCGAAGTCTTCAGGTCGGAGACTGCCGGCGGGCACAAGTCCTACATGGTGGTGTTGGGTGATGTCGCCTTCAGCTCGCCGAAGCTGCTCGGCGGCGCCGCGCGACAAGCGGGTATCAGTTGTGGCACCTGCCACGTGAATGGGGCAGCGAATCCCCTGTTCTACATACCCGGACTCTCCACCCGGCACGGCAATTTCGATACCACCAGCCGTGTCTTCAATCCGAAGACCGATGACAGTGTGCTCGATCCGCTGACGATTCCCAGTCTGCGGGGTGCGCATCTGCTGGCACCTTACGGCCACGATGGCCGCACGCTCTCGTTGCGGGATTTCATACGCAACGTGGTCGTCAATGAATTTGCAGGTCCCGAGCCGTCAGCGCAAGTGTTGGACGCGCTCGTGATCTACGTGCAGGACATCGACTTTGTGCCGAACCCGCGCCTCGGTGCCGGTGGCAAGCTGGTCGGCGCCATTACCCGGGAAGAGAAGCACGGCGAGAAGCTTTTCAACCGGCCTTTTCCTCATGATCCCACGTTGAGTTGCGCGGGTTGCCACCAGCCTGCCGAAGCCTTTGTGGATCATCGACAGCATGATGTCGGCTCGGGCGGCCTGTTCAAAACACCGACCCTGCGTAACGCCAATTTCAACGCGCCGTATTTTCATGACGGCCGTTACGCGAGCTACGCGGAAGTGGTTGCTCACTTCAACCAGGCATTCTCGCTGAACATGTCAGCACGGGATCAAGCGGATCTCGGTGCGTACCTGAAGGCGATCGGTGATGGGGATCGTGCAACGACACCCGATGACGTGCCGACGCGTGTCAAAGAATGCACCGACTTCGCTACCGCGCTGGATACTGCACTTCCTCAACACGATGCAGCGGCAGCCACTCTCGTGGTGGATACATTGGACCGGGAACTGCGTGAGCTCACGGAGAAGTTTCCTGAGCCCAAGGACACTACAGTCAGCGGAGGTCTGGAACAGCGCGCCAAGGCACGAGCCGCTTTGAAGGGGCTGGTTCTGTCGCTGCGCGAAATTTCACTCGCGGTTCAGGAGGGGCGCTTCGACGAAGCCACCGCCGGGCTCAATGACTATCGGCAGAGGATGACTTCAACCGTGGCCGCCATGGAGGCGGCCAAAGAGTGGTCACTGTTTGATCGACCGTTGCACGACACCCACTATGCAGCTGTCCGCAAGCTGTATGAAGTGGGAACGGCGGGGGCAAACTAGGCGTCTGCCCCCGCAGGCAACTTCAGGCTGCAACCGCCCCGGAGCCAAATCGAACGCCGCCGTCGAGACACTGGCGTTGAACGCAGCCACCAACGACACCGACATCGATGTCGCCGGTTGCGCAACCATGGGTCAAAAGCTCCAGGTATGCCCGGGTGGCGAGCTCGTCGTCTCGATTGTGATCCGCGATCCGGCGGGAACCAACTTCTCGCCCTACACCTTCCCGAACCCGTCGCTGTTACAGATCGGAACCAATCAGCCGATCAATGCGCCCGTGCTCGACCACATCGACATGATTCGTGGCCTGGTCACCGGCTACAAGACTCCGGGTGCGCCGGACTACTCGGGTGAATGGCCCCGCAACACGGCCTGGCTGCGGGTCGCGATTTTCGGTTGAACCTCGGTCGTGAGGTAGGGCACGTGGTGGAAGTCGCGTATCCGGGCGATGCGATCGCCTTGCGTCGTCAGCTCAACGAAATTGACGATGTTGGAGGAGTGCATGACAGCGACTCCCTCTCTCCCGTCCAACCGCGCTGGAACCAGGTACCAGCCGGATCGGTTCGCGTAGTTGGTGAAATAGACCCCCACTTCCTTGCGCCCCTTGCGGGTGGTTGCCTCGACTACGTCGAGACGGACATCGTCCAGCAGCATTTCTCGCACCGCGTCCCAGTCTCGTTCATTGAAGAGAGCCGCGTAGCGACGAACCGTGGGCGAGACGTCGACAGGCATCACGTCAGGTTGCGCGGGAAGGGACTGGAGTCGGGCGCGGCCGCGGTGCAAGGCCGCCTTTACGGCCTGCACGCTGAGGTTCAGGGACTCGGAGATTTCCTCCAGCGAGTAATCCAACACATCCTTCAGGATGACGCAGCTGCGTTGAGTGGGAACGAGCTCGACGAACCGGGCAACAGCAATGGTTACCGCCTGCTCGCGCGGCAGGAGAGTCTGCGGGTCTGACTCGCTGTCAGGGACTTCGCTGTCCGGGTCGAGCGGCTCGCTCATGCGGCGCTCGTAGCGACGCAGGTAGTCGAGCGCTCGATTGTGCGCAATACGAAAAAGCCAGGCCCGCAAGGCAGGCGCCGCCTGCAACGCCGATAACTCGTAGTAGCCACGCGCCAACGTGTCCTGCACAACGTCTTCGCCGTCGATGACAGAACCCACCATGCGGGAACAATAGCGGTGCAAATCGGGGCGCAGCTCGGCAACGAGCGCGAGAAAGTCCCGTCGGGCCTGTTGCAGTTGCGGCAACGGCGCAGTGGAGTCCGCCGTTACCGTTGCCTTTGAAGGTGTATCGCTCATGCCGCGACGGGTTGCGCAGCAGTCGGGTTGCCCGTGTGAACCCAATGCTCCGACTGTCGCATCCGGTCGAAATAACTGTGGATGTGACGAAACGGGGTGAAATCGAACGGTACCTTATTCACGTAGAGCTCGAATGTTGCCATCGAATAGTCCGCCAGCGTCAGCCGTTCGTCGACCAGGTACTTCCGTCCAGCCAGGTGCTCGTTGAGCACGGGCGCATAGCGCGACAATGATGCTCGCGCCTGCTCGATCAGCACGGCATCAGGCGGCCCCACATTGCGCTTTGCTTTGGCCACAGTTTCGAACGCGAGTGTTCCCAACGCGGCATTGAAGTACAAACCTTCCCAACACTGCCAGCGGGTAATGTCGGCACGGATGCGAGGGTTACGGGGGAACAAAATGGTGTCGCCCGCTCTTTCACAGAGGTATTGCATGATTGCAGTGGTTTCCCACAGCGTGAAGTCGCCGTCTACCAGGGTGGGGGCTTTCGCATTGGCGTTGAGCGCAAGATAGCCGGGTAGCCGCAACTCACCCTTGAAGAGGTCGTGGTTGCGGATTTCCACCGCGAGGCCCAGGTGAGAAATGACCGCTTGGACCTTGCGACCGTTGGGGGAACCGGGAACTGTGTGCAGGATCATGGTGGGTACTCAGCAGCTAAAGGTGCCACTAAGACGGCTCGCGGGGCGAAAAGGATGCGGTGTGTCGGATTCGGGGCGCGTGGCACGTCCTTGGGATAACCCTCAAGGGGCTTTTCATTCAAATCAAGGAGATAACTGATGGCAGGCAGCACGACCCTGATCTCCGCAGTGGAGTTGGCGCAAAAAAATCAGACGCGTTTTCCGAATGAGTCGACGGAATACCGCAAGGCCCGGCAGGCTTTGCTGGCGGAAGAGATCGAGCTCCGGCGCCACATTGAGCGTGTGGCCGAACAGCGGCGGGCGCTGCCGCCGGGCGGTGAGGTGCCCAGGAATTATCAGTTCGTGGGCGAAGGCGGACCCGCTAGCCTCGCCGATCTGTTTGGCGGCAAGCAAACGCTCGTGACTTATAGCTACATGTTTGGGCCGCAACGCGAGCGACCCTGTCCTATGTGCACCTCGCTTCTGGGCGCCTGGAATGGCGAGGCACGCGACATCCAACAGCGCGTCGGTCTGGCTGTGATTGCGCGCTCGCCTCTGGAGAAGTTGCTGGCGTTCAAACAGGAACGCGGGTGGCGGGATTTGCCGCTCTATTCCGACCCGAGCGGCGAGTTCAGTCGCGATTACTTTGCCATCGCGCCGGACGGCTCCGACATTCCGGGCTTCAATGTCTTTACCCGTCGCGACGGGAAGATCCGCCATTTCTGGAGCGGCGAAATGGGATTCGAGCAGGCCGATCCCGGACAGGATCCGCGCGGCGCGCCAGACCTCATGCCCTTGTGGACGATTCTCGATAACGTGCCGGAAGGACGCGGGGCTGACTGGTATCCGAAGCTCGACTACGGCAAGTAACCGGCGGCACGTCCCCAGTGGTCGCCCCGGCGGTCAGGCCGTCGGGGTCTTCCCGGTCACCGCGATGGGCTTCGGGTCATCTCCGCCCACCCAGCGATAGACGACGCCTGCAACCACTGCACCCGCCAGTGGCGCAATCCAGAACAGCCACAGTTGCGACAGCGCCCAGCCGCCGACAAACACGGCCGGTCCCGTGCTGCGCGCAGGATTCACGGACGTGTTGGTTACGGGAATGCTGATGAGGTGAATCAGGGTCAGGCACAAACCGATGGCGATCGGAGCGAAGCCTTTTGGCGCATTACCATGAGTGGAGCCCATGATGACAAACAGGAATCCGAAGGTCATGACAAATTCGCAGACCATGCCGGCCATCAGCGTGTAGCCGCCCGGAGAATGCTCGCCGTAGCCGTTGGAGGCGAACCCGCCTGCCAGATCGAATCCAGGATGCCCGCTGGCAATCACGTAGAGGATGCCGGCGCCCGCAATCGCGCCCAACACCTGGGCGATGATGTACGGAACGAGGTCCTTGGCTGGAAACCGTCCGCCAGCACAAAGACCGAGTGAAACTGCAGGGTTGAGGTGACATCCGGACACGTGACCAATGGCGTATGCCATGGTGAGCACCGTCAGTCCGAAGGCGAACGAGACGCCGACAAAACCGATACCCAGGGCTGGAAAGGCGGCCGCCAGCACCGCACTGCCGCAACCACCGAGAACGAGCCAGAGCGTGCCGATGAATTCGGCCGTGAGACGTTTGCCGATCGACATGGCGATTCCTTTCAAAGCTTTTTATTCTTACGCGCCGCTACTCTAGGGCGCGGGCCCGGTATTGTCTACCGGGCCCCTGTGACCGCTCAGGCGCAGTGCGCCGAGGTTTTATGATTGAGCGGTCAGCGGAGTCAGAGTCAGCTCCACCCGGCGGTTGGCTTGGCGACCTTCAGCGGTAGCGTTGTCGGCGACGGGGCGCGTTTCTCCGGCGCCCACCGTTACGACACGATTGCTGGCCAACCCCTGACTCTCGAGATACTGCGCCACCGAATTGGCGCGCCGCTCGGACAGCTGTTGGTTATAGTCAGCAGCGCCGGTGCTGTCCGTATGGCCCGCGACTTCGACGACGGTCTTGTTGTACTTCTTGACAACCAGGTTGACCGAATTCAGGACCCTGTAGAACGAGGGGTCCAACTCGGAGCTGTCGCTCTTGAAGGTGATGTTGCCCGGCATGTTGAGCGTAATGTTGTCGCCCATGCGGGTCACGCTGACGCCCGTTCCGGCGAGGTCGTGGCGCAGCTCTGCCTGCTGCCGATCCATATAGTTGCCGATCGCGCCGCCGGCCAGAGCACCGACGCCGCCTGCAATCAGCGCGTTCTTGCGATGGGCTGCTGCATCGCCTCCCGTCAGCAGACCCACAACTATGCCGGTCGCAGCGCCAATGCCCGCGCCTTTGGTCGTATCGCTGATCTTTTTCTCACCGGTATAGGGGTCGTACGTGTAGCAACCGGTCAGAGCGAAGCACAGCACCAGCATCGTGATCACAATAGATTTCATTCAATAATCCCTCAGGCAACATCACCAGAGGCAATATTAAGGAATCTATATAAGGCTGTGTAGAACTATTGGGGGGAACTGCGTTCCGGTTCCTTTGTATGCGTCGCATCGGCTGCCGTGTAGTAGACAAAGTTGTCCTTCATGGCGAAGTACAGGTGCAGCTTTTCCAGTACACCGAGTCCGATGCGCATCGGAGCGTCGTCGCCCAGACAATCGACGTATTGAGCGGCCGAATCAGGTCCACTGTTCACATTGAGCCTGCAGGTGGGTGATTGGGTCCAAGTTACGGCGCGCATTGTTGTTATTCCAGCTCGCATCCTAACTTCCGGTCCCTGAAGCATATCAGAGTCATTTTTCTTCGGTGCCCGTGACCGCGACGAAACTGGGAGTTCCATCACGAACGACGCGCAAAAGCAGCGGGGTTTTCACCGACGGTTTGCTGACTGATGCGAGGTCAGCAGTTTTCTCCAAGTGCTTCGTCCCCGCATGGGTAACGAGGTCGCCCACTTTCAACCCGGCCAACGCGCCCGCGCCCTCACGACGTAGCTGCGTCACGATCAGGCCACCGGTCTCATCAGGCGCTTTGATCGCTTCTCGAATCGCCAGGGTGCTCTTGGCGACGCCGAGCTCCAAATTCGCTACCCAGACATCCGGGTCGCCCAGCGCAGGATCTGCAGGCGGCTCGGGAAGTTGCCCGATCTTCAACGGAATCGACAGTTGAGTCCCGTCGCGGCGGACAACGCCCGTCTGGGTGCTCCCGGGCTTCAGCCTCCCGGCAATTCTTCCCAGGTGTTCGTACGTCACGGGTGCAGAGCCGAGGCTGAGTAAAACGTCTCCGACCTGGAGCGTGCCTGCTGAAGGCCCCTTGGGATCCACAACGGTTACGAGGGCACCGGTCGGTGGATTGACTCCGAGCGCCCGCCCAATGGCTGGCGTCATTGTTTGAGCGGAGATGCCGAGGTAGCCCCGATCAACACGCCCGTGAGCCTGGAGCTCGTCAACAACAGCCGCGACCGTTTCCGCCGGAATGGCGAAACCGAGCCCTACCGAACCCCCGCTCGGCGAGAAGATTGCCGAAGTGACGCCGACGACAACTCCGTCTGAAGACAACAACGGGCCGCCGGAGTTGCCAAAATTGATCGAGGCGTCGGTTTGCAGAAAATCAATGTAAGGATCGATATCGAGCGTACGGCCACGGGCGGAGAGAATGCCTGCGGTGACCGTCTGTCCCAAACCGAATGGATTGCCGATGGCAACGACGGCATTACCGACTGCTAGATCCGCCGAAGATCCCAGCTCGAGCGCCGGCAGGGTACCGGCCTCTACTTTGATCAGCGCGATGTCGGTGGCTGCATCGGCACCCACTACCCGCGCGGTGACCTGCTTGCCGTCGGGAAGTTTTACCTGCACCGAGCGGGCGTCGACGATGACGTGACGGTTGGTCACAATCAAGCCGTCGGCGCGGATGATGAACCCCGAGCCCAAAGCGCCCTCGCCATCGTGTTGACCCGGGTCACCTTCGTTTCCCGAGAGCAATCGGCGCAGTATGGTGTTGAGACCCGTCCTGTCAGAATTCGCTGCCGCGCGCTCGACGGCGCGTTGGCCCGCGCCTTGACGCTTCTCCATGACGAGAACCGTTACAACACTAGGTGATACCTTGCGAACCAACTCGGCATATTCACCACCCGCGGCGTGCGCGGCACGCGGCTGGAGACACTCGATTGTGGCCCATGCCGCAAGCGCACACATCATCCTTCTCATTGGTTCGTCCTCACCGCTCCGCTGGGTGTCCGCTCGGATTTGAACGGCGCGCGGCTCGCATTGTTCATATTACCGAACACAGCTTTAATTGCTGTCGCTCTTTCGGGCTACGCGCCCATTTCTCATCCCGACCGCGGCCGGCCGCGCGCTAGGGCTGACACACGCGGGCGGCTTGTTGAATAACCGACACGCGTCGATGACATGGAGTCGCTGTTTGAGAATGGATGACTGTTTGCAAGCTAAAATTCCCACGATCGCAGGATTTTATGAATAACGCCCCCTTTACTTCGATGATACGCGCCAGATCGCCGAAGGCGCCGCGGCCGCTCCCCTGGCCGCCTTGTTGAAGGAGCGAGCGCAGATGGCGAATCGCAATGTTGGACTCATTCTGAGCGGCGGCAACATTGAGCGTGCGCGGTTGTCACAGGTGCTGAACGGGCATACACCTGCGGCAGCTTAGCCTTGGCCAATCACATAACGACGATTTAGGTGCTCACACCGAGGTAGCGTAAACTCACAATCGTACCCCACAGCAGCGGGAGACCACGCAGATGAGACTCTTCATTGTGGTGACCACGTTCATGCTGATGGCCTGCGCAGCCCTCTACGGCTGCGCTCAAGAGGAAGGTCAGCTTCCTCAGACGGTAATCACTGCCGTCGCACGCGATTTCAATCAAGGCGACGCTCTTCGGACCGCGGCTCATTACGCGGACGATGCACAGATACTTCCGCCGCGCAGTCCGGTCATCGCCGGCCGGCCGGCGATCGCCGCGTTTTTCCAGGCCAACATCGACAAGTACATCAGCTTTGGCAATGACGCGCAGTGGACCGTAGTCCGGGGTGACATTGCCATCGAACAAGGTGTCTACAACGTCAGAAACGTTCGAGTGGGTCAGGACGTTGAAGCGGGAAAATATATCCGCATCTGGAAGAAGATCAACGGCACGTGGCGGCTGTATCGTGACATGTTCAGCCCGGACAGCGTTTCGGCCCAAGCGGTTTACATAACACCCGAGGAAACGACACCGGGCGAAAATCCGCGCCAGTAACTCGAGGGTGATGCCATGACGAAGAGCAAACAGACGCTCATAGCCTGGTTACGCGACGCGCACGCAATGGAGCGCGCCAGTGTCGATACACTGGATCGGCTCGCGGACCGTCTCGTGCGCTTTCCCCAACTCGCACAGCGCTTTCGGGAGCATTGGCGCGAGTCAGTCAGCCAGGTGCAGCACATTGAGCGCTGCCTGAAGCAACTGGGCTCAGACACCTCGACCTTCAAGGATCTGGCCAACCGTTTCATCGGTATCACGCAAGCGTACGCGCTCACGGTGGTACCAGATGAGGTGGTTAAAGACTGTCTCGCGGCGTATGCGTCCCGGCATTTTGAGATCGCAACTTACGTGTCGTTGGGTGCGGCGGCACTGGCGCTGGAAGAGCCGGAGGTGGCGCGCATGTGTGAAGAGCATCTGCAACAGGAGCGAGCCATGGGCGAGTGGCTCGAGCAGCAGATTCCGGAAGTGACAGTGGACTTCCTGCGCCCGTAGCTGATACGGATGAGCTGGGACTGATCCGCAGTTGTCGGGCATGATGTGCGCGGGCAACTACCGGCGCGCGGCTCATCATGGGATTCAAAAGCAGGCTTTTCAGCCTCATACCACCGGTCCTGGTGTGTCTGGCGCTCATCTGGGCGGCAGTGCATTTCGTCCGATCGGCACCGCCGCACACCCTCACCATCAGCAGCGGACCGAAAGGCAGCAGCTTCGAGGCCATCGCCCAGCGCTACAGCAGGATACTTGCGCGCAACGGCATCCAGTTGAAGGTCGTCAACTCAGTGGGGTCGCTCGACAATCTCAACCGCATGGCGGATCCGAAATCGCATGTGGATATTGCGCTCGTGCAGTCGGGGGTTGCGTCCAACACCGATACGGATGATCTCGAGTCGCTGGGCGGGATGTTTTATCAGCCGTTGCTCATCTTTTATCGCAGTCCCAAGCCCCTGCAGAGGCTCTCGGAGCTGAGCGGCCAGCGCATTGCGATCGGTCCGGAGGGTAGTGGCACGCGCTACCTGGCATTGGCGCTGTTGAAGGCCAATGAGATCGAGCCGAACGGGCTGACCACGCTGTCGAGCCAGGAAGGGGAGGCGGCCCGGACGGCGCTGTTGCGCAGGCAGGTGGATGCCATCTTCCTGACCGGCGATTCGGCTTCGACAGCCACTATTCGCGAGATGCTGCACGCCGACGGGGTCCGGCTGTTTGATTTCCCACAGGCGGATGGCTATGTACGGCGTTTTGCGTACTTGAGCAAACTGACCTTGCCGGCCGGTGCGTTTGATCTCGGCGAGAATCTGCCGCCCGCCGATATCAGCCTGCTCGCCGCTACAGTGGAACTGGTGGCTCATTCCAACCTGCATCCGGCGCTGTGCGATCTGCTCATTGAAGCTGCGACCCAGGTCCATGGCCGTGCTTCGCTGCTGCAGTCGGCGGGTCAATTCCCCAACCCGTCGGTGCATGGATTCCCGCTGAGCTCCGAGGCCGCCCGTTACTACAAGTCGGGCGACCGCAGCTTCATCTATCGCTACCTGCCGTTCTGGCTGGCGAGCCTTCTCAGCCGGCTGTTGATTGTGATCGTGCCGTTGTTTGTGGTGATCGTGCCGAGCTTGCGTTACCTGCCTCTGTTGTACCGGTGGCGGATCGACAGCCGCATTCATCACCGCTACGGCGAGTTGATGGAGCTCGAGCGGCAGACCCTGGGCACCCTGTCGGAGCAGCAACGGACGCACCTGCTGGAGCGGCTCGAGACGATCGAAAAGTCGGTGATCTCACGCAAGATGCCCGGCTCGCATGCGGAGCAGGTGTACATACTGCGAGAGCATATCGACTTTGTTCGCAAGAAACTCCTGGGTGACCCGAGTCCGCCCATTCATATTCACCGCAGCTCGACCGGCTCCTAGGGTCACGAGGGGCGATGCGTCATGCACAGACGCAATCCCCAGAGTGAATGCGGCGGCTACAGCCTGAGATCGCGAGTTGACTCCCAGCTTGCCGAGAATGGCCGAAACATGGTGGTCGACAGTTCTCGGCGAGCGATGTAACTCGCGCGCGAGCTGAGAAGTTGTAAAACCTCGCGCCAGCAGTTTGAGCACCTGGACCTCTCTCACAGTCAATCCTGCCGGATTTTTGAGAGTGGTTGCGCGAGGTCCTCGCGGTATGCGCCGTACGCCGGGCTCGCGCAGGGGCGTCGCAGGCGTGGATGTGATTGGGGGTGGCATTTTGGGACCGATGCAGTTCGGAACGTTAGATTCGGGCTTCCAGGACCATGTTGAACGGCCCCTCGGTGGCGCGCCGTACTTTGGAAAAGCCACCTCCGCTGACCATCTCCGTGAGTTTCGCCTGGCCTGCCTGTGCACCCAACGCGGCTCCCACTTCCTGGTCCAACGACGTTGGCACACAGATCATTGTCGAGGCGTTGTAGTACAGACGGCCGACGGGATTCAGGTTCTCGGCAACGTTGTCACTTGCGAGCGGCTCGACGAGCATCCACGTGCCATCATTCTTGATGATCCTGCGAATGTGTGAGGCACAGCCGCGCGGATCGCCCATGTCGTGCAAACAGTCGAACATGGTCACCAGGTCAAAGTCACGCTCGCCGATATCTTTAGCTGTCACCGCCTCGAAACGGACGCGGTCGTCAACTTTATGTTCCCGGGCGTGTTGGCGCGCCTCCTGGATCGAGGGCTCATGGAAGTCGAAGCCGATAAAGCGGCTCTGTGGGAACGCTTCGGCCATGAGAATGGTGGAGAAGCCGACACCGCAACCAATGTCAGCGACCTTCGCGCCTGCGGTGAGCTTTGTCTGCACACCGTCCAGCGCGGGAATCCAGGCCTGAACGATACTGTTGATGTAGGTTGGACGGAAAAAGGCACCCACGGAGCAGAACAGGCAGCCGGCAGATTCGCCCCAACGGACGCCGGATCCGTCACGAAACGCCTGTTCAACCTTGGTTTCGGCTTCAATCATGGCCGCAACCAGATCGAAAGCGCCCGCCAGGTAGACCGGACTTTCCTTGACGGCAAAAATCATCGCCTGTTCCGGAGTCAGTGTGAATGTCTGGCTCGCCGCGTCATAGTCGATGAATCCATTAGCTGATTGCGCGAGCAACCATTCACGGATGTAACGAGGTGACAGTGCTCCCGCTCGTGTAGCGAGCTCCTGTGCGGTTGCCGGGCCGCCTTTGTGCAGAGCATCAAACAGTCCCAGGCGCAAGCCGATCCGCACCGTCGGCACGCTGAATGCGCCGCCCAGGTCGCCGAGCATCTTGCCGATGAGGGCGTGAAATTTCTGTTCGTTCAATTGTGTCATGGTGTTGTCTCCTCGAAGGGGGCTTTCAGTTGTTGGCCGTCAGCGGATCAATGATTTGCGGTATTTCCGTGATTTTCGTGACGGGAATGCCGCTCAACTCCGCATGCTTGCGAATCGCCGCCTCGTTCTCGGCGAGGTAGATGCAGAACGACCGGTCAGCGGCCACATAACTGTGCTGCCACTGGATCTTGCCGACCTTGGCGAGCGCCTGATTCGATGCGCGCGCCGCCCCACACAGCTCGATGAGCGACATGCCGCCGATTCCGGGGATGTCCCGTTCGATCAGATACCGTTTGAGTGTTGCCATATTGTTCTCCCGCTCCGATTGAGACGTGATCCTAGCGGCGGACCGGACGTCGGCAACCTAAAAGTTCTTGATGTTACTAAAGAAATTCTTTAGGTTGCTGACATGACCGTCGCGTCTCACCTCAAGTCGCTTCAGGCGTTGGACCTGGCGCTGCGTACCGGCTCTGTGAAAGGTGCGGCCGATCTGTTGGGTATTACGCCGGCCGCCGCGGGGCAACGGATCAAGGTACTGGAGGACTACCTGGGATTTGAGCTGCTGACACGGGGCCGCTCCGGGCTGCGACCGACGCCGGCGTTGGCCGACGCGGTTGAGCCGCTGGCGGCCGCCTTCGAGCAGTTGAAAATCGTCGAGCAACGGTTGGATTTTCAGCGCACCAACGAGATCCACATTGCAGCCAACTCCGACTTCGTCGAGTTGTGGTTGATGCCGCGGCTCACTCGCTACCGCGCCAGCTATCCCAACATCTCGTTTTGTGTCAACGGCGAGGGCGACGCGCCTTTGCGCATCGGCCAGGTGGATTGCTCGATCGCTTTCGGCGAGCCCCGTAAAGACAGTGGCACAGACATTCTGTTTGGCGACTTCCTCGTACCCATCAGCTCCCGCGACAGCATAGACCGGCTCGCGAAGATCGGCGCCCGGGACAAGCTCGAGGGGTTTCCGCTGTTGCACCTGGACTTTTACAAGGACGATCCCCAGGCCATTGGCTGGCCTCAATGGATCGGTGTACACGGATACAGGAAGAAGGCCTTGGAGCGCGGCATGCGTTTTCAGCGGGTCGCGGCGGCGTTGGATGCGGTACTGTCGAGTGCCGGGTTGATGATTGGTGGTTTGGCACTGCTGTCAGATTACGTTGACGATCGCAGGATCTCGTTTCCCTTTCCGCTGACGACCGGTACGTGGACCAGCCATGCGTTCTGCGCCACTTTTCGCGCGGGTGCTCTCATCAAGCCGCCGGTGAAACGGTTTCGCGAGTGGCTGCTGGCGCAGAGCGCCATTACACAGAGGTGGGTCGAGGAAAAGGTTCGAACGAGCCTTGCTCCCCCGGCCGTTTCCAACAACATCAAAAACGATCGCCGCCGGCGACGTTAGTCATTTCTGCCCGCCGCCGTTGGTCGCCGCCACCCCCTGCGTTGGTCACAGATTCGCGAAAACTGTTGTCGCTGCAACTCCGTGTTGCTATGCTTGCCCGCGTTGTGTAGTCAATTGCGGCCAACGGTCGCATTTAACCTAAGCGAAACTGCAATGCTCTCGATCCACGGAACAGCCAAACCAGCAATGCTGAGCGATTCAAATCGCATAGCGCTCGGCTGCCCGTCAATTGCGGGTAGCGGGCGCCGGGTCGCGTTTAATTATCGCGATCCTGGTACCCAACGTCGTAGGTAACCGCCTTTAGGGCTCTTTGCTCGAAAGGCGCAAAGCCGGACGAGCACCGCAGGGAGCCCAAGCCAGCTGAGATTCGTCTCAGACCCGGCAAAAACCACCCCCACAGTGTCTCGGCCGCGAGGTAATGCCCTCGACCGGTTGCGTGCGTTCGCGCATGCACCCCTGTGCCGCTAGTTCGGCCAGGACGCTGTTTAACAACATGAAATTGATCGAGGGTTCTCACCCTCGCGTCGCACTGCGCCCCTGTTATTCCACAGGTGCGAAGCTCGCCTGCGCGTCCAACACGCGATGTGAGTTGAGTGTGAATGTGAGGGTGAGAATCCTGGGGCGAGGAAAATTTCAAGCACGTGTTACGCGTGAGGGGATTGCTCGGCCCGAAAATTTGCGAATGTGTTTTTTGCGTCCGTAGCCTAGAGGATAGGCACCCGCCTTCGAAGCGGGCACACGAGGGTTCGATTCCTTCCGGGCGCGCCATTCATTGGCCGCAGCTGCGGTCACCACACGTTGTTCAACCAAAGGAGGAGTCCGATGAGTCCGCATATTCTCGCGCTAGACGCAGCCGGCGCTCCGCACCGGTGGATCAACGTGCGCGGGGCCGCTCTTTACTACGCGACCAACATGGTCGCGTGGGAGATCGGTACACACGAGTTTGTGCTTCGCGGCGGCATGCAGCGAGCGACAGGATTGCAATCTGTCATTCGCGCGAGCTCGATCATCGCGGTCAAGGGCCGGAACTTCATGGTCCGGCAGTTCGGTCGCGTGCCGACGCTCACGAAGCAGATGTTGTTGGCACGGGACCGTTACATCTGCGCGTACTGTGCGCAGCGGTTCCCGTTCGAGAAACTCGACATGGAGCACATAGTGCCGAAATCCAAGGGCGGTGCTGACTCGTGGATGAACCTCGTGACTTCGTGCAAGTCATGCAATCACCGCAAGTCCAACCGTACACCGCAGGATGCAGGCATGAAACTGCACTATGTCCCGTACGTTCCAAACCGGCACGAGGCGTTTATCCTCGGGAACCGGAGGATCCTCGGCGACCAGATGGAGTTTCTGATCCAGGGTGTGCCGAAGAGCTCACGTATCCACCTGGATACGTGAAGGGGCAGCGGGCGGAGGGGCTCCTCCGCTCGCGGCTGCAAGATTTCTGATGAGCGCAACCTGCGTTCGTCAGTACCGAGGTCGAAGCCTACGCATTCGTGTCAGCGGTTGTGGTTCCAGCCACACCGGCGCGCTGCAGCGCTGCTGCTGTGTGTACCGCACGAATGTGACTTCAACCACTCGCAATGTAGCTCAGTGGTAGAGCAGCAGTGAATAACTGCGTGTCGAGGGTTCGACTCCCTCTATTGCTAACGACCCTTGAGTCGTTACTGGTCAGGCCGTAAGGCCCGGGGTTCGACTCCCCCTGTGGATGCCAGTTGCATCCCCACCGCGAGGCGAAAGCCTCGCATCCGAAGCGCCCCGGCAGCCTCTGCGGAGCTGCAGCGCGTACCACGCCCTGTGCGTCGATGCTCGGCGTGCCCCGGACTGACGATAAAACGTGTTGAACAAGCGCTCGGGAGACGGAGAGCCCGGGCGATGACGACCGTTGACTCGTTCACGAGTGACACGAAGAGCGCGACGACCGCGCGGTGGGCGCGGGGTGGCTTCGGACCTATTCAAGAGATAAAGGAGAGAAAAATGACTATCAAGCGAGTATGGATCGCCCAGCACGAACGTGCGCTCGTGTGGGAGAACAAAGTCTTTGCCGGCGTCCTCGAGCCGGGCAAGCACTGGCTCATCAAGCTGTTCGGCAGCGTCGAGATCCAGGTGTATGACCTGACGGTGCCGGAGTTTGAGCACGCACGTGTTGATTTCCTGGTGAAGGAAGCACGCGAGACTCTGGAAAAGCACTTCGACATCGTCGAGCTGACGGACAGCGAAGCCGGCCTGGTCTACAAGAACGGCAAGCTGGCCGGGGTCCTGGCGCCGGGTAAGCGGCAACTCTACTGGAAAGGTCCGATCGCAGTGAAGGTCGAGAAGATCGACATTTCGCAGCATGTGGAAGTGCCGGCGCCGGTGGCAAAACTGTTGGCCCGTGCAAAGCCGCCTCTGGCGGCCCAGGCGACGGAAGCGGTCAGCACGATTGAAGTGCCGGATACGGCGAGCGCACTGTTGATCGTGGACGGCAAGTTCACGAAGGTGCTCGAGCCGGGTCTGCACGTGTTCTGGAAGTTCCAGCGGTCGGTGAAGACCGAGATCGTGGATCGGCGAGTGCAGGCCATGGAAGTGTCGGGTCAGGACATTCTGACGCGCGACAAGGTCAGCCTGCGAGTCAACCTGACTGCCCTGTGGCAAATGCAGGATGTCGTGCAGGCGCGTGCAGCTCTGCAAAACTTCGCTGAGTTTGTCTACAAGGAACTGCAGTTCGCTCTACGCGAAGCGATCGGCGGCCGCACGCTCGATGAATTGCTGGGTGCCAAGGGCGAGCTGGATCGCGAGATCCACGCTTCGGCACGCAACAAGATCGAGAAGCACGGCATCCATCTCGCCAGCGTTGGCGTGAAGGACGTCATTCTGCCGGGTGAGATGAAGGACATCCTGAACCGGGTGGTGGAAGCTGAGAAGGTCGCGCAGGCGAACCTGATCAAGCGTCGGGAGGAGACAGCGGCAACGCGCGCGCTCCTGAACACCGCGCGCCTGATGGATGAAAACCCGACGCTCATGCGGTTGAAGGAGCTCGAGACACTGGAGAAGGTTACCGAGAAGGTCGACAAGCTGACCGTCTTCGGTGGCCTCGAAGGTGTGCTCAAGGATGTCGTGCGAATTCAGGTTCCTGGAAACTGAAGTTGCACGATGGTGACTGACCACCAGCCCGGCCGAAAGGTCGGGCTTTTTTTTGAGTGTCGGTGGCGCGCGCCGTCCGCTGGAGCAGACATGTGTATTCGTGCAGCGCTGCACCGACATCTGTCTCCATGTTGGATTGTTTTCTGTGATGAGCCGCTCAAATCAGATTGCGGCGGTGTAAAGTCAAGCTGAGGATTATCGCTTCGGAGCAGGGATGAACGAGAACTGGGCGCGGTGGGAAAAGCAGGTTGTCAACGGGGTTTTCCCCTTGCGCCGTTCGGTGCGGACTTCG
>JAXDQF010000362.1:0-7974 GCA_034668025.1 Gammaproteobacteria bacterium | reverse complement strand
TCGAGGCGTTGCCGGTGGAGAACCTCCACGTGCGGCTGAACCAGGCGTGGCTGAATACCCAGTTCACTCATTACACGACCGGCGGCATCAGTTACGCGGGTAACGCTTTCGTCCGCTCACCGCACCTGTCGATCGTGGCAGACGCAGATTACCGGTGGGTGCTCCCGAAGGGTGATCTGCTGCTGGCAACCGACTGGCGCTACACCAGCCGCCAGTTCTTCTATTCGAACGACGAGGTCGATCCCAACGTGACACAGGAAGGTTACACGGTCGGCAACCTGCGGCTGTCGTACAACATCAGCAAGGTGAGCTTCATGGCCTACGTGAACAACGTGACCGACAGGATCTACAAGCTGCATGCGCTTCTGCAGACCAACTCCACGGCTCCCGCGCCTTCGAATATCTACCTGGGCGGCGACACCGTAGCCCTCTCGCAGGGACGGATATTCGGCGGCTCCTTCACTGTGAGGTTTTAACATGACTGCGCAGAACGCACGACAACTGGTCCTGAATGTATTCTTCATGCGCTTCGGCCATCACCCTGCGGCCTGGCGAAGTCCGGGCGTCGTGGCCACCGGCCGCCCCGATATCCAGTATTGGATCGACATGGCAAAGCGGGCAGAGGAGGCCCGGTTCGATGCGTTCTTCATGGCGGACTTCATCGGCCGTTCCGGCGATGACCTCGACAAGGCGAGCCGTGTGGGTGGATCGTTCCAATTCGAGCCTCTGACGCTGCTGAGCGTCATTGCCGCTCATACCCGCAATATCGGCCTCGTCGCCACCATCAACACCAACTTCAGCGAGCCGTACAATATCGCGCGGCAGCTCGCGTCGCTGGATCACATCAGCGGCGGCCGCGCGGGCTGGAACGTAGTTTCATCGTTCAACGAGGCGACGGCGCGCAATTTCGGAATCCAGGAACTGCGCGGCCACGGCGAGCGCTACGATCGGGCGGAGGAATTTGTCTCGCTCGTGAAGGCCTACTGGGATAGCTGGGACGATGACGCATACGATCATCCCGACCGGGCCGCCGGGCTGTTCTTCGACCCGCGTGCCGCGCACGTGGTAAAGCACGAGGGTCTTCATTTCTGTGCGGACGGACTGCTCGATACCGCCCGCCCCCTGCAGGGCTATCCCGTACTGGTGCAGGCCGGGAACTCGGACGTGGGCCGTGAGTTCGCCGCGAAGGTCGGGGAGATGACATACAGCTCGGCGACCTCGCTCGAGGTGGCCCGCGGCTACTATGAGGATGTCAAAGGCCGCCTCGGCAAATACGGCCGCGATCCGGATGAGATCAAGATCTGCCCGGGTCTGTCAGTGGTGGTGGCGCCCACCGACCAGGAAGCCCAGGACAAATTCCAGGCGCTGCAGGACGCAGTGGATTTCACCCAGGGCCTGATGAATCTGGATGTGTCGGCCTATCCGCTCGATGGGCCGCTGCCGGATGACATTCCCGTCCCGGAGAACGGCCGCGGCCGGGTGCAACAGCTCATCGAGCTGGGCAAGCGCGAGAAGCTGACCATCCGCCAGTTGATCCTCCGATTCAGTGTTGCCCGGGGCCACGTGCAGGCCATAGGCTCGACGAAGAAGGTAGCTGACCTGATGGAGCAGTGGTTGGTCGAAGGCGGCGCTGACGGCTTTAACGTGGTTCCACCACTGCTGCCAGACGGCTTCGAGGACTTCGTACGTCTGGTGGTACCGGAGTTACAACGTCGCGGAATCTTCCGCAAGGAATATAAAGGGCGCAGCCTGCGCGAGAACCTTCGGTTGAAGCGGCCCGCCAATCCTCACTCGACAAACTTCCGCTAGTGGACCTCGCGAACGCCTTCGGGATGTGACGCGAGTCCTGCTGGGGCGCCAGCTCCAGCGACGACTACTGTCGCCAACGCAGCGCGTGGGCGGACAACAGCGACGCCAGGTAGCTCATCGCGATGCCGAGTACGGTGATGCTCGCCGTACAGACGATGATGACGTCCATTCGAGCACCTGTCTCCGCCTGCATCATCAGATTCCCCAAACCCGCGCCGACATTGAACAGCAACTCTCCACCCACGGCGGCAATCCAGGCCATGGGCACAGCCTGCTGCAGACCTGTAAACAGGCTCGGCAAGGACGCCGGAAGCAACACGCGGCGGAACAACTGGAATCGCCTGAAGCCGTAGACATATCCCACTTCGCGATAACGGGTGTCGACGTTGCGCAGGCCTTCGTATGTGTTGAGTACCATTGGATAGAACGAGGCGAGCGCGATGATGAACACCTTCGCCGTTTCGCCACTACCCATCCACAAGCCGAGGAGGGGCGTCAGGCCGAGCAAGGGCACCTGCCGGATCGATTGGTAAATCGGATTGATGAGTGTCAACGCAATGGTTGAAGTGGCCATGAGCGCGCCCACGCCGATTCCGAACACCACGCCGCTCAGCAGTCCGAGGCTGGCGCGCAGCAGGCTGCCTTCGAGGTTGTGCAGCAGATCGCCATCGCTGAGACGCTCGGACAGCGCGGCCAATACCTGCTCCAGGGGAACAAACGCATAGGCATGGGCAGCATCCCGATGCGAAGTGTATTCCCACAAACCCAGGAGCAGCACTGGAAGTATCCAACCACGCAGGGATTGTAAAACGCGCACCACGGTACGCATCAGCGCCGCTTCCAGGGCAGCATCGCCCATTCCAACAAGCGCAAGCCGCGATCGAGCGAAAAGCCGATGAGACCGGTGATGATGACCCCGACCATGACAATATCAATGCGCAACATCTGCCGACCGATCTCCATCATCTGACCGATGCCGGTATCGGCGGCCAGCAATTCAACCGCCACCAGCACCATCCAGGATCGGCCGAGCGCGATCCGTACGCCTGTGAGTATGGGAGGGATGCTGGCGGGGAAGATGATGCGGCGAAACTGCATCCAGGGCTGAAGCCGAAACGCCCGGCCGACTTCCAGGTACTGCCGCGGAATGTTTCGCGCGGCTTCCAGCGTGGCGATCGCGACGGGGAACAGCGTGGATTTGAGAATGATGACGACCTTTAGCGTCTCACCGATTCCGAAGAGGAGGATGAACATGGGCGTCAACGCCAGCGTGGGCACCTGCCGCAGTGCGTTGAATGTGGGTCCGATATAGATCTGTGCCTGCCGTGAAGTCGCCAACAAGGTGCCCAGTGCTACGCCACCCACCGACCCCAACGCAAAGCCGATGACGAGGCGATACAGGCTGATCTTCAAACCGTCCGGCAACTCGCCGCTGTCCCAAACTTCCGCGAATGCTTCGAGTACGGCCGACGGCGGCACCAGTATCTGGTCGGTAAACCAGTGAGCCCGGACGACAAGAGTCCATGCCACGAGCAGGAGCAGGGGTGAGATCAGGACGCCCAGCACTCGCAGGCGAGACCAGTCGATCCTGCGGATCTCCAGATCCGACAGTAGCGAAGGACCGCTGTTGGCGGCTGCCGCGCTGGTGTTGCCGCTCACGGGGTCGCCCGCGCCACCCAGTAGTTGCCCAGGCTCAGCTCCTTCAAGCCCTCATCGACAAACTTTGGAACAATCAACGTCTTTACATCGACGTCGGTCCGTATCAGGCCGGCGCTGCGAGCGTAGGCCGCCACGGCCTCGTAGTGTTGAGTGACGCTGGGCGTGTACAGCGGGGACCAGTAGTCCTTCCACGAAACGTTGGCATTCTCACTGTCGCGCTGGACCACCGATTCGGGGTATCCGTAGCGGTCCGCGAGGTCCTTGATGTAGCGCGAACGGTTCTGCTCCTGTGAAATCCAGGCGACGGCGCGCAGATCGGCGTTGACCAGAAGTTGGGTCAGTTCAGGATGCTGCTCGACGAATTCCCGCGTGCCCCACAGCTCAGCGCGCATCTTCCAGTCGAGCGGCGCGCGCTGGCTCGACCAGATGATCCTGCCGACATTCTTGTCCGAAAGGAGATACGCATCGTCCAGTGTGAAGAAGGCGTCCACGCTGCCCGCGACCAGGGCGGATGCGCCTGCCTGCGGGTTGAGGTTGACGATCTTGAAATCGGTCACTTTCAGCCCGTTCGAAGCCACGAGCTTGCCGAAGGAGACTTCCCACGGGCGTCCCCGATGCAATGCGATGCGTTTGCCTTTCAGATCGGCGATCGATTTCGCCGTCGATGCCGGTGGCACGACCAGATACACGTTGTTGCCGAGATTGCCGGGCGCCACCAGGCGCGTCTGGAAGCCCGACGCATTGAGAATGATCGACGGCAAATCGCCGTAGAACGCAAAGTCGATCCGATGGCTGGTGAAGTTCTCGTTGACCAGTGCAGCGACCGAGGTGGGGGAGACCGGTACCCACTCGAGACGCACGTGACGCTTCTGCAGGTCGGCCAACAGCTTCTGATCTTCAGAGACGTATTGTGCCGCTGCCATATAACCCGGTTTGCCGGCGGACTGCAGCGCGACCGCCGCTATGCGGATGACTTCCGGATCGGGGCTGGCGGCAGCCGTGGAGCTCACGGGCCGCAGGAAGAGAATGCCCGCAATCAGGCCGCAGGCGATGGCCATCCAATGCATACGATGTTCCATCTACATCATCGAGCAAATTGCGGGCCAATTGCGGCCCGTGTCCTGAGGCTGTCCGCAGGGCTGGATCGAAGGCTGATGCACAGCTGGATGTTGAATTCTGCACAGTTTGTCTGCGCAAATAGCATCAGACCGAACGCCGCGCGTGCTCATGGCCCCACGGGAGCTGCTGGCACGAATCTCGCACCCTCGGTGCGGCGGAGGGATCGGCAATGAGTATTGAATTCATCTGGCAATTGCCCACCGGCGGCGACGCGCGGTATGGAGCGGAGAAACCTGAGCGGCGCGGTGAGCGTGTCCGCCCGGGTCGGTATTTTTCCGATGACGTCACCGATCCCCGTGGCACCCGATTCAACTATCTGGACTACCTGCATCAGGTGGCACGCGCCGCCGATCTGAGTGGCTTCGATGGGATTCAGATTCGGAACGATCCGCAGGGCGATGAATCCTGGATCGTGGCGGGGTATCTCGCCCGCAGCACGCGGCACGTGCGCTTGTTGACCGAGTTCGACGCGTCCCGCGGCTCTGCCGTGTATGCCGCCAAGAATGCGGTCAGCTACCAGCGCTATACCCGCGGCCGCTTTGCCTGGCAGATCGGCACTGGCGGGACCCGGGAGCAGCGACGCAGCCAGGGCGATTTTGCCGAAGGCGCCGATGTGATCCCGAGAATCGAGGAATTCATCACCGTGGCCCGCGGCGTACTGACCTCGGGTACTTACAGCTTCAAGGGAAAGTATTTCGAAGTGTTGAACGGTGGGTTCAAAGGACCGTTGAGCAACAGTCCACTGCCCCGGATTTATCTGTCCGGCAACACGGCCGAGGCCTATGAGCTGTCCGCAAAAGTGGCCGACGTTCACGTCTTCGATGGGTTGCCGCCGGACCAACTGGAGGCTGAGATCCGCAAGCTGGAGGACCTCGGCGAGCGCCGTTCGCATCCGCTTCATCTGGGACTGCGCCTGAGTGTGCTGGCACGCGAAAGCGAAGCGGAGGCGCGTGCCGATGCCGCGCATTTTCCTGGGCAGCCTGTCGTTGGGAGCTATGCAAAGATTTCCGGCCTGCTCGCGGACTATGTGAAAGCCGGGATCGGCAGCTTCATTCTGGCGGCCTCGCCGCACCTCGAAGAGGCCTATCGCGTGGGTGAGCACGTCCTGCCGGCAGTGCGCAGACTCATTACTCCTTCCGGTCGCGACGCGGCCTGATCCGCAGGTACAGCTATGAGCATCGATGTCTTCTGGCGCATTCCCACACACGGCGAGCCCAGTTCCCACCGCAGCCGCAGACCTTTCCGGGGCGACTGGTTTCCTGGCGATGACGGCCAGCGGCAACTCGGGCTCGCGGGTGGTGGTGACGACGGCTTCAGTTATATCGACTATCTCGCCGAGATTGCGCGTGCCGCGGAAATATCCGGTTTCCAGGGAGGCCTGCTGCCGTCTTTTCCGATGACGGACGAGCCTTGGGCGATTTCGTCCTTCCTTGCCCGGGAGACCCGGACGTTCCGCTTCATGATTGCATTCCAGCCGGGATTTCTGAATCCGGTCACTGCTGCACGTATGACTGCCAGTTTGCAACGAGCGACGGGTGGTCGCGCGCTTTACAACATCATTACAGGAGGAGGCGGCCCGCAGCAGTTGTGGTGGGGCGACAGCGTTGCTCACGATGACCGCTATGCGCGGACAGCAGAATTTCTGGACGTGCTGCGCGGTGTCTGGAGTGGCGGCGGGTCGTACACTCATCACGGCAAGTTCTATCGAGTGGAGAACGCAGGTCTGCCCGAGATCCTGGCGAAGGAGTCATTTCCAGAGATTTATTTCTCCGGATCCTCCGATGCCGCGTTGGTCTCGGCAGCCAAACACGCGGATTACTACCTGTCCTGGCTCGAGCCCTCAGCCCAACTGGCGGAGAAGTTCAGCCGGGTCAAAGAGCGCACCGCGCAACTGGGTCGCAAGATCAAGTGCGCCGTCCGTGTCGACATCGTGGCTCGCGCAACCGAGGAGGAGGCCTGGCGTGAAGTCAGCCGCGGCTTTGAAAACGCGGATCCCGCGCTCGTCGCCGGTTTCAAGGGCGGTCCGGGGTCTAGCGGCGATTCAGTAGGGGCGGCACGCCAGAGCGGCCTGCGTCCCAGGACTCTCAACAGTTACCGGGACCTGATCATCGAGCCGAATGTCTGGTCGGGGTTCACACTGCTGCGTGGCGGCCAGACCAACGGCATCGTCGGCAACTACCAGCAGGTTGCAGAGAAGCTCGACCAACTCGTACAACTGGGTGCGGACGCCTTCATCCTGGCCAGCACGCCGCACTTGGAGGAGGCCTATCGCGTCGGGGAGGAAGTATTACCGCTGGTGCGGGGTAAATCCGGCACTGCGCTGCGTGCAGTCGGCTGAGCTTTCGAATGAGCGGGACCAGCGTAAGGCCTCACATGCCCGCGCTTTGCATGGGCCAACGGCGATTCGTGCCGCCATCCGTCCGGAAGGAAGGTTCCTGCAACAGCCCGTGTCGCTTGAGAAGCGTTCGTATCACATTGCGCGTCACACCCAGCAACTGCGCGGACTGGACCTGGTTGCCTCCGCAGCGCTGGTACGCCTCGGTGACGATCAGCCGCTCCAGGTCTTCAAACAGTGATTCACCTGGCGTGGCGAAGGAGCGTCGCAGGTGTAGGGCAATCGCCTCTAGCGGTGAGTCATCCTCGGTGTGCGCGGGTAGCGCGATCGGGGTGTTATCTTCCTGTGGCGACCAGTTATTTGCGCTGGACAACGCCGTGCTGGTGCCCCAGCCGCCCGTCACTTTGAGATGCTCCGGCTGAATGGCCTCACCACTCGAGATCAACAGCGCAAAGTGCATGACATTGCGCAGCTCTCGGATGTTGCCTGGCCAGGGATGGCGCAGCAGCGCCTCGACGGCGGCGGGCGTCAATTCGGGAGCCGCGGAGCCGGCACGCTGACTGTGCTTGGCGAGGAAATGCTGTGCCAGCGGCAGTATGTCGCCCGATCTTTCGCGCAGCGGCGGTACGCGCGCCTGCGCAATGTTGAGTCTATAGAGCAGATCGCTGCGAAAGCGTCCTACTGATGCAGCGTGATCGAGATCCGCATTGGTGGCCGCGACGAGCCGCACATCGACGGGGATGGATTTGCGGGAGCCGATACGCACCACTTCGTGCTCCTCCAACACGCGCAGCAGCTTCACCTGCAGGCCCAGCGGCAGGTCGCCGATCTCATCCAGAAACAGGGTGCCGCCGTTGGCCGCCTCGAACCAGCCTTCACGCCGGCCTGAGGCACCCGTGAACGAGCCGGCCTCGTGACCGAACAACTCGCTTTCCGCCAGGTGATCACTGATGGCACCGCAATTCACGGCGAGAAACGGGCCTTTGCGGCCGCTCAACTGGTGAATGTGCTGTGCCACCAACTCCTTGCCGGTGCCGGTCTCACCCGTGATC
>JAXDQF010000361.1:0-7378 GCA_034668025.1 Gammaproteobacteria bacterium | reverse complement strand
CGGCGCAATGGGTGAGCTGTTAGGGGGCCTGCCAATGATTGGGCACCGCCTGGGCGGCTACATGGTGGAGTCGAACTCGGGCCACATCGGCGACGATATCGACCCACGCGGCGGCGATGATCCGACGCTGTATGGATATCGCGCCAGTGTCGAAACCGCGCGCTTTTCGAAGCACGTTGCGGCCCAGGTGTACCGCAAGGCCCCACGCTATTCATACGTGTTTGGTGGAAGTGGCGGTGGCCGCCGCTCGCCTTCGTGTCTGGAGTACGGCGCGGATGTTTACGCGGGTGCGCTTCCGTTCATGGGCGGCGGAAACATCGAGCCGCACGGCACTAAGTCGCGTGTGCGCAGCGAACAACCTATCTGCTTTGCGTCGATGTTCAACGTACAGCGGTTGCTCAGAGGCGACGGCAAGCTCGAGGCCGTGATCGATGCGACCCAGCCCGGCGGAAGCGGCAATCCGTTTCAGGGTTTGAGCATTCATGAGCGTGAGGAGCTCGCGAATCTGTATCGACTGGGCTATCCCCGCGGGGATGAGTTCATGATCGCCAATCCCATGGGGCAGATGTGGTTGTGGACTTCGATCGCCGACATGCTCCTGGAAGAGGATGGCGAGTACTTCGAGTCTTTCTGGACTCGTCCTGGCTATGTCGGTCATGACTCTCCGGAACACGTCCAGCGGGATCTCATCGATGTACAGAGGCCGGTGAGCCGTGTCCTGTGCGCGCGCGACCTGTTGCAGGCGCCCGAATTCGCGGGTCCGCAGTACGGCCCGCTACAGACCATTGCCGGACTGCTGGCCTCCGCGAGCAATCGCTTCGACCTGCCCGTTGCCATCGAGGTCAAGGGCCTGGGGGCCGGTGAAGGCTATCTACAGGGCGCCGGTGTACGCATGATCGGTGGCAAAGCCGCCGGCCGGCAGATGTACACCATGCTGGCTTGCGGCGATCTGCTCTTCTGCGATGGACGCCGCGAGGCCAACATCCTGCGCTTTACCGATGTAGCTCCCGGCGATCGCGTGCAGATCGACAACAGGGCGTTCCTGGCGTTCTGCTATTCGTATCGACATCACATCTCGAGCGATCCGCTGTTTGATTTCCTGCGGTTGAATGGCGAGCCGATCTATCCGCAACATGGATTGCCGCTGCAATCGCCCCTCATGGGCGTGCCGTACTCCGGTCAATACGAGGGCAAGCTGATGTGGGTGCATCACACTCACGACTCCTCGCTGTGGCCGCCGCAAGGCATCATCTACAAGGAGGCGGTGCTCGCAGCGCAGGGTCCGCAACGGGCCGAAGAAAGATTCTGCCTGCGCTGGACTCAGAACGCCGAGCACATTCCCCCGGCATTTCTTGCTTCCTCGCCCAAGCGCGCCACGCAGACATGGCTGATCGATTTTCTGCCGATCATCGAGCAGAGTCTCGTCGATTTGTGCGACTGGGCAGAAAAAGGAATCGTACCGAGTAGCACGAAATACGCCTTTGCAGACGGCAAAGTGACGTTGCCACCGAGCGCGACGGAGCGCCGCGGTATTCAACCTGTCGTGTCAGTAAAGGCCAATGGTTCGAGCCGCGCCGAGGTCGCCGCCGGCACTTTGGTCACCCTGGAGTTGGATGCGGCTGCACCTCCAGGCGCAGGCACCATCATTGCCGTTGAATGGAGTCTGGATGGCAGCGATCAGTTCGCAGCCGAGCCCGGCATAGACGGCAAGCAGGCCACTGTGAAGCTGTCGAAAACTCACCGTTACGACGAGCCTGGCGTCTATTTTGCGACCGCCCGCGTGTTGTCTCACAGGGAAGGCGACGTCAATGCCCGATCTCGGCGACTGGCCAACCTCGCTTCGGCACGAGTGGTCGTCAGCTAGAGGCTGCCGGGCCTTCGCTCTCGAGCTTCGCATTAGAGAGTGCGCGTGTAACTGACTCCAAAACAACTCGAGGGGGATTCGAATGAAGCGGTATCTGCGAGGACTGGCTCCAGGGCCGGGGCTGATATTCGGGGTGGCGCTTGCCGGCGCGTCGATCGCGTCTGCGCAAGCGCAGCAGCCGCCGAACACCGGTACCAGGATCGCGTCGGCGGCGGACGCATCCTCCGATAGCGACACCGGCCGCCTGGAAGAGGTCATCGTCACCGCGCGCAAGCGCGAAGAAAATCTGCAGAGTGTGCCGATTGCGATCACGGCGCTCACGGCGGACGACATACGCGAGAAAAACATCATCAGCCCCATGGATCTCAAGAACCATACACCGGGACTAGAGATGAGAACTTCCGGTCTGCAGCGCGCCAATGTGCAGTACTTCATTCGCGGCCAGGGCGAGACTTTCGCCTCGAGCGCCGCAGTAGTCACTTATTTTTCCGAAGCGCCGGTGCAGAGCGTCTCCACACTCGTCACCATCGGCAATAACGGCCAGTTCTTCGACATTGCCAACATCCAGGTGCTGAAAGGCCCGCAGGGGACCCTCTTCGGTCGCAGCACCACGGGCGGTGCGGTGTTGATCACGCCCCAGCATCCCACTAACGATTTCGAAGGGTTCCTGGACGTCTCGAGAGGAAACTACGCCTACGGGCAATACACAGGTGTCCTCAACGTACCCATCATCGACGGCAAGTTGAGCGCGCGCCTGGCAGTCAGCGACCTGGTACGCGGCGGGTTTACGCAAAGTCTGACCACGGGCCAGGAGCTGGACAACTGGAATCGTCAATCCTATCGGCTGGGAGTGAGCTTCACGCCCACGGACTGGGTCGACAGCTATCTGCTGTTCCAGGACAACCGCGTGAACGAAAACAACACCGGCAACGTGTTGCTCTATTTCAACCAGGCAGGCGCCGCGCAGCACAGTCCTACCAATCTGTTTGACACCACTCCATTTGCCGGGGGCGGATGGTTGGCTCTTGGGCTCCCGCCGGGACTGTTGCCGCAGGCGCCCGGTGGAGGTCTGTGCTATCTGCTCAATCCCGGCAACCCGGTCGCTGCGCAGTCGTGCATAGCGCAGCGCACCGGCATTCTCAATAACCTGCGCAACGGCCTGAATGCCGAATTGGCCCGCGTGCAGAACGGCGGCCAGGATGCGCTGCGCTACAACCAGACCGGTGCTCCTTTGATCCTGCAAGGCCGCAACGAGCAGCTGCTCAACATCACCAGTCTCGAGCTCGGGGAGGCGAGCTTCCTGGGCGACGTGACCGCCAAGAACATCTTCAGCACCCGCAAAAACTTTGGCGCGGTATCGCGCTATGACAATGGCGCCTCGGCCGGCGGCCTGGGCCACGGCCTGGTGTACAACAACTATGGTCTGGTGAATTTCAACCCCCAGGTCACGGACCAGTCGAACGGCCACAATGGGTGGGGGGATGAGTTCAGCGAGGAGTTTCAGCTGCTGGGCTCCAAGGACAAGAGCAATTGGATCCTGGGCTACTACCTCGAGCAAAGCAGCTTACCGATGACTCAACCTCCCCTGTTTGCCTCCTACGGGAACGCCTTCAGTACGAGTCCGCTTCTGTTGCCCGCCGTCGTTACCGACTTCGCCGTGGATCGTCTGGATATGCAGAAAGGGATATTCGCCCAATTCACCCAGGATTTATCGCCGTGGGTTCTCGAGGGCTTGAGGTTCACCGCCGGATATCGCTGGTCCTGGTCACATCAGCGATTCACGAACCACACTTCCCTGGTGACGCCTCAGGGCAATCTCGTTCCGGGTCCAGCGGATCCAACGCAACCACCCCCTGCGAACAGCCAGGCACCGAGTTTGAACTTCAGCTTCGACTACCAGATGACACCGGATCTCCTCGTGTACGTCGCGCACCGGCACGGCTTCAAGCCCGGCGGCAGCAACGTAAGTCCCCAGACGCCGGTGCCGGGCTACCAAGCGATCTACCCTCCTGAGACCGTCAAGGACGTGGAGCTTGGCATGAAGGCGGACTGGCTCATTGGCGGACGCCCACTGCGCACAGACGCCGCTGTCTACAAGGAGTGGTATACGAATATTCAACGGTCGACCACCCTTGCGCAGAACAATGGCGTGCCTTTCACCGAAGTCATTAATGCCGCCAAGGCCCAAATAGAGGGCTTCGAGCTCAGCTCGATTTTCGAGCTGAGCCGCAACTGGCAGATCACATTCAACTACTCCTACATCGACGCGTACTACACCTCATGGCCCGGCACGACGGTCAACGACCTTACCGGTGCTGTGGAGCCCCTCATCAACAGTCCCTACTCAGGCACCCCGAAGCACCAGGGTACGCTGGGCATTCGCTATTCGTTGCCGTTGGCGCCATCGGTTGGCAACCTGTCAGCGCTGGTCGAGTACTACCGCCAGAGTGACGAGCAATTGAACGATACGGCGCTGCAGGACAATGGCATCGGCGTGGTGAAGGGATACGCAGATCTGAACCTGCGCTTTGACTGGTCGAATGTGGCTGGTCAACCCCTCGATGTGAGCTTTTTCATGCGCAATGTCACTAACGAGATCCATACAGAAAGCATTGGCTCGTTCCTCCCCAACGGTCTGAGCATTGTGGGCGCGGTATACAACGAGCCACGGATGTGGGGTGCGGAAGTGCGCTATCGGTTTGGAAAACGCAAGTGAGTGAGCCCAAGCGCATGTACGACATCATCGTGGAAACTCGCGCGGGACGAGTCGGCGGTACGACGAGCGGCGGCGTACACACTTTTAGGGGCATTCCCTATGGCGGCCCCACAGCGGGAGCCAATCGGTTCAAACCGCCGCGTCCTCCGCAACCTTGGCGAGGTGTACGGAATGCAACTCGCTACGGGCCGACCGCCCCCCAGCGCACGTTTGCCGAGATGGGGGGCACCCGATCCTCCGATCCCGACGCGGTGGCGCGGATGGTGGCGTTCGCAGGCTTGTTGCAGGGGATGGCGGGACAGGAACCGGCGCAAGACGAGGACTGCCTGGTTCTGAATGTCTGGACGGGGGAGCTGGATACACAAACGTCACGGGCGGTCATGGTCTGGTTGCACGGCGGTGCTTTCGAGAGCGGCTCCGGCTCATGGCCTCTGTATGAGGGCACGCCGCTCGCGGCACGCGGCGATGCGGTAGTGGTCACGCTGAACCACCGGCTCGGAGTGTTGGGATTCCTCAGTCTCGATGAGATTGGAGGTGCGCAGTACGCTGGTTCGGGCAATGCCGGCATGCTCGACATCGTCCTCGCATTGGAATGGGTGCGTGACAACATCGCCGCATTCGGCGGCGATCCCGCCAAGGTATTGGTGTTCGGAAACTCCGGCGGGGCCTCGAAGACGGCTACGTTGCTGGGTATGCCCGCCGCGCGGGGTCTCTTTCAACGGGGAGCGATCATGAGCGGACCCATGACGCACGTGCGCACCGCCGAGCATGCGGCGGCCATTACCCTCCAGCTGTTGGACCGGCTGAAGCTGTCGACCGCCGAAGTTCACAAACTGCACGAAGTGCCCTACGCCACATTGTTGGCGGAATCGGCCCACCTGGCCGTGCCGATCAGCGACGGGCTGGCCGCTGCGGCGAATCCCGAGGCGTTCATGCCCATGCAGCCGGCGATAGACGGGGTCGCCTTGCCAGCCCACCCGATGGATGGCGGCTGCCCCTACGGAACGGATGTAGCGATGTTGGTGGGTTCCGCCAAGGATGACATGAAGATGTTGATGCTGGGTCTGCCCTGGTTCGGGAACCTTACGAGCGACGGACTGCAGAAGGTCGCGCAGGCGACGTTTGGAGCGCTCGCCCAACCCATGCTGGCGGCGTACCGGCGCGCCATGCCGGATGCCGATCCGACGGCGATCGCCTGCCAATTCGTCACCGACCGCGTGATGTGGGCCGGCGCCATCGATTGGGCCGAGCGCAAGGTCGCCGGCACCGGCGCACCGGTTTACGTGTATCGCTTCGACTTCGAGACGCCTGTAATGGGCGGAATTCTGGGTGCAACACACGGCGGCGACATCCCATTCGCTTTCAACAACCATACCTATACGCCGGTCGCTGGGGACAGGCCGGAGAACGTCGCCATGGGCCAGACCCTCAGCGAAGCTTTCGTGCGCTTCGCACACACTGGCAATCCGAACCACGCCGGACTGCCCCCGTGGCGACCGTACACGCCGTCCGATCGGTGCACGATGACATTCGACGCCCAAAGCAGGATTGAAGTCGACCCGCGGGCGCAGCTACGTGAGCTGTATGCAAAGTTGCGGAGCCGATGATCACACGCTGTGGGCATGAGGCCCGCGGCGCGGAACCACAAACAAACAAACGGGAAGCTTCGGAAGATATGATGACTACCGACATGGTGAGGGGAGCCACAGCGATGACCCTGACGCTGTTGGCATGCACTTCGGCGGCAGGCGCGCTCGCAGCTGCGGCCCCAGCGAAAGCTCCCTCAGAGTGCAGCGTGGCCAGCCTCCAAAAGACCGTTACGCCCGATACGACCCTCGTTTCCGCGGAACGGCTGACCGAACCCGTGCCCTATTGCAGTGTCGAGGGTTATGTTACGACTCAAAATCCCGGACCCAACAAGGTGGGTTTCCTGGTCGGGCTGCCCGAACAGGGTTGGAACGGGCGTTTTTTCTTCAACTCGGTGGGAGGCTCGGCCGGCTTCCTGCAGACGCCGCCGGCACAGCTGATCGTCGCAGGGTACGCCGTCGCCACGACCGATGCCGGCCACCGCAGCACCAGCATCCTGGACTGGAGCGAGCTGAAAAACCCTGCGATTGCTCTCGATCTGAGTCGCCGGTCCATGCACGTGTCGGCCGTGGCGGCTCAGGCAATAACCAAGTCGTACTACAACGCTCATTCCATGTATCGCTACGTGCAGGGTTGCTCCGGCGGCGGACAGAGGACTCTGAGCGCGGTCCGACACTATCCGCAGGACTATGACGGGTTCATCGTCGAAGCCCCCGGCATCAACGCCGCCAATATTCTCGCCTTTGCCAATGCGACGCAGTACCAGATCAACCACGCCGGCAGCTGGATTCCCCCCGCCAAGCTCGCAATGGTGGAGGAACGGGTCAACCAGGCGTGTCACGCGGCCGGCGGTGTCGTGCCGGATTCGCTCGCATGCCATTTCGATCCGGCCGCGCTGCAATGCTCCGGCGAGGACCAGCCGGATTGTCTGACGGCGGCCCAGGTGGGGACTGTCAAGACGATCGCGGCGGGTCCGCAAAGTCCCCGCGGGCCGGTCTATCCCGGTGCGCCCTACACCAACACCACGGGTTGGATCGGTTTCTTCACGGGCCCGAGCGCGCCGCCGTGGAGCGAGACCGAGCTTGGGAAGGCGCCCGGCGGGTACATCATTTCGCACTCGTTCATGCGCGCCTACCTGGGCAAGGACTATGACTACGTCACGCAGTTCGATTTCAACAATCAACAGGACGTCGATGCCTATCTTGCGGCCG
>JAXDQF010000360.1:0-3875 GCA_034668025.1 Gammaproteobacteria bacterium | reverse complement strand
CACGAGTACCAAAGACGCCGTTGATCAACGCGCGGGCGGCGTCCGGCCCACCGCCCAGTGAAAACTCGCGAGTGTTGTTACCGATAATCAGAGGGACATGCGCCTGCTGAGCGGCCGCAAAAACCTCCAATGGCGGATACGGGAGTACCCACCCGTCAACAATCGCCTGCCCCAGAGCAGGTCCGGGTTGAGGCCTCCGGGTGGAGTAAGTTGATCACCCCAAACAATCAGTGCCGTGGCCGGTTCGCCCCTCAGGGCGACCAAGCCGTCTGTGCCCCGAGGCTGGTGCATAACAGTTTCGAGTTGAACGCCAATGGCTTCGTTTTCCGCCAGCGATCGCGGCGGCAAGGCGAGCCCCGGGGTGCCACTCTCCATGATCGCCTTGTGAAACAGACCGCGAGCTGGCGGCGAGAGCAGTAACATGCCAACATTGAACGCACCCGCCGATTGCCCCGCAATGGTTATGTTGCCCGGATCGCCGCCGAAGGCGGCAATATCGTGCTTGACCCACTCGAGGGCGGCTGTCAGATCGAGGATCGCGTAATTGCCGGAGGTGTGGTGTGGCGATTCCGCGGTCAGCTCCGGCAGGGACAGAAAACCAAATACCCCAAGGCGGTACTCGGCCGCAACGAGCACCACGCCCCGCCGGTAGATCGGAGAATCTGCATACCCGTATCCCGATCCCGCGCGGTTGGATCCGCCGTGGATCCAGAAGATCACCGGCAGCCGAGCGCTCGCTGGATGCTTCGGCGCGTGAACGGACAGATACAGACAATCCTCCCGACCGCTCACCGCGTCCTTGGAATTCCATCCCTCATCATGCTGAATGCAGGGGTTGGGTGGTCGGGTCGCATCGCGGACACCGCTCCATGAAACCACCGGCTGTGGTGTTTTCCAGCGCAAGTCTCCCGTTGGCGGCGCGGCATAGGGGATGCCGTAGAAGATCCTGCTGCCGTCCGGCAACTCGGTGCCTTGGACGATTCCGCCAGTTACCGCGAGTTGGACAGACCAGGCGGGTGTTACGAGAGAGGCAAGCAACAAACCGCTCAGACCCATCCTGACCATACGTTCTCCCTGTCGACGGCCGTTACACCGTGACGACAATCTTCCCGAACTGACCATTGGCCTCGAGGTAGCGGTGAACTTCGACGATCTCATCGAAAGTGAAGATTCTGTCGATCACAGGCTTCAGCTTCCCGCCAGCGAGGCCACGCAGGATGTAGTCGATCGCCGCCTTTTGTTTGACCGGGTTGCCGCTGGTCGTCCAGATGTTGTGGGCCTTGATGGTCTGCCTCCTGGCGAGGAAATCCAGAACCGGAATCGGCGTGACCTCGTGGCTGAGCGCCCCGTAGAGATAGATGATCCCCTCAATGGCCAGGACCTCCATCAACTTCAGGAAGGTAGAGCCGCCGACCGGGTCGAACACCACTCGAGCGCCGAGGCCGTCGGTGATCCTGAGTACCTCGGCAACCAGATCCTCCTCTTGCGTCACGATGACGTGCTTTGCGCCAGCGTCGAGCAACTGCTGGCGCTTGGCGCTCGTTCGGGTGAGGGCGACGGGCGTCGCGCCGGCTAGATTTGTGAGTTGAATCGCCGCCAGGCCGACGCTGCTGGATGCGGCCGGGATCAACACGAAGTCACGGGGCGTGATCCCGGCGTCGTCGATCAGCGCGCCATAGGCGGTAACAAACATCATCCAGATCGAGGCCGCCTCCGCGTGACTGAGCGACGGTGGATGCCTCACGACCGCATGAATGGGGGCGAGGACGACCTCGCCATACATGCCGTAATTGTTCATCGAAAAGGCCGGGATGGTGTTGACCACATCTCCAACCGCGAAGCCCGTCACGCCGTCGCCAATGGAGTCTATAACGCCGGCGGCCTCGTACCCCAAACGCGCCGGGAGGATCGGCGACTCAATGTAGGCATCCTCGCGAAACATCGCCTCGGCGCGGTTGATGCCGATCGCTTTGACCCGGATGCGGACCTCACCGGGCCCCGGCTCGGGAATGACAACCTCTTTGAATTCGAGAACTTCGGGGCCGCCGGTGGCGGCGAAACGGACGATGCGAGACATGGTTCACCTGGTTCACTGCCGCAACGTAGCGGTCAATGAGGCCAACATAGCGCCCATCGGCGTTGAGAATTAGTCGGCAGCCTGGACTGAGGCTCATTCCAGATCGGGATGAGTCATTGGCAACCGTCTGCCTCGCTCACGCGGCCAGCACGATTTGCTGAGACTCCAGGCAGCTCTCAACGAACGAGACAAATTCGCGGGACTTGGCGCTGACGAGCCCACCGGTCGGGAAAACCGCGGAAAGAGCGATCGGCTCGAGCGCCCAATCTTCCAGGACGGAGACGACTGCACCGGAGGCCAGCTCCGGCGTGAACGACCATTCCGACGCAATTGTCAGGCCGATATCGGCCAGCACAGCTGCCCTCACGCCCTCAGACGAACTGATGGTGACCCGCCCGCGCGGAATTATGGTTGCCTCGGCCACACCTCGCCGAAACGTGCAGGCCTCGCCGACACCGTCGCGCGTGTAGATCACGACTTGATGGGACTGAAGGTCGTCGGGAGAAGCGGGCGTTCCGTGCCGCTCGAGATAGACCGGTGTGGCTATCACCAATCGCCGCGCCTGTCCGATCCTGCGGGCCACCATAGAAGAGTCCGGCATCGCTCCCATGCGCAGGGCGACGTCGATTCCTTCATCCACCAGGTCGATGCTGCGTTCGTCGAGCATGAGATCAAGATCGAGATCGGGGTGCTTGTCCAGGAAACTCTGCAGCCGCGGGACGAGGTGGAGTCTTGCGAAACACACAGGCGCCGAGACCCGCAAGCGCCCGCAAAGGCCTACCGCGCCCCCTCGCGCTGCGCGCACCGCCTCGTCGGCCTCTTCCACTGTTCGCTTGGCACGATTGTAAAAACTCCGCCCCGCTTCGGTCATCGTCAGGCTGCGGGTGGATCGAAGGATGAGTCGCACTCCCAGCCAGTCTTCGAGCTGAGCGATTGCCTTGGAGACAGCCGGCTGCCCCACGCCCCGCTGTCGCGCCGCGGCCGAGAAAGACCCGGAGTCGATCACACGAACGAAGATCTCGATGGCAGCGAGTCGGTCCATATTTATGCTCCTTTGAGTCGATACTATCTGCTTGCGCGCAGCCGCGCGATTTTGAGCTTCCGGTTTGGTCGCTGGCGGGATCCGCGAGAGTCGGACGCCGGGGAACCCGAGGTTTACGGACGGGGTGCGCGGACGCTGAGCCCGTTTTCCGATATAACATCGAGTGTTTAATATCAATAAGAAGTTGCAGTACGATATGCATCAGTTGAAACAGTTGCTGGGATCTGCCGATGGCAATGCCCGCTTTGACACTCGAATTGGAGACGCCCTTGGAAGAACGTGTTGCAAGACTCGAGGCGAACGTCGAACACATCCAGAAGGATGTCTCCGACATGAAAATCGACATTCGGCGCCTCGGCGAGAAGATAGACGTTGTCGACCAGAAACTCTCCGCCAAGATCGACGCTGCCGACCAGAAGCTGTCCGCCAGGATAGACAGCGTGAAGGACTCGGTTACTGCCATTGCAATCAACATGGAAAAATCGTTCGGCGCGTTGCATACCGCCCGGGCCTTCGATCGCGTATGGTGGTTGCTCATGTCGGGCGCGCTCATCGGGCTCATGGCCCGGGCATTCAAATGGATTTAACCGGCGGTCCAGGTCAGGCCGCCCCTGGCAGTACGGCGGGCTGCACGCCGGGATGCGGCTGCCCGCGTCGACTGCCAAATTGCTGCGCCCCAGATTGAGCTTCAGTGAGTTGGGTCGGACCGCCTGCTTATCTATAGAGTATCCCTACCACTGATCCCGCGTGCCGGGC
>JAXDQF010000359.1:0-13883 GCA_034668025.1 Gammaproteobacteria bacterium | reverse complement strand
CCCCGATGGATGTAGACGTACCCACCGCCAGGGGTGAAGGCGTTGACCTCATCGTCATCGAGTACGAAAAATTTGAAATTCCAGCTGGCGATGGGCGTCTGGGCAGCTACCCGTGCACCGACGCGCTGGACGTAGTCCTGCACGGCCTGGTCTTCATAGAGACCGTAGAACTGAATGATCTCGAGGTGGACCCGCTTCGCTTGTTCTTGTTCGCCCTTCACCGTGGTGAGGACGACGTCGTGCCCCCCAGTCGCTGGGTTCGTGGCGCAGGCGGAGGCTAGGAGAACCGAGGCAGCCGCCGTGGCTGCAAGGGTGAGGTCGCGGAGGGCAAGAGCTGGGACCATTCGCGACTCCTTTGGGTCCGAGCGCCGAAGGCGCCCCCCGAAATCGCAGCCGGCAAAAACCGCGCTTTTTGCCGGCGGGCGACGGAGCTGTGTCCGCGGAAATTGCCATAGGCAATTTCCGCCAATGAACTATTTCGCGGCGCTGCTGCCCGCGGCCGCGGCGTTCCCCGCAGCGGCGTATTTCTTACGGAACTTGTCGACGCGGCCGGCCGTATCGACAATCTTCTGCTTGCCGGTATAGAACGGGTGGCAGTTCGAGCACACCTCGACCTGCAGATCGTGTCCGAGGGTCGAGCTGGTCTTGAATGAATTGCCGCACGTGCAATTGACCGTGATCTGCGCGTATTCGGGATGGCCTGAGGCTTTCATGAGTCACCGCTGCACTGAAGGGATGCCGACCGGGTTTATGGCGGCGCCCCATTCAGAATTAAAGGGCGCGGGAGTCTAGCGGCTCGCAGCCGCCTGCTCAAGCCTCTGACGCTGGAGTCTCACGGGAAGCTCGGACGAGTGCATAGCACCAAGCGGGAACGGGTCCGAGATAGCGTTTCCTTATCCACAGAACCTGTGGATAACTCTGTGGACTGCTTGGCCCCCGGGTGCCGAAAATGCCGGCCATATTGCATATTTATTACCTTGGTGAAAAAATGACCAGGGTATTTACAGTTTATTATTCATGGGGTTACGAGCACATTATTGGGCAACATACGCGGTTTAGCTCGTAATGTACTCATTTGCCGACTTGGGCCCTTTGACCTGTGTATAAAGCGCGCGGAGCGGGGGTGGATTGACCTCAAACCGCGGTTGACAATCCAAAAGCCCCGGTCGTTCGTGGGGTTTCGGACAGGAAGCTGAGCAGCAGATCGTTGAGGAAACGGAGCCCGACCAAGGTCGTAACCAGACGGGTGCCCTGGACAACCAGCAGTCGCTTCGCTACGAGACTTTCGACCTGGGGTGCCACCACGCCCCACTCGAGCCCGGTGCGCTCGCTGAAGGTCTCGATTTCGAAGCCCTCGACCAGGCGCAGGGCGTTCAACATGAATTCAAACGGCAAGTCGGCGGCGGGAACGCCCTTTCGGGTGATCGCCGCTGGAGCGGTCGTCACGTAGCGTCGAGGCTCGCGAGCTTGCGTCGTTCTCACAATAGATCCGGATGCGGATCCGAAGCCAGCGAACGTCAGCTTCCCATGGGCGCCTGCCCCCACACCGAGGTAGTCGCCGAAGGTCCAGTAGTTGAGATTGTGGCGGCACTGCCGGCCCGGCTGCGCATAGCCGGAAACTTCGTACTGAGCGAAACCAGCCTCGGCCAGACGAGCGCCGCACACGACCAGAATTTCCGCGGCCGCATCGTCGCTCGGCAGCTCGGGCGGCTGGGCAGCGAACACGGTTCCCGGCTCCAGTGTCAGTTGATAGTGCGATAGATGTGTTGGTTCGAGCGCCAGGGCGGATTCAACATCTGACAACGCCGCGGACACATCCTGTCCTGGCAGCGCGTACATCAGGTCGAGGTTGAAATTCGTGAGTCCCGCTGCGTGCAGCTCTTCGGCGGCACGACGGGTTTCGTCCGGGGAGTGAATGCGGCCCAGGGCGGTGAGTCTTTTCGCATCGAAAGTCTGCGCACCGAGGGAGACACGGTTGATGCCTGCGGCGCGATATTCCGCAAACCGCCCGCGCTCTATTGTGCCGGGGTTGGCTTCCATCGTGACTTCAACATCGGCGGCGAGTGTCAGGTTTTTCCGAACGGCGCCCAGTACTCTGCCAATAGCCGCGGGCGAGAACAGGCTCGGCGTGCCGCCGCCCATGAAGATGCTGATGACTTCGCGTCCGGCTACCTCGGTTGACTGGCTTTGGAGGTCGCGCTCGAGCGCCTCGAGGTAGCGGTTTTCCTCCAGCTCGCCGTGCAAGGTGTACGAGTTGAAGTCGCAATACGGGCACTTCCGCACGCACCACGGGAAATGCAGGTAGAGCGACAGCGGTGGGGTGAGGAGCCGGGACATGCGTTAGCGGTTCTGCAGTTGCGAAACGAGGGCGCGCAGGGCCTGACCTCGGTGGCTGAGGGAGTTCTTTTCCGCGGGATCGAGCTCGGCGGCCGTTCGGTCGAACCCGTGAGGCACGAATATGGGGTCATAGCCGAAGCCTCCCAAGCCCCTCGGCTCACTGATCAGGGTGCCTTCCCAGGTGCCGGTGGCCAGTATGGGCTGTGAGTCCGCGGGCGTGCTGACATAGGCTATGACGCATTGGTAGCGCGCTGTGCGCTTCTCCGCGGGCACTCCGTCCAATTCACTGAGCATTTTGCGGAGGTTGTCCTGATCGCTGGCGCCCTCGCCGGCATAACGGGCGGAGAAGATGCCGGGGCGTCCCCCTAGAGCGTCCACCTCGATTCCAGAATCGTCTGCCAGAGCGGGGAGATTTGTTGCGGCTGCTGCATGGCGTGCCTTGAGTAGCGCGTTGGCCGCGAACGTGTCCCCCGTTTCAGGCGGAGTGTCGATCCCGAGCGTGTTCTGCGCGACGAGATCGATGCCGAAGGGTACGAGAAGGGACGCTAGCTCGCGGAGCTTGCCTTTGTTGCTGCTTGCGAGGACTACGCGCATGACAGGTGTGCTTGCTCCGGCTACGTGCGCGCCGACGGCCAGTGAGACCTATGCGCTCGCCGAATGGAGGGCCTGGGCTTGCAGCGCGAACAGGCGACCGATGCCGGTTGCGGCGAGATTCAACAGCGCATCGAGCTCGTGGCGGCGGAATGCGTGCCCTTCGGCCGTGCCTTGCACCTCTACGAATCCGCCGCCGTTGTTCATCACGACATTCATGTCAGTTTCGGCGTTCGAGTCTTCCGCATAATCCAGATCCAACACGGGCAGACCATTGAATATCCCAACGGATATCGCCGCAATCTGACCGTGCAAAGGACTGGCCGCGATCGCCTTACGTGCGATCAGCTTTTCGCATGCGTCCGCCAGCGCGACGAAACCACCGGTGATGGATGCGGTGCGCGTGCCGCCATCGGCTTGCAGCACATCGCAGTCAATGGTGACGGTGCGCTCACCGAGCGCTTTCATGTCAGTCACCGCGCGCAACGAACGGCCAATCAGCCGTTGGATCTCCTGGGTGCGGCCGCTTTGTTTTCCCTTCGCCGCCTCGCGAGGTGACCGGGTATGCGTCGCGCGGGGCAGCATTCCGTATTCCGCGGTGACCCAACCTTGTCCCTTGCCACGCAGGAATGACGGCACGCTCTCCTCGATGCTCGCGGTGCAGAGCACGTGCGTGTCGCCGAACTGAACCAGCACGGAACCTTCAGCGTGTTTGGTAAATCCGCGGGTAAACGTTACCGGACGCAGCTCGTCGGCTGCTCGATTGCTTGGCCTGCTCACAGTCATTACTCACTTATCCAGCGCAGGGCCGCAGCTGATGTGTTGTCGCTCGCAGCCCCTGTACGCACCACCGCGCGCTCTGCAAGATCGATGAGGGTTTGCCGCAAAGGCACACCCGGAGCGCTGAGCTCGCTCGCGATCTCAGTATCTCGCACTCCCGCCCAGAGTCCATCCGTACAGACGAAAAGTACGTCGTTCGGTTCCAGCGCACGGCGCTTGGCGAGCGTCATATCCGGAAGGATTGGGTCACCGCCGAGGCAACATTCCACAAAGTTGCGCATGGGATGCACTTGTGCCTGGTCGGCGGTGATCAAACCTTCGCGGAGCAGAAGCTCAACGTGGCTGTGATCGCGCGTCCGGGACACGACTTCGCCCTGCCGTAGGTGATACAGCCGGCTGTCGCCGACGTGCGCCCACCAAGTCGCGCCCTGCTGGACAACACAAACCGCACACGTGGCGCGCGGTCGGTGTTCGATGGAAAGGTTAGTCCCGAGCTTGACGACCTCTTCATGTGCTCTGCCCAGTGTGAGGTGCAGAAAGCCCATGGGATCGAAGAGGGGCTGTGGGGTATGCCAGAACGCTTCGAGGATGACCTGCTGCGTCACCTCGGCCGCTCGGGCTCCATTGGCGTGCCCGCCCATGCCGTCAACGACGACGAGCAAAGCAGAATGCTCCGCCACCGCGGCGGAGACCCTGTCCTGGTTCTCCTCGCGCCCGCCAAGGAGGCTGATATCCGCGTAGTCCACCCGCAAGAAGAATTCCGTACTTCTGTTAGACTTGATCTTGCTTTATATCACCCCGCAGCAAACGAGCGAAGTTTCCGCTCCCGCCTCGACAAAACAATTCAGCATGGCCCCCCTCCCTTGACGACGATTGCCAGCATGACCGGGTTCGCACGCCGCGAGGAATCGGGGCCGTGGGGAACTCTCGTCTGCGAAATTCGCAGCGTAAACCATCGATTCCTGGAGGCAGGCTTTCGTCTCCCCGATGAGCTGCGCCAGACAGAATCCGAGCTGCGACAGCGGCTTGCGAAGGAGATCAAGCGCGGCAAGGTCGATTGCTCTATGTCGTATCGCCGCCTGCAGGGGGCAGACAGCCAGCTGGAGGTCGATTCTCAGGCCCTCGAGCGGCTGACGGCGCGTGTTCGCGACATTGCCAAATTGCTGCCGGACCACACGGTCAACGTACTGGACATACTGCGGTGGCCGGGCGTCCTCCGAGACGACTCTGATGTAGGTGACGAGCTGCTGGTTACCGCACGCACGCTATTCGATGCGACCGTCACTGATCTCGTTGAGGCGCGTTCGCGAGAGGGACTGCGGCTGCGGGAGTTGCTGGTGCAGCGGTGCGGTGCTTTGGAGGCGTTGGTTGCGCAGGTGCGCGTTCGGCTGCCTGAGGTCCAGGCTCGCGTTCGTGCGAAGCTCAACGAGCGACTGGCCGAGTTACAGATCAACGTTGACCGCGACCGCTTGGAGCAGGAGCTTGCTCTTGTGTTGCAGCGGCTCGACGTCGATGAAGAGCTCGACCGGCTTGCCGGTCACATTGTGGAGATCCGCCGCATCATCGGCGGCACCGATCCGGCGGGTCGCCGCCTCGACTTCCTCATGCAGGAGCTCAACCGCGAAGCCAACACGCTGTCATCGAAGTCGCAGGACCTCGAGACCACGCGCAGCGCGGTGGATATGAAGGTGATTATTGAGCAGATGCGGGAGCAGGTGCAGAACGTCGAGTGATGTTTTGCTGTTAGTGTTTTATTTGCACGGGGCTGCGCCCGCAAGGCGACGCCCCGACTGATGGTCTTGGGCATGCCACCGGGCTGCGGACCGGCGTGTTGGGTCCCGCCAGCCCGCCCGGCCGGTCAACACCTAACTGTCGAGCAGCGCTTCCACTTCCAACTTCCCGGCACGGCGCATCGGTCTGCCATCCACGGGGCTGACCGGTGCCTGCCGGATTCCATCAGTTGGAAACACCGTTGCCTCGATGGACTGCTCGTCGAGCTCGAAGCGCACCCCGGGATAGGCCAACACACGCTCCGCATTCATGCGGACCCGCTTTTCCGTGACCTCGTGCGGAATGCCCTCATCCATCAGTTTGATCGTGACCGATTCGGCCCGGTCAGCAAACAGATGGAGCTGGACGTCTGAATGCTCTGTAGCGGTACCGCTCAACACGGCTCCGACCAACCGCGGCTCGAATTCGCTCAGATACAACATCGCATTCAGTGCGGCCCGGCGCTGGTCCCGCAGGGTTTCGACGTGCGATGCACCGCCAAACAGGCGCTGATATTCAGCGAGCGCTTCTTCGATCTCGACGTTTCTCGGCAGCACCGCCGCCATGTCCGCGACGCCCATGCGCTCAGCCGCTTTCCGTTTCGCTATCAGAAAATCCCGAATGCCATGCTCCGCCATGATGCGCGCCGCCTCTTGTGCCAGAGCGCGTCGCAAGTTTTCCGATCTTTGTGGATTGTGTCTGCTCATTGTTCGGGACCATCCGCGCAACGTGTGGTTTAGAAAATGGGCTCTGAGCTTTGTGCCCCTCCTTCGGTGCCCTGCACCACGGAACCCCCATCCTCGTTGCCCGCAGGCAGGTGGTCCGCCATGAATGTTTCCATGAAACCGTCCGGGTTCTCCGGGCCCACCAGGGCGCCGGTCCGTGACGAGACGCGCAGCTGAACCAGCCCGTCCGGCATGGGGCGACGCTTATCCGGTACGCCCCTCAGGGCTTCCCGCATGAATTGGATCCAGATCGGCAACGCGGTTCGGGAGCCTTCCTCGCGCTCACCCAACGGGCGCTCCTGGTCATAGCCGACCCACACCGTTGCTACGAGTCTGGGCGTAAACCCGTTGAACCAAGTGTCCTTGGCCCCGTTCGTTGTACCGGTTTTGCCCGCAATGTCATTGCGGCCGAGGGAGCGGGCGCGAACACCCGTACCCCGCTTGATTACGTCGGCCATCATGTCGGTCATCAAATAGGCGTTTTGTGGACTGATGACGCGCTCCGCGAGCTGATCCGCCGGCAGAGGACCGCGCCCCCCGCGCAGGGTATCGGCTGTCTGCAGGTTTTCCTGGGCATTGCCTGTCAGCACCAAGTCTCCCAGATCTACAGGCCGTTCGCATTCTTCGCAAGCCACCCGGGGCTTGGCCTGCCAAACAATCTGGCCGGCGGCATTCTCTATCCGGTCCACAAAGTACGGCAAAACGCGAAAGCCGTCATTGGCAAACACTGCATAGCCCGCGGCGACCTCGAGAGGTGTCAATTGCACGGTGCCCAAGGCCAATGTCAGGTTCTGGGGCAAGGTCCGCTTGTCGAAGCCAAAACGCGTTACGTAGTCGATCACGTAGGGCGTCCCGAGGTCCCGCAGGAGGCGGATCGACACCAGGTTGCGTGATTTGACCAGCGCCTCCCGCAAGCGCGTCGGACCGCTGAACTCGCCGTGTGAGTTCTCCGGACGCCACGACGCTTCGATGCCATCGCCCTCCATGACGACAGGTGCGTCCAGAAGCACGCTGGCCGGAGTGAACCCGTTCTCCAGCGCGGAGGAGTACAGGAAAGGCTTGAATCCCGAGCCGGGTAAGCGGCGCGCCTGGATGACCCGGTTGTACTTGTTTGTGAAGTAGTCGAACCCGCCCACCAGCGCCGAAATCCCCCCGTCTTCCGGGTCCAGGGACACCAGGGCGCTCTGCGCCTCCGGTATCTGCCCCAGCTGGGCAACACCGCTGCTGTTGGCGACAACATAGACAACATCGCCCTTCGAAACGATATCGCTCGCAGTCTTCGGCGGTGCCCCCAGCACCTCACCGGTTGCGGCCTTGCGGGCCCACGACATGCCATCCCAGTCGATCTGCGCGAAGCCGCGGCTCTTCACATAGACGCGCACCGTCTTTTCCGCGACCGACACAACAACCGCCGGCGACAGGATGCCCACCGTCGAATACTCATCGACCTGGCTGTCCAACTGGTCCGGACGCCCTTCCGGCGCCAAATTGACGTGTCCAACCGGCCCGCGATAGCCATGCCGGCGGTCATATTCAATGAGACCGATCCGAACCGCCCGGTTAGCCGCAGCCTGCAGTCGCGCGTCGATCGTCGTGTACACCTTATATCCGGCGCTTTCGGCGGCAATGCCGAATTGCTGACGAACCTGGAGGCGAGCCATCTCCGCGATGTAGGGGGCCTCCACGTCAAACAGGGGGCCATGAGCGCGGGCCTGCATGGGCTCCTTGTTGGCAGCCTCGGCCGTCGCGGCGTCAATGAATCCTACATCCAGCATCCGGCGCAGCACGTAACCGCGCCGGGCGGTCGCCAGCTGGGGGTTGACGATCGGATTGTATGTAGAGGGGGCCTTCGGCAGCCCGGCGATGGTGGCGGCTTCAGCCACCGTCAGCTCATCCAGGGACTTGCCGAAGTAGGTTTCCGCGGCGGCGCTGACCCCGTAGGCCCGCTGGCCCAGGAATATGACATTCAGGTACAGCCCGAGAATCTCCTCCTTTTTGAACTCATGTTCCATCTCATATGTCACGAAAGTCTCTTGCAATTTCCGGCGGATCGACTTGTCGAGCGTGAGAAACACGTTCCGGGCGGTCTGCATGGTGATGGTGCTGGCGCCCTGGGTCTTGTGCCCGGAGATCGTGTCAACCAACACCGCACGGACCACGCCGATGTAGTCGATGCCGTGATGTTCGAAGAACCGGTCGTCCTCCGCGGCCAGGAACGCATGTTTGACGAGCTCCGGAATCTGCTCAAAAGTCGCTGGAATCCGCCGTTGCTCGCCGATCTGGGCAATCAAACCGCCGTTGCGCGAATAAACACGCAGGGGTACTTGAAACTCAACGCTGCGCATCGCCTGGGGCGACGGCAACGTGGGTGACAGGTACACAAAACTGCAGATAAAGGCGTAGGCCGCCAGAAGTGTGATTAATGTCACACAGGCCGCTACAGCTCCGATAATCCGAAAGTAATTCCATTTCACAGAAAACAACTCTCCTGCCTTGCGCTCCCAACGGGCGCTATGCATAGTAACGGCCGTTTCAAGGGCAAACTCACCGAAAGGTGGGGACGCAAAGCCTCCGGTCTACGGGACGAAAGTGCCTACGACAGCGGGGTTGCCGGCTCGAACGTTAACCCACTGGCGCGCAAGCCACAAAGCGCGCCTCAAGGCGGGTTCGGCCGATCCTCGCAATCGTCCGGTAACTCGGGTCGACGACCCGACACCTGTCAGTTCCCGTAGCCATTGGTCAATGCGTCTCCTGGACGATAGTTCGACATGGCGCAGCACAAATCGTTTTTCTCCAAATCTGGGTTTACACCCGATCGCGGCAGCGTCTCTTTGCGTGAGACCCGTAGCAGTTCCGGTCTTGCCGCCCTGCGCACAGCGCTGTTGTGTGATGGGCCGCACGTTCTATTTAACAATGCGCTGTTATATAGTGGCGACCGCTTTTCAGGCGGGGTCAGCGTTTTCGGGCGTAACTGCCTGAAAAGGAAATAAAATAATGTTCCTCTTCCAGCGCAAATACCGTCCGCTGCTAGGCCTCGATATCACCACCTCATCGGTCAAACTGATCGAGCTGGCGATGGCGGGCGGCCAGTATCGGGTCGAGGCATATGCAGCGGAGCCCACGCCGCAGAACGCCATTAATGAGAAGGCGATTGTGGATTCAGAAGCCGTTGGTGAAGCCATCCGGCGCGCTGTGAAGCGCGCGGGCGCCAAGAGCGGCGAAGTGGCCATTGCCATCAGCGGCGATGCCGCCATCACCAAGGTCATCCAGATGCCGCGCTCCCTGCGCAGCACCGACCTGGAAGCCCAGGTTGAAATGCAGGCGGACCAGTACATCCCCTTCCCGATGGATGAAGTCAGTTATGACTTCGAAGTGCTGGGCCCGTCGGAGAAGGATCCCGAAACGAATGACGTGCTGCTCGTGGCGACTCGCACCGAGAACGTCGAGCAGCGCCAGGCCGCGGTCAAAGCCGCCGGCCTCACCGCAAAGATCGTGGACGTCGAGGCGTTTGCCCTCGAGAACGCCTGCAAGCTGATGACCCACCAGATGCCGGACGGCGGCATCGACCGGGCCATTGCGGTCGTCGACTTCGGAGCGAGCAGCACTACGTTCAGCGTGCTGCGCAACCTGAAAGTCGTCTACACCCGTGATTTCGCCTTCGGCGGGCAGCAGCTCACCGAAGAGATTATGCGCACCTACGGCCTATCCATGGAGGAAGCGGGCCGTGCCAAGAAAGAGGGCGGTCTGCCGGGCAACTACCAGTCGGAAGTGCTCGATCCCTTTATTGATGACATGACACAGCAGGTGAGTCGCTCCTTGCAGTTCTACCTGGCGTCCGGCTCGGGCCGTGAGCAGCCTGAGAAGATCGTGATCTGCGGCGGCTGCGCCAACATTCCGGGCGTGGCTGACGTGATCTCCAGCCGAGTGGGCATTTCGGCGGAGAAGGGCGATCCCCTGGGGCAGATGAAATTGTCCTCCCGCGCGAAGGCACAGGCCGTGCAACGCGATGCCACGGCGCTCCTCACGGCCTGCGGCCTCGCACTGAGGAGCTTCGACTGACATGCCACGCATAAACCTACTTCCCTGGCGCGAAGACGAACGTAAAGAGCGGAAAATCGCCTTTACGGTGGCGCTGGGCGTATCGGCGCTCGGCGCCGCGGTCGTCACGTTCGCCGTCTATCTGATGTTCGGCTCCATGATCGATGCCCAGGAGCGGCGCAACGAGTCGCTGCGGGCGGAGATCAAGAAGCTCGATCAGCAGATCGAGGAGATCAACGACCTCGAGAGCTCCAAGCAGAAGTTCATTGCGCGCATGGAGATCATCGAGAAGCTGCAGCGCTCGCGTCCCGAGATCGTGCACGTGTTCGATGAGATCGTGCGGACGCTGCCGGACGGTGTGTATCTCACCGGCGTGAAGCAGACAGACAAGCGATTCAAGTTTGAAGGCGTGGCCCAGTCGAGCACGCGCGTGTCCTCGTTCATGCGCAACATCGACGGCTCCGAATGGCTGCGCAACCCTGAGCTGGAAGTCGTTCAGACAACCAAGGACAAGGGACCGGGCTCCAACTTCACGTTGTATGCCCAGCAGGTTTCCACTGCGGGTCAGGATGTCGGTGCGGGCAAGGGCAAAGGCAAGCCGGGCGCCAAAGTCATGGCCAGCAGAGGTGCGCAATGAACCTGATTGAAGAGCTGCGGTCACTCGATCCGCGCGACCCGGGCCGCTGGCCCCTGGCCGTGCGCGCGGGTGCCGTTGGACTGTGTTTTATTGTGTTGAGCGTGGTGCTGGCCTACATCTTCGTGTGGGACGAGCAGGTCCCGGAGTTGCAGAAGCGTGAGGATACGGAACAGGCGCTGCGCGCGGAGTTCAAGACCAAGCACTCCAAGGCTGTGAATCTCGAAGTCTACAAGACGCAGCTGAAGGACATCGAGCGCTCGTTCGGCGCGTTGCTGCGGCAGCTGCCAGGCAAGACCGAGGTGCCCAACCTGCTGGTCGACATCTCGCAGACCGGCCTGTCGGCGGGCCTGGAAGAGAAGCTGTTCCAGCCGCAGGCCGAGCAGAAGAAGGATTTCTACGCAGAGTTGCCCATCAAGATCAGTCTCACGGGCAGCTATCACCAGTTTGGCGAATTCGTGAGCGGTATCGCCGCCCTCCCGCGCATCGTGACGTTGCATGACATCGAAATTAAGTCAGTAAATAAAGATGCTTACGACCAGCTCACACTCGATCTGACGGCAAAGACGTATCGTTACCTCGATGAGGACGAAGTTCAGGCCAATGATGCCAAGGCCGTGAAGCGGCCGAGACCGGGCAGCTGAGGGTAAACGACCCCAAACGGGGGGTTGATCAAACATGACACAACTGAATAACAGGTTCAGACACAGCGTTGGTGTCGCATTCACGCTGCTTGCCGTTCTGTCGGCAGGTCTCACAGCGTGCTCCAGCGCGGATGATGAGCTCACGCGGTTCATCGAGGACACCCGCAAGGAGCCGGGCGGCCGTGTTGAGCCGATTCCGGAGGTCAAGCCCTACGAGACCTTCGTGTATGCGGCCGCCGAGATGCGCTCGCCTTTCATACCGGGTGGCTCGGGTGCGGGTTCCGGAATGGCGGGCCTGCGCCCGGATTCCAAGCGCAACCGCGAGTTCCTCGAGCAGTTCTCGCTCGACACATTGAAGATGGTGGGCACCTTGAAGCTCGGTGGCCGGATGTACGGCCTCGTGCAGACCAAGGACGGCCTCGTCCATCGCGTGTCCGGCGGCAACTACCTGGGCCAGGCGGACGGCAAGATCACCGATATCACGCCGGCGAAGATCACTCTCACCGAGATTGTTCCGGATGGTCTCGGCGGGTACATGGAGCGCCCCGCGGCGCTCGGTCTCAACGAATAGCTTTGGTGCACCGGGCGTAAGCGCCTCAGTCCTTCAGGGAGCTCTCACGAATGAAACGTCATAACCCGATTAGTCGGATCCTGGCCGCGGCCGCGTGGCTCATGATCGCAGGCGTTCTCGGGACTCTCCCGAGCCAGCCGGCACGCGCCGACGATGGCCCGAAACTCGAGGCCGTCGATGTGCAGCCGCTGCCGGGCCAACAGGTGCAGATCACGATGCGTCTGTCGGGACCGGCTCCCCAGCCGCTGTCCTTCACAATCGACAACCCGGCTCGGATTTCATTCGACCTGCCCGGCACGACGCTGGCCCTCCCGGCCCGTCGCATCGACGTACACACGTCAGGCGTGGATACCATCCTCGCCGCCGAGACGAAGGATCGGACTCGTCTGGTCATGAACCTCGACAAGCTGGTGCCCTATGACACCCGCGTCGATGGCAACAACATCATCGTCATGTTGGGTGGTGCGAACAACGCCAGCGTGAGCACCGGATCGAGCGCCTCCGCGGTACCGAGCCGCGCCGCCTCGTCAGCTGCCGCACAACGCGCCATCCGCAGCATCGATTTCCGTCGTAGCCCTGATGGCGCCGGTCGCATCCTGGTTCGCCTGACCGACCCGCACACGCATATCAACCTGCGCCAGGTTGGAAACCAGATCGTTGTCGACTTCGACGCCGACCTGCCCAAGAATCTCGCGCGCCGCTATGACGCCAGCGACTTCGGCACGCCCATCGCATCGTTCGATGCTTCGCGCGTGGGCACCGGCACCCGCCTCGCCATCAACGCGAATGGCGACTACGAGCAGCTCGCTTATCAGTCCGACGATCAGTACGTCGTCGAGATCCAGCCGCAGCGCAAAGCCGCTGCCGCCCAGGACGACAAGCCGCAGTACACCGGCGAGCGTCTGACACTCAACTTCCAGGAAATCGAGACCCGCGCCGTTCTGCAGCTGCTTGCGGATGCGAGCGGTCAAAACATCGTCGTCAGTGACACGGTGACCGGCAACGTGACTCTGCGTTTGCAGAATGTTCCGTGGGATCAGGCTCTCGACATCGTTCTGCGCACCAAGGGCCTGGACAAGCGCAAGCAGGACAACGTCATCATCGTGGCGCCGCAGGAAGAGCTGGCTTCGCGTGAGAAGGCGGACCTCGCTGCCAAGAAAGACATCCAGGAGCTGGCACCGCTGCGCTCCGAGTACCTGCAGGTCAATTACGCGAAGGCGCAGGACATGGCAGGCCTCATCAAGTCGCAGGGTGGCACGCTGTTGTCAGCCCGCGGCAGCGTGGCTGTCGACGAACGTACCAACACGCTGTTGTTGCAGGACACGGCCGACCGCCTCGCCGATATTCGCCGCCTGGTAGCGACTCTCGACATTCCGGTTCGCCAGGTGTTGATCGAGGCCCGGATCGTGATTGTGAATGACGACTTCAAGCGCGATCTGGGTGCGCGGGTCGGTTACACCACCGCACAGTCGAATGGCAGCGGCATCTGGACAACCAGCGGCACCGCCGCTGCAACTGACACGGCCATCGGCTCGGCGCTGGCGAATCAGGCTACGAGCGGCACCTCGTTCCCCGTTTCGGTTCCGACCGGCTCGACCGGTGCTCCGCAGCGCTACAACGTCAACCTGCCGGCGGCGGGGGCGAATGTCAGCAGCATCGCGCTCGGTATCCTCGGCTCCAACTACATTGTCGACCTCGAGCTGTCCGCCGCCCAGGCCGAGACGCGCGCGGAAGTCATCTCCTCGCCGCGCGTCATCACGGCGAACCAGAAGGAAGCCACCATCGAGCAGGGT
>JAXDQF010000358.1:0-3824 GCA_034668025.1 Gammaproteobacteria bacterium | reverse complement strand
GGAGATACGTATTGCCTATAGCAAGGAGGCATACCGCGTCATCTACGTCACCAAGCTTGCGGATTGCATCTATGTGTTGCATGCGTTCCACAAGAAGTCCAAGACGGGATCGAGACACCGAAGGAAGAAATCGACCTCGCGAAGCGGCGGTATAAGGAACTCGTGCGATCGTTGCGCAGGAGCTAGTTGAGCTATGAGCAAAAATCCTTTTCTCGATCTAGGTTTTCCACCCGAGGAAGCTGCTGCGCTCCACATTCGTAGCCAACTTGCCGCGACACTCGAACTTCACATCCAGCGTCAAGGCTGGACCCAGGTCGCTGCGGCGCGTGAACTCAAAGTCCCGCAGCCGACGATCAGCAAGATCGTTAACGGAAACATTGAGAAACTTTCAATCGAATTCCTCATAAAGCTGATGGTTCGTGCTGGGCTACCTGTTGGGATTTCGAGCGGTCGCAAGCCGTCGAGCCGCTCTGCTCCTGGACGTCGTTCCGCCGTTCGTCCGTCGGCCGATGCGTGACAGATGTATCGCGTCCCGAAGTTCCCAACGGGGCGAGCACCTGACTACAATCAGGTGATTGTGGGGGATTTGTGGGACCTGGTTCTGATTTACGGTGCTCAGTCGTGACAAATGCAACGGGCGTCGCGCGGCACTCAGTTAGGTAAATTGAATAAAATCAGCAACTTTGAAGTGTCGACAGCTGAGCGTGATTTGGCTGGGTCGATTTTGTAATCAGGGGGTCGGGGGTTCGAATCCCTCAGCCGGCACCAATTATAACAACAACTTACGCACCGAGCGATTTCCAGACTCGGAATTTGTGGACACCGCTGTGGACACTCCAGAAATTCGGCGATAGCCGCCGATCACCGGCGGCGGTGTGAGATCGGACCGGCGCGGTGCGTCCACCGACCATGATCCCTTGCTATGCCCACTATGCAGATGCCGGCACCCACCAGATCCCAGTGTGTTGGACGTCGCCCATCAATGAGGCACAACCAAAGGATAGCCACGGCGATATCGACACCGCCATAGGCGGCGTATATCCGTCCGGCGGTGTGATCATCAATCCTTTCCGGTAGCCAAAATGAGCTCTGCCGTCATAAGTGGGCAGCCTGACATTTCCGGGAATGCACCTGACAGTGCGCCGCCGTCCTCGTGGCGCCTGCTCTGTACTCGGAGCGAGCTGGCGTGAAACTAGAATACCCGGAGTTGGAAGACGACGAGATCATCCAACCTCTGGAACTCGCCGCTCGTTGCCTCGATGATCGGATTCATCCGTTGGAAGAAAGCCAATGCGGGTGAACCGTTGGGCGCCTTCCTACCTTCCACGCGCCCCGCTGCATGTCAGGTAAAGCGACTCGCATTCTCAGATCCTCATTGGGTAGGGAGTCCATGGAAAGGGCGGGGAGTCCAGAACGCCGGCTCTCTTCGCGGTACGAGAGTTGAAGGAAATTGAGAGGGAGGGCGCCGCAGCATTTGCTTTCAGAAACACAGGTTGAGCAGCACCCGCACAGTCAACTGAAACTTTGTACAGTAAAGTAAAGGCCGTCGATCGGATCGTAGACCTGTTACCTGGAGTGATAGACCATGAGCATTTCGAGCATCTCGCCGACGACCTTGCCGTCCGCCAGCCCGCCTTCGGCCAAGCAGGCCTCATCGGTGCCGGTGACGAAGCATTCGACCCCTGCTTCTGGCACCAAACCGGACTCGGATGGCGATGCAGACGGCACCCGCCGCAGCCGGATCAGCGTCAAGGCTTGACCCGTTCGCCAGACAAAAGCCGCGGGGGGCGGACACCCGACTCGCCTGGCGGCTCATCCGCTATCGCCGTTCGCGCGTTCCCAATACCGGCCGATGGATGTTGCGAGTAAAGAGTTTCGGTTGAACTTTACGACGTAAAGTAAGTCCATCGAGGGCTACCGGGATCCTCGGAGGTTGGCGATGGCCGCAGTCCATTGGGCGAACCGTGCATCCTTTCGCAAAGTTTGCGCGATCATCTCGATCTACCTGGCGAGCTGCTCGTCGGGCGCCAAACTCGTTTCCGACAGGCCGGAGCCAAGGTCTCCACAGACGCGTTTGACGGTGACTGATGGTGAACTCGGATCCTCGCCGCGATTTATCGTCTACGGCGACATGAGGTTTACGGATGTCCGCGAGACGGCGGCCAGCCAGCCTAGTCCGCGACGGTCGATTATCGCACGCATCGCCAGCGAGCAACCCGATGCCGTGTTCCTGACTGGCGATATCCCGTGGCACGGCGGTAACGAGGCCGATTACGGGGTCTTTCAAGAAGAGACCGCCGCCTGGCGTAACGAGCAGCTGCGCGTATTCCCCGTACTGGGTAACCACGAATTCAAGGGATGCGCAGAAGTAGTATGCCTGGCGCGTTGGTGGCAGACCTTTCCACAGCAGAACGGCCGCCGTTGGTACACCGTGCGCCTGGGAACCCGCCTGCAATTCTTCGCGCTCGACAGTGTCTCATCGCTGTTGCCTGGGGGTGAGCAGGGGCAATGGCTGCAGCAACAACTCGACGGACTTTCACCCACTGTGCGGTTCGTGGTAGTCCTGCTGCATCATCCACCGATTACCGACTACATCGCCGGGGCGCGCGGTAATGAGACGGCGCTTGCGAAACAGCTCGCCGCCGCCGCTGCGGGCTCGCGCGCGCGCTTCATCGTGTGTGCTGCGCACGTTCACAATTACGAGCGTTTCCAGCGCGATGGCATTGTCTTCCTGGTCTCCGGTGGCGGTGGTGGTAAACCGGAGTTTGTTAACCGCTCGACGGCCGATCTATATCAGAGCGGCGAATTTCCCAACTTTCATTACCTTCGATTCGAACTAACCGTGCGTCAGTTGCGTGGCGAGATGGTTCGCTTGTCCGACGTCGATGCGCCATCGGGCCCGACGTGGGCCGTGCGGGACTACTTCGAAGTGAATGCGAAGACTCCATAGCAGTCGCCCGTGACATCGCGGGATTTGCCACCGATCGCGGCTGCCAACTGGCACGGGGTGCGCACCCTGCAGCGTCACCGGGCAGTTACGGGCTGTCTCCACAACCTTTACCGCAATGAACGCTACGACCTGATTTCAGGGGCCACATCCGTCGTAACACGCCATCTCGCAAATAAAGCGCATGCCACAACGCGGCTGCGGCGTGCAATCCCGCCAATGTGAACAACGCATAGGCCAGATACTCGTGAATGTTTTCGGTCGGTTTGAAAACAGCGCGGTTCTTCTGGATTCCAGGATCGAGCTGAAAGATACCAAAGTCGAAAATCCGACCGTGATAGACAAAGGTTACAACCCCGATCAAAGGCGTCGCGAGCAGCAGCGCATATAGTGTCAGGTGCACCGGGCTGGACAGGCGTTTTGCCATGGACCCGACATTTCCAGGCAGAGGCGGAGGGAGGTGCCCGAGCCGCCATGCGAGTCTGGCCAGCACTGTGCCCCACAGAAGAATTCCGAGCACCGCGTGAATGTTGATCCAGAAGCTTTGCGTTGCCTTCGGCCAATCATCGTGCAGCAGACCCAGGATGCCGACAATGAGAACGAATACGAACACCACCCAGTGAAATGCGATGGCTGTCGTCCCATAGCACGGGGTAGAGGCCATGGGTTGCGCCGACTCTAACGGATCGCCAGACATCTCGATTTCCTCCGGATTGCGCGTTTCAGTGTACTCAATTCATCGGCGGAGGTGTTCCAGGCGGTGGGTTGTTCGAGTGCCTCGACCGTCAGGGCTTGCTTTCCAGGTACGCCAACAAGGCGAGCACCTGACTACAATCAGGTGATTGTGGGCGATTTGTGGGACTCAGCGCTGACTTAC
>JAXDQF010000357.1:0-12801 GCA_034668025.1 Gammaproteobacteria bacterium | reverse complement strand
GCGGAGTTCGCGCTTCGAAGACCGGCAGCGCGCATGAACAGGTAGATTTCGTGGGTTCCCCAGAAGGTGTTGAAGTCACCCGCGACAATGACCGGCTTCGGTGACTGCACGATCAAGTCGTGCAGAGAGCGCAGCTGATATTGCCGGTGTCGGAACTTCAGGGACAGGTGCACGAGGAAGACGCACACGTCATCGAGCTCCAGCTCAATGATGAGGCGCTTGATACCTGTGTCGAAGTAGTGGAAGCGTTCGCCGTGGACGTGCGGTGCCGAAAGAAACGCGTTCGCTTGCTTGCGCACGATAGGAACGAGGTTGTTGATGGACCCCGTTCCGTATTTGCACTGGAACGTTGAGTAGTGGCCGATCGAGCCGGCGATGTGCTCCGCCTGATTCACCATGCCCGTGCGGATCGACCCGGTGTCGACCTCGATGAGGCCGACGACGTCGGGACGTTCCTCGCGGATGAAGTCCGTGATGCCTGCCAGCACCTTGCGATTGCTGCGCAAGTAACCGGCGCCGGGCAATGGCAGATGGAAAGAGGGACCGGTACCTGTAGCGTAGCGAATGTTGTAGACGAGCAGCCGCACGTATCGGTTCCTTATCTCAAACCGTGCATTCTATAGACCCGGGGCGGCGTGCGGGAGGGCAAACCTGTCGCCGGGAGGCATCGGCCACCCGAGTTTCGCCGTCGCCACGCTTGTGCCAGACTCTGCTGCTCGTTGGCAATGAAGCCGCAGCGCAGTTCACGTCATGTCGCAGGCCAATCCCGTCCGGCTGTTCGTCACCCACCTGTGGGAAGACAGCGATGACTATTTGCGGGTTTTCGAGTATCTCGAAAGCGCGCGGAACTTCTTTTACCGCAATACCAGCAAGCCAGAGCTGCGCCCCGAAGGCGACAAGGAGGCGCTGAAGGAGGGGCTGCGCAAGCAGATTGCCCCGGTTGAAGTCGTGGTCGCCCTGTCGAGCCTCTACGGGGTGTCGCAGGATCTGCTGACGTTCCAGTTGCTGTATGCGCAGGCCAGTCAAAAGCCGGTGGTGCTGATGAAGCCGTTCGGCTCCCAGGCACCGGTGCCCAAGGTGCTGGCGGACCTCGCGGATGAGATCGTGGACTGGGACGAGAGGGCGCTCGTAGATGCGATCAAGCGCCAGGCACGTCATGAGGACACGACGCGCTGGGACACGATCGAATTTAAGATGGATTGAAGCGCTGGATCAGCCGGTTACCGCATGAAGCGGCACTACATTGGTCGTGTTTATCGCATTTGAGGTAGCGGCCTCATGCGGCACTCCCGCAACCGCGCGGGATACTGAGCCGAACATTCGGACGACAGCAGAAGCGGCAATCTCCGCGTCGTTGTTGGACATCTTCCGTACGGTAGCTCGCAGTCGATCGTCGCCGCGCAGTTCGGGTCTTACGCGAGTCAACGTGTCAGTCAGTGCGCGAAACTCTTCGCACACATCAGCAGGCAGGTCCTCCTCGTGGATATACACGAGGTAGTTTAGATACGCGTCCGCGATTCGATCCTTGATCGGCGCGGCCCGCGTCAGCGACACCGTGGCCGCCTCAAACAGGTCCAGTGTAGTGTTCATCTGCCGTTCCCGCACAAGCGCTTGCGTCCCGAATATAACTCACACTCTATGAAACTCAATGGTCTGCCGCAGAGTACCCCCAGGGTCGCAACTCAATGCTAACTGACCTGAAGAGTACCCCCTATCTACTTGATTCACATTATTTAAATATGGTGCAAAGCAGGGTGGGGCGCGGCTTTGCCACGGCGGTTAACGGAAATTAATATTTCGCCAATCTGGTGGAAACGTCCCAACACGTACCGTGATCCCCTGGCTAGAACCTGTTCCCGCAGCGTTGTGAAACTCACGGACAAGACCCCTCTTTGTGCCGTCGCTTGCGCGACGCTTATGCTTTCCGCGTGCAATATTCTCGGGCCGCATTACAAACGTCCTGACATTCCCACGCCGGCAGGATGGAGCGTTGATACAACGCAAACACCCGACGAGTCGGCTGCTGCGGCGGCGGCAACCGATGCGATAGCGACTACGCGCGCCGGTCCTCCACCGAAGCCGTCGTCACCTTCGCCGCCGGCCCCGCCTGTGACTACAGCGACCACGGTGGCCGCATGGCCTTCGGCCGACTGGTGGCGGCAATTCGGGTCACCACAGTTGAACGACCTGATTTCCCAGGCGCAAAAGGCAAACGACGATATTGCTTCCGCCATCGCAAGGGTCCGGCAGGCGGACGCTCAGGTACAGGTCGCCGGGGCACCGTTGCTGCCTGCGATAGGCGTCAGCGCCGATGCGAACCGTCAGCGCGCGAAGCCATCCGTGACCTCGGCGCCCGGAACCAAGCCGATCACCTCCAACCAATTCTCCGCCCAGGCGTCAGCGAGCTATCAGCTCGATTTCTGGGGGAAAAACCAAGCCGTGTTCAATGCGGCCCGGTATTCCGCGAATGCGTCGCGCTATGACCATGCCACGGTCGAATTGACGGTGATGACCAGCGTCGCGACGACCTATTTCCAGGCTCTCGAATTGCACGATCGCCTCGACGTCGCTGAGCGAGATCTGTCGACAGCGCAGACCATCCTGAAAGACCTCACCTTCGAGGAAACGGTCGGAACTGCTAACGCCCTGGACGTGGCCCAGCAGGCAACAACGGTAGCGGTGATCAATGCGTCCATCCCGCCTCTGCGGCAGCAACTGCGGCAGACGATCGACGCGCTGGCCGTTCTGGTGGGCAAGATGCCCCAGGACCTGGAGGCCCCAGGCGGAACCCTCAGTGACCTGTCGGAGCCCGTGGTGGGCCCTGGGCTGCCCTCAGAGCTGCTTGCACGACGTCCCGACGTGGCGTCTGCCGAGGCTCAACTGATGGCAGCCAACGCCAATATCCAGGCTGCCCGGGCGGCGTTCTTTCCGAGCATCGATCTCACCGCGAGTGGTGGCTTTGTGAGCACGGCGCTCTCGGGTCTCATCTCGCCCGCCAATAAGGTGTTTTCTCTGACGGGTGGCGTAGCCCAGGACATTTTCCAGGGTGGGGCGCTCGTGGGGGGCTACCGCCTGAACAAGGCCCGCTACTCAGAGCTGCTGTCCGACTACCACAAGTCGGTGATCTCGGCGTTCAGCAACGTCGAGGACGCTCTTGTAGCGACGCAGCAGACGGCAGAGCAATATCGGCGCCAGCAGGACGCGGTCGCAAAAGCCAGGCGGGCTTACGAGATCACCGAAATCCAGCTGCACGCCGGAACGGTCAACGTGCTCACCGTGTTGAATACTCAGACCACGCTCTTCAGTGCCGAGGACGCGTTGGTACAAGTCAGATTCGCGCACCTGCAGGCGCTGGTGCAACTGTTTAACGCCCTCGGCGGCGGCTGGCAGCACACGGCTGCCCAAAGTTGAGAAGAGAGTCTATGGACACCTTTCGTGGTTTGATCAGAAATCCCCGGGCACGCTCCTGGATGATCGGGGCGCTGGCCGTGCTGGTCGCGGCAGTCTGGCTCTGGTTGCCCGACAGGCGCAGTGATGCCGCGGGCCCGCCTCACACCGGTGACAAGTCGATCTCCGTCGACGTAGCCAAGGTAAAACGCACGGATGTGCCGGTGTACCTCGACGGGTTGGGTACGATTCAGGCGTTCAACACGGTTACCGTGACGGCGCGTGTTGATGGCGAGTTGCAGAAAATTGCCTTCGAGGAAGGCAAGACGGTCAACAAAGGCGACCTGCTGGCACAGATCGACCCGCGGCCATTCCAGGCGGCACTGGAGCTGGCGCTGGCTGCGAAAGCCAAGGACGAAGCGCAGTTGCAGAGCGCCAAGGCCGATCTCGAGCGCTACCTGACCCTGGCCCCTGAAAACCTGGCGAGCAAGCAGATATTGGATGCCCAGCGCGCGACCGTCGCTGGACTGGAAGCCCAGATCAAGGGCGACCAGGCGACGATCGATAACGCTCGCACCCAACTGCAGTACACGACGATCACCTCACCGATCCAGGGCCGCACCGGTATCCGGCGGGTCGACGTGGGCAACAATGTCCGTGCCACGGATACCAACGGCATCGTTGTCGTTACCCAGTTACAGCCCATTTCGTTGATTTTTACGTTGCCGGAAGATGCGCTCAGCGTTGTGGGCAGCGCCCTGAGCTCCGGAACCGTCACCGTGGAAGCGATGTCGCGGGACGGCAGCAAGGAGTTGGATCGAGGCACGGTCACTCTCATCGACAACCAGATCGACCAGACAACCGGCACCATTCGCCTCAAGGCCGTTTTCCCCAACCCGCACAACAAGCTCTGGCCGGGGCAGTACGTGGATGCCCGGGTCCTCGTCAGAACAGACAAAAGCGCTCTCACGATCCCTTCTGCTGCCGTGCAGCGCGGCCCGGACGGGATGTTCACTTACGTCGTCAAGGCCGACTCGACGGTTGAGATGCGGCCCCTCGAGGTCGGGGAAGAGAGCGGCTCGGTGATGGTGGTGCACAACGGAATCAACGAGGGCGAGCGGGTTGTGACCAGCAACCAGTACCGGTTGCAGCCGGGCGCCCACGTGAAAGTCACCCATGAGGCGCCCAATCCGCAGCTGGTCGGGCAGGTCGAGCCGTGAGTATCTCGGAACCGTTTATCCGGCGGCCGATTGCGACGTCCCTGTTGATGGCGGGGATTTTGTTGCTGGGTATCGTGGCGTTTCCGTTGCTGCCGGTTGCGCCGTTGCCGCAGGTGGACTTTCCGACCATCCAGGTGTCGGCGAAATTGCCGGGGGCCAGCCCTGAGACGATGGCGTCGGCCGTGGCCACTCCGCTCGAATACCAGTTTGCGGCCATACCGGGGGTCGCCCAGCTAACGTCCTCCAGCGTGTTGGGGACCACACAGATCACTGTGCAGTTTGACCTCGGTCGCAACATCGACGGCGCGGCCCAGGATGTGCAATCGGCTATCGATGCGGCCGGTGGACAGCTTCCGAAGAACCTTCCTTCGCCGCCTTCGTACAAGAAGGTCAATCCGGCCGACTCCCCGATCCTGGTGATGTCCGTTCACTCGGACGTTCTTCCGCTGACTCAGGTCGACGACTACGCCGAAAACGTCCTGGCCCAACAGATCTCCCGCATCCCCGGTGTTTCCCAGGTGGCCCTGGGAGGTCAGCAGAAGCCCGCAGTGCGCGTGCAGGTTGACCCCGCAAAAATCGCCGCACTCGGCATCCAACTCGAGGACATCGCCACCGTCATCAACGCTGCAACGGTCGATGCCCCCAAGGGGTCGATCAACGGAGTGCGCCATAGTTTCGCCATCTACGACAACGACCAGTTGTTGAAGGCAGCGCCCTGGAATAACGTGATCGTTGCTTATAAGAACGGCGCGCCGGTACGCATCCGGGATATCGGCGTGGCGGTCGACGGACCGGAAGATCACCTGGCGCTGGCGTTTCAGAACGGTAAGAACGGCATCATGCTGCAGATCTTCAAGCAGGCGGGTGCAAACGTCATTGAGACGGTCGACAGCGTGAACAAGCTGATGCCGCGCGCGCTCGCTTCCGTGCCGCCCTCCATCAAAGTCGATACCATCATTGATCGCACGACCACCATCAAAGCATCGGTCCACGACGTGGAATTCACGTTGGTTCTGACAATCGGGCTCGTGGTGCTGGTGATCTTCCTGTTTCTGCGTAACTTCTGGGCCACGGTCATTCCGGGAGTCACGGTCCCGCTGGCTCTGTTCGGCACCGCAGCCCTCATGTACGCGATGGGCTATACGCTCGACAACCTGTCCTTGATGGGACTGACGATCGCGGTCGGATTCGTCGTGGACGATGCCATCGTGATGTTGGAAAACATCTACCGGCACATCGAAGAAGGCCTCTCGCCCATGGAAGCGGCGCTCAAGGGCTCCAGGGAAATCGGCTTTACCATCCTGTCCATCAGCCTCTCGCTGGTGGCCGTGTTTATTCCACTGCTGCTGATGGGAGGCATCATCGGCAGGCTGTTCCGCGAATTCGCCATCACCGTGACCATGACGATCCTGGTGTCGGCGTTTGTGGCGCTGACCCTGTCGCCGATGATGTGCTCGCTGTTCCTGCGCGACGAGCGGCACGTGAAGCACAGCAATGCCTACCAATTCATTGAGCGGGGGTTTGAAAAGCTGCTGCACCAGTACACCCGCGGTCTGGATTTCGTACTGAGGCATCAGAAGCCGACGTTGATTGTCTTTCTGATTACGGTGGTGCTCACGGGCGTGCTGTACGTATACGAGCCCAAGGGATTTTTCCCGCAGCAGGACACCGGCATCATTTCCGGCATATCGGACGCATCTCAGGATATCTCCTTCACTGAGATGTTGAAGTTGCAGCACCAGTTGATGGACGTCGTCGGACAGGATCCGGACGTGGCCAACTGGGCCAGCGGCCTGGGCGGCTCACGGCCGGTGAACAACGGGTTCGTGGCCATCGGACTGAAGCCGCGCGATCAGCGCAAGTCCACTTCCGATGAGATCATTGCACGCCTGCGGCCCAAACTCGCACAGGTCAAAGGTGCGACCCTGTTTCTGCAGTCGGCGCAGGACCTGAGCGTCGGCGGTCGGCAGACGCGCACGCAGTACCAATATACGTTGCAGGATCCGGACCTGGGTGAGTTGAACAGCTGGGCACCCAAGCTGCTCGAGAAGATGACGCAGTTGCCGATGCTGCGGGACGTCGCCACCGATCAGCAGACAAACGGCTCCATGCTGTCGCTGAACATTGATCGCGACGAGGCGGCGCGCTTTGGGATCCAACCCGCGGTGATCGACGCCACGCTGTATGACGCGTTCGGGCAACGGCAGGCCGCACAGTACTTCACCCAGTTGAACTCCTATCACGTGATTCTCGAGATCACTCCCGAGCTGCAGAGTGATCCGAACACACTCAATAAGCTGTACGTGAAGTCGCCGATCACGAACCAACAGGTGCCGTTGTCGACCTTCGCTCATTTCGACACGCAGCACGTCAGCTACCTGTCGGTGAATCACCAGGCGCAGTTTCCAGCAGTAACACTGTCGTTCAACCTGGCGCCCGGTGCTGCGCTGGGCGACGCGGTGGATGCAATCAGGAACGCAACGGCGCAAATGCAGATGCCCGCATCCATGCTGGGCACTTTCCAGGGAACTGCCCAGGCATTCGAGACTTCGCTGAAGTCCGAGCCCTATCTGATTCTCGCAGCGCTGGTGGTCGTCTACATCATCCTGGGCATGCTCTACGAGAGCTATATCCACCCGCTGACCATCCTGTCGACACTGCCGTCGGCAGGAGTAGGGGCGCTGCTGATGTTGATGGCCTTCCACATCGACCTGTCCGTGATTGCGTTGATCGGCATCATCCTGCTGATCGGCATCGTCAAGAAGAACGGCATCATGATGGTGGACTTCGCGATCCAGGCTGAACGTGAGCAACACCTCTCCCCGGAAGCTTCCATCCGCCAGGCGTGTTTGTTGCGCTTCCGGCCGATCATGATGACTACAATGGCCGCTCTGCTCGCAGCGCTGCCGTTGATGCTGGAGAACGGCACCGGTTCGGAGCTGCGCAAGCCGCTGGGCTACACCATGGTGGGCGGTTTGATACTGAGTCAGATGTTGACGCTGTTTACGACGCCGGTGGTCTACCTGTATCTGGATCGGGTCAATGAACGACTGGGTCGGCGCCGCAAGGTCGTTGAAACCGCCCCTGACCAGGCCTCGGCGCCGAGCGCGCCTGCGCCGGTTTAACGCCATGCATCTCACTTTACGAGGAGCGTTGTGAAAGTACTGCTGGTCGAAGACAACGAGCGAGTTACCCGCTTTGTCGTCAAAGGCCTGCAGGAAGCGGGTCACGTGGCCGACCATGCGGATAACGGTCGCGACGGCATGTTTCTGGCCGCCAGTGAGCCGTACGACGTCATCATCATGGACCGCATGCTGCCCGGCCAGATCGACGGCCTGGCGATCATTGAGGCGCTCCGGCAGTCAGGCAACCGCACCCCGATATTGATCCTGAGCGCGTTGTCGGACGTCGACGAGCGCATTCGGGGCCTCAAGAGTGGGGGGGACGACTACCTGACCAAGCCCTTCGCGTTCGGCGAGCTCCTGGCCCGGTTGGACGCTCTGAACCGTCGTGTCCAGGGAAGCGGTACCCAGACCAGTCTGCGTGTGGGCGACCTGCACATCGACCTGTTGTCGAGGAAGGCCTCGCGCGGCGCCCGTGCGATCGCGCTGCAACCCCAGGAATTCAAGCTGCTGGAATACCTGATGCGCCATGCCGGCCAGGTGGTCACCCGCACCATGTTGCTGGAGAACGTCTGGGACTATCATTTCGACCCTCAGACCAATGTGGTGGATGTCCACATCAGCAAGCTGCGCCAGAAGATTGAATCCGATTCGGAGCGCCCGCTGCTGCGCACGGTGCGCAATGCCGGGTATATGCTGACGGCCGATGAATAGGCCGTCGTGAACAGGCTATTGCGATCGTCAGCTTTCACACTGGCGTTCAGCTACGTCGCGTTTGGAATAGCCGCACTCATCCTGTTTGCCGCACCTCTGTGGTACGCCTATTACGTAACCATCCAGGACGCCCGCACAGAGGTCCTGCGAGCTGATACGCAGCGACTTTCGGAGGTGTTCCGCCGACAGGGCGCTTCGGGTCTGTCCACCTTCATCGACAATCGTGTTGGCATGCAGATCCCCGGTGAACGCATTCTGCTGCTCACAGATTCAACATTGCACCCGATCGCCGGCAACCTGCCGGCGTGGCCCGGTGTGGTTCCCCTGGAGCCCGGGGAATACGATCTGCCCGTCAACCTGTCCGGAAAAGACACACGCGCCATGTTTGTGCACAGCGTGCTTCCAGGAGGTTACAACCTGCTCGTAGGGCGCGATCAGGCCCTGTTCGCGCCCTTGGCGGCGCGCTTCTGGTTTGGGTTGGCCGCAGCGATCGCCGTTCTTTCCATCGCCGGCGTCGTCGGCGGCCTGATGATCAGGCGTGCCGTCCTGCTGCGCGTCGACGGAATTCACCATACCGTGCAGGCAATCGTCCGGGGCGATTGGAGCCATCGCCTGCCCACAAAGGCCGGCAGTGACGAGCTCAACACCCTCTCGAGCACCATCAACGGCATGCTCGATCAGATTGAGCAGTTGTTGCATGGCGTTCGCGATGTTTCCAACTCGATAGCGCACGACCTGCGCACACCCCTCGCGGAGCTGCGCTCGCGCCTCGAAGAGCTGTCGCTGACGCGCCCCGAGTCTGAGGAGACGTTTGCCGAGATCGACGGTGCCGTGGTCGACGTTGACCGGGTCATCCTGATTTTTAATGCGTTGCTGCGCCTGGCCGAGATCGATACAGGCATGCGCCGCTCCGGTTTCGTGCCCGTGAATGCGGCCGACATCGCCAGACAGGCGGTCGACTTCTATTTGCCGGCCGCAGAGCTCAAGGGCGTCACATTGTCGTACCGCGGCACAGGCGCCGCCGATATCTCAGGCGACCCGGTGTTGCTGGCGCAAGCAATCGGCAACCTGATCGACAACGCCCTCAAGTACACGAGCGCCGGTGGCGCCATTAGTGTTGAGGTCCAGGCACTCGTCGATGGGAAGGTTCAGATCGCCGTGGCCGACGATGGGCCAGGAATCCCCGATGAGGAGAAACCTAAGGTGTCAGCGCGGTTCTACCGTGGCGACGCGAGCCGTGGAACCCCTGGGGTGGGCCTGGGGCTGACGCTCGTTGCATCGGTCGCCAAGGTGCATGGCGGCGCGCTGGAACTGGGTGACAATAACCCCGGGTTGCGGGCGAATATGGTCATCTCGGCGCAGTCCGGTAGCGCTACGGGCGCGTTGCAGCCTGCGTTGGTGGAGGGTAGGGTTGGGTATGCGGACGGTGCCAGCTCCGTTGGCGCTGCTGACGCGGCGGCAGGGGCGGCCGCTGCCGCTCATAACTTGCGGATGCGTTCCGTCAGTTGACTCTGCAGGTCGCCGAGCCGCCGCTCGACGCTGCGAATCGTTCCCGTGATCCGTGAGGTGTTCAGCACAATCACCGCATCACATCCGGGACACTTCATGTCGCGATGCAGACGGATCCAGCCAATGGTCTTCTGCGATTGTGCGCCGCATTTCTCGCAGGTGATGGGCAGCTCGTAGTTGCTGACTATCTCTGAGATTGTTTCCGTTCCCACGATCATCCTCGCGAGCCTGACGGTTAATTTGTACACCACTCCGGCGCGTTTGGTAAGAGATACCCGTGTTTGTCTGATGTTGCAGACGCAAACATCGACGCGCGTCACGATTTGCAACGCGGTAGAATGCTTCGCTGCGATCAGTTGAAAAACAACGGAGTAAAATCATGACACGAGTGTTGCAAACGGCGCTGTTGCTGGCGTGCTCGACAGTGACAGTGGCGGGAACGCCGCAGATTCCTGCCGAACTGACTGTGCCTGCCGGCGAAAAGCTGGTGTTGAAAGCCCATGCCACCGGCTCCCAGATCTACACCTGCAAGCCGGGAACCGACGGTGCGCTGCAGTGGGTGTTGAAAGCACCCGATGCCGACCTGCACGACAAGAAGGGCGCCGTGATCGGTCATCACTTCGCCGGTCCTTCCTGGAAGCACAAGGATGGCAGCGAGATTACCGGCAAGGCCAGCGCCCATGTTGATTCGCCGGATGCGGGTTCCATCCCGTGGTTGCTGGTGTCAGTAACGGGTCACACGGGTGAGGGGATGTTTGCGAAGGTGACCAGCATTCAGCGAATCAACACCAAGGGCGGCAAGCCGCCCGCGGCGTCGGAGTGTGATGCTTCGAAGACCGGCACCGAGTCGAAGAGCGCGTATTCGGCGGATTATTGGTTTTACGCACCGGGGAAATGACCCGATTCACGCCCCTGCTGCGCGTTGCAGGCGTGGCAGGGCGCCGGCGCGGAAGGCGCGGTTGACGCCTGACACCAGCGCCAGCAGGGACGCCGTGATGATGTTGGAGTGACGGCCCACTCCAAACATCACGGATCCCGGCCCTGTCGACACCTCGACGTACGCAATGGCGACCGCGTCGCTTCCCGAGCCGCATGAGTGCTCGTGATATCCCACGACGTCGATCGGGAGGTTGAGTGCGCTCACCGCTGCATCAATCGGCCCCGTGCCGTTGCCATGGAGCGTCAGTCCGGTGCCGTCGTCCTGAATCTGCAGAGTGATGCGCTCGCGATCGGCTCCATCCCCGGACGTTGCCAGTTGGTGTGATCGATACGCAATCGGACCCGCCGATGCCAGGTACTCAGCCTCGAAGAGCGAGAAGAGCTCGTGCGAAGTCAGCTCCTTGCCTGACATGTCCGCAGCCTGCTGAACGACTCGACTAAACTCGATCTGCAGCTTTCGCGGTAGTACGAGTTGATAGTCACGTTCGAGAAGATACGCAACGCCACCCTTTCCAGACTGGCTGTTGACCCGGATGACCGACTCGTAGGTGCGGCCCACGTCGGCCGGGTCAATCGGTAGATAGGGCACATCCCAAATGCCCGCCTTGTCGAGCGCCGCCAGCCCCTTCTTGATCGCGTCCTGGTGAGATCCTGAGAACGCCGTGAACACCAGATCGCCAACGTACGGATGACGCGGGTGAATGGGCAACTGGTTGCAGAACTCGGCCGTTCGGGCAACCGCATTGATGTCCGAGAAATCCAGGTTGGGGTCGACGCCCTGTGTGTACAGGTTCAGGGCGAGCGTCACAATGTCGACGTTGCCGGTGCGTTCACCATTGCCAAACAGAGTGCCTTCGACTCGTTCGGCGCCGGCCATCATCGCCAGCTCAGCGGCGGCAACGCCCGTGCCTCGATCGTTATGGGGATGGACGCTGATGATCACGCTGTCGCGACGATCAACGTGCCTGCCGAACCACTCAATCTGATCGGCGTATATGTTGGGCGTGGCCATCTCAACAGTGGCCGGCAGGTTCAGGATGGCCTTGCGCTGCGGTGTGGGTTGCCATTCGGCCGTCACCGCATCACAAATCTCGACCGCAAAATCCAGCTCCGTCCCAGTGAAACTCTCCGGGCTGTACTGAAACAGCCAGTCTGTTTCGGGCCGCTGGGCGGCGAGCTGACGGATCAGCGCCGCACCCTTCACGGCGATGTCGACGATTCCGGCGCGATCGAGTTTGAATACGACCCGCCGTTGGGTCGTGGACGTCGAGTTGTACAGATGCACAATGGCGCGCCGTGCGCCCTTGAGGCTGTCGAACGTCCGGGTGATCAGTTCCGCACGCGCCTGCGTGAGTACCTGAACGGTGACGTCGTCCGGGATGAGGTCCTGCTCAACCAACTGCCGGACAAAATTGAATTCCGTCTGCGAGGCGGCCGGAAAGCCGATCTCGATCTCCTTGAAGCCGATCCGCACCAGGTGCTGAAACATGCGCAACTTCCGCGCCGGATCCATAGGCTCAATCAACGCCTGGTTGCCGTCACGCAGGTCGACGCTGCACCAGGTAGGCGGGGCGGTGATTGCGCGACCCGGCCAGGTGCGGTCGGGGATATCTATGGGGCCAAAGGGGCGATACTTGTCTGAGGGTGTCCGTAACATGGTGCGGTTCTCGGGTGTAGGTCGCGAACGATTAATTGCCGGAAAGCCTGTCATTCACCGGGAAGCCTTGCAAATGGCCTCTTTGATGGGGTTCGGTGTGAGTCCGGTCTTGTTGGCGCCGACCGTTGGCGCGTGGGGTTTATTGCGCTTGGGGGCGCAGAAGGAGAAGCGCGAGCGTAAGCGACGGCCGGGAGCCATGCTTGGAGTACGTGGATTTCGCGCTGAAGGACATGTTCTGACCCTAACATCGGGG